>NZ_JBYUWC010000003.1:0-293264 GCF_058137865.1 Erwinia sp. 009765445
ATATTTTTTACGTCCGGAGACGCTGATATCAATCCTGCGAGTGCCCACACAGATTGTCTGATAAATTGTTAAAGAGCGGTGCGACGCAGCGTGGCTGCCTGTCGCGAGGTGGCGTATATTACGCCTTCCCCTTTCAGAGTCAACCTCTTTTTCAGAAGTTTTTCTCCGCAGATTCAGCTTCCTGAACCTCTCAACCCGGCGGCCTGTAAGCCGTTGTTTCGTGTTGATGGAGGCGCATTATAGGGATGCGCCGCGGGAAGGCAAGCATAAAAAAGAAGTTTTTTCTCGTTCGCTGAAACTTCGTTCACAACGCTGCTTTTTAGCCCTGTTTTATCCTTGCAGGAAGGTCAGCCAGGCTATTAATCACCCAATCCGCCGCTTTTTCCCCCTCTTCTGTTACCGGCTTCCCGGTACGAACTAATACCTTTATACCGACTCCGGCCGCTTTACCTGCCAACATGTCATCAATCTTGTCACCGACCATATAAGAAGCTGCCATATCGATATTCAGCTCTTTCTGCGCGGACAACAGCATCCCCGGCTGCGGCTTACGGCAATCACACTGCTGGCGATACTCTTCTTCTATAGCTTCCGGATGATGAGGACAGAAGTAGATACCGTCGAGATCGACATCCCGGTCGGCCAGTGACCAGTCCATCCACTCTGTCAGCTGCATAAAGGTGTCTTCTGAAAAGATACCGCGCGCGATGCCGGACTGGTTAGTCACCAGCACCAGCGCGTAGCCCATCTTCTTCAGCTCGCGCATCGCATCGATCACGCCATCAATAAAGTGAAAGTTGTCGATCTCATGAATGTAACCATGGTCAACATTTATCGTGCCGTCACGATCCAGAAAAATTGCGGGGACTTTGTCTGCCACGTAGAAACTCCTGCTACTAAATTTGCCGTAGAGTATCGCATGATTGCGCTCACCACGAGAATGCCAGTTTGAATGACTTTGATTGATTCAGACGTCTGGATGCCTTAACATCCACTCGCCTTCCGCCCTGGTCGGGATGCACTAAAATAAACGCCACGGATAATGCATCACCTAATAAAATGATAAAACTCTCTCATATCACCAAAGTGTTCCAGCAGGGTACACGCACCATTACAGCGCTGTCTGACGTCAGCCTGCATGTGCCTGCGGGACAAATTTACGGCGTAATTGGCGCCTCAGGCGCGGGTAAAAGTACCCTGATCCGCTGCGTTAACCTGCTTGAGCGCCCAACGTCCGGCAGCGTGCTGGTCGATAACCAGGACCTGACTACCCTTTCAGAAAGTCAGCTGACGCTGGCCCGCCGCCAGATTGGCATGATCTTCCAGCATTTTAACCTGCTGAATTCCCGGACGGTAGCCGGCAACGTTGCCCTGCCGTTGGAATTGGGCAAGCTGCCCAGAAGCGAAATCAAAACCCGCGTCAGCGAGCTGCTCGATCTGGTTGGTCTGGCCGACAAGCACGATGCCTGGCCCGCAAACCTTTCCGGCGGACAGAAACAGCGCGTGGCCATTGCCCGTGCGCTGGCCAGCAACCCGAAAGTGCTGCTGTGCGACGAAGCCACCAGCGCGCTGGATCCGGCCACCACCCGCTCGATCCTCGAACTACTGAAAGACATTAACCGCCGGCTGGGGATCACCATTTTGCTGATCACTCATGAGATGGATGTGGTTAAGCGCATCTGCGATCAGGTCGCTGTTATCAGTAATGGCGAGCTGATCGAGAAAGATACGGTAAGCGAAGTGTTCTCGCATCCTAAAACGCCTCTGGCACAGCAGTTTATCCAGTCCACGCTGCATCTGGATATTCCGGATGATTATGCAGCGCGTATGTCGGCAGAAACCCGCCCGGACAGCGTACCGTTGCTACGCCTGGAGTTCACTGGTCAGTCAGTTGACGCGCCGCTGCTTTCCGAGTCAGCCCGTCGCTTTAACGTGAACAATAATATTATCAGCGCCCAGATGGATTACGCAGGCGGCGTGAAGTTCGGCATTATGCTGGCCGAAATGCACGGGACGGAAGCGGACGCACAGGCAGCCATAGATTTTCTGAAAGAACACCACGTGAAGGTAGAGGTATTAGGTTATGTCTGAGGCAATGATTCTTCTTCTCTGCCGCGGCGTCTGGGAGACGCTGGTAATGACCTTCGTTTCTGGCTTCTTCGGTTTCGTGCTGGGTCTGCCTCTGGGCGTATTGCTTTACGTCACCCGTCCGGGACAAATTATTGAAAACCGCGCGCTCTACCATTCACTGTCCGCGCTGGTTAACATTTTTCGTGCCATTCCGTTTATCATTTTACTGGTGTGGATGATCCCGTTCACCCGCATGATCGTCGGCACCTCAATTGGTCTGCAAGCTGCCATCGTGCCTTTAACTATCGGTGCAGCGCCCTTTATTGCCCGTATGGTTGAAAACACGCTGCTGGAACTGCCTGCCGGCCTGATTGAAGCCTCCCGTGCCATGGGCGCAACGCCAATGCAGATCGTGAAAAAGGTTCTGCTACCGGAAGCGCTGCCGGGCCTGGTCAATGCCGCGACCATCACGTTGATCACCCTGGTGGGCTATTCCGCAATGGGTGGCGCTGTGGGCGCCGGTGGCCTGGGTCAGATCGGTATCCAGTATGGTTATATTGGCTATAACGCGACAGTGATGAATACGGTTCTGGTCTTATTAGTGGTTTTGGTCTATTTAATTCAGTTCTGTGGCGACCGCATCGTTCGTGCAGTCACCCACAAGTAAACAACAGTACGTTCTGATTATTAAGGAAGGGATATGTCTTTTAATTTTAAAACTCTTGCCGCTGTGGGTGCGCTGATTGGTACGTTAGCGCTGGTTGGTTGCGATCAGAAAGAGAAAGATCCAAACCACATTAAAGTCGGTGTGATTGTCGGTGCTGAACAGCAGGTGGCTGAAGTCGCCAAAAAAGTGGCGAAAGATAAATACGGCCTGGACGTTGAGCTGGTGACCTTCAACGATTACGTGCTGCCAAACGAAGCGCTGAGCAAAGGCGACATCGACGTCAACGCTTTCCAGCACAAGCCATATCTGGATCAGCAGATCAAGGACCGTGGCTATAAGCTGGTGCCGGTCGGCAATACCTTTGTTTACCCAATCGCGGGCTACTCCAAGAAAATCAAATCCCTGGATGAGCTGCAGAACGGCGCGCAGGTTGCCATCCCTAACGACCCGACCAACCTCGGCCGTTCCCTGCTGCTGCTGCAGAAAGTGGGCCTGATCAAGCTGAAAGACGGTGTTGGCCTGATGCCAACCTCTCTGGACGTGATTGAGAACCCAAAAAACATCAAGCTGGTCGAACTGGAAGCGCCGCAGCTGCCACGCTCACTGGATGACCAGCAGATCGCTCTGGCGGTTATCAATACGACCTACGCCAGCCAGATCAACCTGACTCCGGCGAAAGACGGTATCTTTGTTGAAGACAAAGAGTCCCCTTACGTGAACATCATTGTTTCCCGTGAAGACAACAAAGATGCTGAAAACGTTAAAAAATTCGTGCAGGCCTATCAGTCTGACGAAGTGAGCGAAGCCGCTGACAAAATCTTCAACGGTGGCGCAGTAAAAGGCTGGTAGCTGGTAACTGGCTTCAGTTCCGGCACATACCGCCGGTACGCCTGTTATCACCTGAACAAAGCGGGCTGCAGCCCGCTTTGTTCCATTCTGAGCGCTTGTTATTTCCTCCGGGGCTTGTTTCAATAACGCCACTTTTACCGAACATAAGGATCCCCCCATGCGAGTTTTACCGCTCTGTTTGTTAGCCCTTTCGCTGACAGGGTGTACGTTGCTGAATAAACCTTATAAGCCAGTTGAGCCTTTCAGGCAGCCTACGCAAACCGAGCAGGAACAGGCTAAACCCGCTCCCCGTCCTTCGCCGGTTAAAATCTACACCAACGCCAGCGACCTGGTGAGCAAACCGTTCCGCGACCTGGGTGAAGTCTATGGTGAAGACTGCCAGAGCAGCCGCCAGAGCTCGCCGCCGAACATCAACACAGCACGTAAACGGATGCAGATCCATGCTTCCGGCATGAAGGCCAACGCCGTACTCCTTCACAAGTGTGAAATCGTCACTAACTCGCAGGGCTGCTATCGCCAGGCCATCTGTCAGGGTTCGGCGCTGAAAGTGACCAATCAATGAGTTCCTTTTCCTTCCAGCAAATCGGCACTATCCGTTCTCCCTGGAAGGAGAAGTTTGCCGTTCCCCGCCAGCCCGGTTTGATTCAGGACGGCGGTGGAGAATTGCACCTGCTCGCCCCTTACAATCAGCCGGAAGCCGTTCGCGGCCTGGAAGCGTTCAGCCATCTCTGGCTGCTGTTTGTCTTTCATCAGACAATGGAAGGAGGATGGCGCCCCACTGTCCGACCACCGAGACTGGGAGGCAATGCCCGGATGGGCGTTTTCGCAACCCGCTCCACCTTTCGTCCGAGCCCTGTTGGCATGTCGCTGGTTGAACTGATCGGGATTCGCACGGAACAAGGCGGCGTGATCCTGGAGCTGGGCAGCCTGGACCTGGTTGATGGCACACCTGTTGTGGATATCAAACCCTATCTGCCTTTTGCGGAGTCTCTGCCACACGCGCAGGCTGGCTTTGCTCAGCAGGCTCCGGCTGCTGATATGCCGGTGACCTTCTCCGCTTATGCGCAGCAGCAGATTGCCCGCCAGCAACCGAAATACCCGCATCTTGAACGCTTTATCTGCCAGGTCCTCGCTCAGGATCCCCGCCCGGCCTACCGTAAAGGAGAAGAACCCGGGCGCGAATATGCTGCCTGGCTACTGGATTTCAACGTCCGCTGGTGCGTGAACGCCACGGGGACGCTGGTGACCGCCGTCGACAGTCGTTAATTTATGCCCCGGCATCTTTTGAGTCTCCGGACACGCTGGTACACTAGCCGCCAGCAATTTTTTTGCCTGGCTTAATTCGTAAGCTCTTTGCTTAACTGGAATCGTAACTCATGCGTACTACTCAATATCTGCTCTCCACCCAGAAGGAGACTCCTGCCGACGCTGAAGTGATCAGCCACCAGCTGATGCTGCGCGCCGGGATGATCCGCAAACTGGCCTCCGGCCTGTACACCTGGCTGCCAACCGGCCTGCGCGTACTGAAAAAAGTTGAAAACATCGTGCGTGAGGAGATGAACAACGCCGGTGCTATCGAGATTTCCATGCCGGTGGTACAACCCGCCGATCTGTGGCAGGAAAGTGGACGCTGGGAGCAGTACGGCCCCGAGCTGCTGCGCTTTGTCGATCGCGGCGAACGCCCGTTCGTTCTGGGCCCGACGCATGAGGAAGTGGTCACTGACCTGATCCGCAACGAGCTGAGCTCCTACAAGCAGCTGCCGCTGAACGTGTTCCAGATCCAGACCAAATTCCGTGATGAAGTTCGTCCGCGCTTTGGCGTGATGCGTTCACGTGAGTTCATCATGAAGGATGCTTACTCGTTCCACACCTCGCAGGAATCCCTGCAGGCGACCTACGACGATATGTACCGCGCCTACAGCCAGAGCTTCAGCCGTATGGGTCTGGACTTCCGCGCGGTGCAGGCTGATACCGGTTCAATCGGCGGTAGCGCTTCTCATGAATTCCAGGTACTGGCGAAAAGCGGTGAAGACGATATCGTCTTCTCTACCGGTTCCGACTATGCCGCCAACATTGAGCTGGCTGAATCGGTAGCCCCGGCGGCAAGCCGTGCGGATGCCACTCAGGCGATGATCGAAATCGACACGCCGGACGCCAAAACCATCGCTGCTCTGGTTGAGCAGTTCAACCTGCCGATTGAGAAAACCGTCAAGACGCTGATGGTCAAAGCCACCAAAGAGAGCGGCCATGGTCTGGTTGCCCTGCTGGTGCGCGGCGATCACGAGCTGAATGAAGTGAAAGCGGAGAAGATTGATATCGTTGCCGTGCCACTGACTTTCGCGTCTGAAGAAGAGATCCGTGCTGCTGTGGGTGCCGGCCCGGGTTCACTTGGCCCGGTAGGGCTGGCCCTGCCAGTCGTGATTGACCGCACCGTGGCCGCAATGAGCGACTTCGCGACCGGTGCCAATAAAGATGGCAAGCACTTCACCGGCGTGAACTGGCAGCGAGATCTGCCGCTGCCGCGCGTGGCAGATATCCGCAACGTGGTGGAAGGCGATGCCAGCCCGGACGGTAAAGGTACGCTGCTGATCAAGCGCGGAATCGAAGTGGGCCATATCTTCCAGCTCGGCACCAAGTACTCTGAAGCGATGAAAGCCTCAGTGCAGGGCGAAGACGGCCGTAACCAGATTCTGACCATGGGCTGTTACGGTATCGGTATTACCCGTATCGTTGCCGCAGCAATTGAGCAGAACCATGACGATCGTGGCATTATCTGGCCTGCCGCGCTGGCTCCGTTCCAGGTGGCTATCCTGCCGATGAACATGCACAAATCTTTCCGCGTGAAGGAGTTGGCAGAACAGCTTTACAGCCAGCTGCGTGCGAAAGGTATTGATGTCATTCTGGATGACCGTAAAGAGCGTCCGGGCGTGATGTTTGCCGATATGGAACTGATTGGCGTGCCGCACACTATCGTGATTGGCGACCGTAACCTGGACAGCGAAGAGATTGAGTACAAATCCCGTCGCGAAGGTGAAAAGCGCATGATCAAAACCAGCGAGATCCTGGATTTCCTGGCAAGCGAAGTGAACGCATAAAAACAACGGCGGCGGACTGAATCACTCAGCCCACCGCCGCTTTATTACCTGCTGACTTTCAGCACAACGCTTTAAGCTTCATCCCACTGTGCCCCTCAGCATCACACTTTCCAGGTTCACGCTTTGCCGACTGTTCTGGCAACGGACTCAGCCTTCTTTAACCGCTGCCAGCCTGTAGCTGTTGACAGACTGAATCGGATTCCCCTGGGTATCCATCATCTCCAGCCCGTCATCCAGCGGACGGAAGTAACGCTTCTCGCCTTTATCAGAAATCAGCACCAGCTTCTCTGCCGTACGACTCCAGTGGCCCTGCTGCACGTTACTGACATCAGACGATCCCAGATAATGTTCGCTCAGAGTGTAGCGGCCGCCCTGTTGCAGGGAGAGAGAAACCTGAATGCCCTCGCAGTCAGCACAGGGGATAACGCCCTGATACTTCTGCATCATGGTATCCGGCGTTTGTGCCGCAAAAACGGTCTCGTGATTCTGGCAGCCGAGCAACGAGCCGAAAAACAGCGTTACCAGCATTGCCACGATGATTTTTTTCACTTGGTTCCTCCTGCCCCAGGCAAGTCGGTTTATTCCGGAGCGCGACGCATTTTGCCGCGCAGTGATTTGGTAGAGGCTTTACGGGCCTTGCTTTCCAGCCGACGTTTTTTGGAAGCCAGCGTGGGCCGGGTGGCACGCCGCGTCTTTTCCACCACCGTCAGTTCCTGAATCAGATTTTCCAGCCGCTTCAGCGCCGCCTCCCGGTTCATTTCCTGGCTGCGGTACTCCTGCGCCTTGATGACCACCACGCCTTCCGGCGAGATCAGGTGGTGGCTGGCAGCCAGCAGGCGCTCTTTATAGAACTCCGGCAGGCTTGAAGCACGGATATCAAAACGCAGGTGGATAGCCGTGGAGCTTTTATTAACGTTCTGACCACCGTTGCCCTGCGCCCTGATCGCGGTCAGCTCAAGCTCACTGTCCGGGATGGTGACGCTGCGTGACAAAACAATCATGCCAGTTTGCCGAAAACCAGCCAGTCGGTAAAGCGCAGTTCGAGGTGTTTTTGCTCGTCGGACAGCCAGATTGTGCCATCCTGCACCGTGGCCTGCAGGTTCATGGAACGGGACGCCAGGCCGGTCAATGCACTGAGCTGCTCATCATCCAGAAAGCGAATGGTCAGATTATTGTACGGCAGCTTGTTCTGGTTCTGCTGCCACCAGATTTGGGCAGCCCGGGCGTTGTAAGTATAAAGATAAACGCTGGCGGAACGGTTGCAGGCTTTTTTTACCCGGCGCTCATCCGGGAGGCCCAGTTCCACCCATATCTCAATGCCGTTGTGATCGTTCAGCAACCAGATTTCCGGCTCATCTTCTGCACTCAACCCACGAGTAAAGACCAGCCGGTCGTTGGCGTTCACCACCCATGCCAGCAGTCGTAGCATCAGCCGCTCTTCCGTTTCGGAGGGATGACGGGCCAGCGTCAGGTTGCTGTCGATAAAAACATTTCTGTCCATATCGGCAACGTTAATCATCGCTTTGTAAATCGTTGCTTTAAGTGCCATGGGGTTCCTTATCTTGATTAACCGCTATTGTAACCCGTTGACACAGCAAATCACTCGCCGGTGGGCTGATTTCACGTAAAATCCTGTGTTATAGTCGTTAAATCGCCAGAGAAAACTCTTGAGGTGCACGTGCAAAAGTATTGTGAATTAGTTCGTCGCAAATACGCTGAAATCGGCAGCGGCGATCTGGGATACGTGCCGGACGCATTAGCTTGCGTTCTGAAAGCACTTGATGAGGTAGCGGCTAATACTGAGCTACACTCTTCCATCAGGGAACAGGCAGCTTTTGCTGCTGCAAACTTATTGGTGAGCGATTATGTTGACGAATGAAGCCTATAAACCGATCAACTGCGATGATTACGACAACCTGGAACTCGCCTGTCAGAATAACTGGATGCTGGTGCTGGCCCTGAAAAACGGTGAGCAGTTGAAGGCCAAAGCGACGGACATGGTGTCACGTAAGAACGTGGAATACCTTGCTATCGACCTGTCTGGTGAAGTCCGTGAACTGCGCCTGGACCATATTGCCAGCTTCAGTCATCCGGAGCTGGGCACTGTTGTCGTCAGCGAGTCTGATTAAACCCACGCGGGCGGGATCTTCCCGCCCACAGCCTTTTCAGGGTTGCAAACCGGCATAATAAGCAGCCAGATCGTCAATATCGCCGTCACTCAGTCCCGCCACGAAAGCCTTCATCACTTCCGCCTGACCGCCACTGCGTCCCCCATTTTGATAATCGTGCAGCGCCTGCGCAAGGTAAGCCGCTTTCTGCCCGGCAAGATTGGGATAGATGGGGGCAGCCGATTTTCCTGCAGCACCATGACAGGCCTGACAGCGGGCAGATTTGTCCTTGCCTGGCTGCACATTCCCTGCCGCCAGTGCCGGTATACTCGATGCAGCCAGCGTCAGGGCCAGCAGTGTTTTTATGATCATTGCTCTTTCTCTTGTTGCCAGCAGATTTGCCAGCCGGGTTGCTTTCCGGGATTGCCTTCACGGGTCACAAAGACGCCCACAGCGGCAATCAATTGATCGCCATAAAAAATCAGCGGCGTGCGTTCACGCTGCCAGGGCGGAACCGCAAGTTCCTGCCAGAGTTTTTTCAGCGGACGGCTGCCAGCTCGCCCGACAATATGAAATTTCCCCTGCGCCTGGAAGTGCACGGTGACCCTTTCCTGCTCTGAGGGAGGGCGAATGGTGACTGTCTTTCCGCCTGAAGAGCCGGAGGCTTTTCCTTCTGTTGTCACAGAACACACCATGCCCTCCTGCCCGCTGGCAGCAGGGCCAGTGGCTGCCTCTTCACCAGAAGCCATCGCTTCCGTCTCCGTCCGCACCAGCCATCCTGATCCGGCAGGCAACCTCACACTCTTCTCACTGGCAGGCCACTCAATCATCGCATCGCGTAAAGGCTCACTTTGCTCAAGCCAGTAAAGCCGGTTGCGGTAGCGGCGAACCTCATGACTGCCCAGCAGCAGGCATGGCTCTGCATCTTCACGGCTGCAGGCCACTTCCTGCCAGATCCGCAACAGCGCATCACGGGATGGCATCAGTCCCTGTTTCCGTGCAATCCAGCGGCGGAGAAGCGCGCCCCGTCGGGCTTCACTCATTCCCAGCAGCGGCTCAATCGCCAGCGAATTCTGCCGATCCACCAGCTCATTCAGCGATTCCATCAGCAACTCATCCAGCAGTTGCTCCTGCTCAGCGCACAGGCTTGCGCTGCGTGAAACTGCCTGAGAAAAATGTGGCCAGCGCGTGGTCAGCAGCGGTAACACCGTCTGCCGCAGGAAGTTTCGGTCAAAGCGTTCGTCCTGATTGCTGTCATCCTCAATCCATTGCAGCTGATGCTCTGCCGCCCAGGCTTCCAGTTGCAGCCGGGAGCAGGCGAGCAGAGGGCGTAAATGCGGATGGGTATCAAGCAGGGCATAAGCAGGCATTCCGGACAGACCAGCCGGACCACTCCCCCTCTTGAGCGCCAGCAGCAGCGTTTCACTCTGGTCATCCTGATGCTGGGCGGTCAGCAACGCTTCCCCTTCCTGCAAATGGTCGAGAAAAGCCTGATAACGTGCATGGCGCGCGGCGGCTTCAATGCCTTTTTTCCGCCTATCAACCTTCACTTTCACCACTTCCAGAGGAACCTGCCACTCTGCACACTGTTGCTGACAGTGCATGGCCCAGCCGTCAGCCAGCGGATTCAGTCCGTGATGGATATGGATCGCACGTAGTTGAAGCTCAGGAAATTGCTGCCGCAAGCGGATCAGCTGATGCAGCAGCACGCTGGAGTCGAGCCCGCCGCTGTAGGCCACCAGCAGGCGCTGATGTCCGGCAAGTTGCTGTTGAAGGTGAAGCAGTGACATTTCGATCCCATGGAGTGGCAACCCGGCCATGCCTGACCGGGTCGGTATGGCGTTATCTTACGCCTGATACAACTCCAGCGGCAAACCATCCGGATCGGAGAAGAAGGTATAGCGCTTGTCGGTCACCGGATCGATGCGGATCGTTTCACAAATCACGCCTTTAGCTTCCAGATGCGCTTTAGCGGCATCAATATCCGCCACGCTGAAGGCCAGATGACGCAGGCCGCAGGCTTCAGGCTGGGTCGGCCGCGCTGGCGGGAACGGGAACGAAAACAGCTCAATGGTGTACTGGCCGTTCAGCGCCAGGTCCCCTTTCCACGAGTCGCGGGCTTCCCGGTACACTTCGCCCATCAGGGTGAAGCCAAGCACGTCACAGTAAAAAGATTTACTGACTTCATACTGGCTGGCTATGATAGCGATGTGATGAACCTGCTTAAAACCTAACATAGTGACTCCTTTGTAATAGCTTCCATCGGCTACATTACGCAGCCCGGCGCGCGGCGACAATGGCACAATTCTGGAACTACTCTTTCAGCACGCGCACCAGATATTGCCCCTCTTCCGTCAGCCTTGCGCCGTGGATATCCGTTTCAAAACCCGGATAATGTTCCCCGACACTGCACAGCATCAGCAGGAAATCGAGCACCGCACGGCTCTCTTCGGTGATCATCTCTCCCGGCATCACCACCGACACGCCTGGCGGATAAGGCAGGATCATATTGGCCGACACGCGCCCCACCAGCTCACCGATCTCCACCGTTTCCACATTCCCCTTCACCTGCTGCTGGAACATCTGGTGTGGGGTCATTTTCATTTCCGGCAGCGTGGCGAAAGCCTGCAGCATCAGGCGCGGCAGATCGTGCTGGCGGATCAGATTATGGATGCCCTGCGCCAGCGTCTGGATCCGCATGTTGCGGTAGAAGTCAGGATCCTCGGCGTAGAGATCCGGCAGCATGTTCTTCACCCGCAGGTTAAGATCATACGCGCGCTTAAACTCCGTCAGCCCGCGTAGCACGCTCATCGCTTTGGTTTTGTCGATGCCAATGCTGAACAGGAACAGCAGATTATACGGGCCGGTTTTTTCCACTACCACGCCGCGCTCATCCAGATACTTCGCTACCAACGCTGCCGGGATCCCTTCTTCCGCCATCACGCCCTGCTCGCTCATGCCCGGCGTGAGGATGGTGACTTTGATCGGATCGAGATACATATGATCGGCATCGGCATCCATAAAGCCGTGCCAGTCCTCTTCTCCCGGCTGGATCGGCCAGCATTCTGGCTCATCGACCCCTTCCGGCTGCCAGATATCGAAGAACCAGCCATCCGACTCTTCGCGCAGGCGCTGCACCTCACGGCGGAAATGCAGCGCCCGCTCGACGGAGCGGTTGATCAGCCGCTTGCCGGAGTTGCCACGCAGCATCGCCGCCGCGGTTTCAATTGAAGCCACTATGGAGTAGTTCGGCGAGGTGGTGGTGTGCATCATGTAGGCTTCGTTAAAGGTCTGCTCGTCGTAGTCACCCTTAATGTGGATCAGCGAAGCCTGCGAGAAGGCCGCCAGCAGTTTGTGCGTCGACTGCGTTTCATAGATCACTTTGCCCGGTGTCCGCTCACCGCTCATGCCACTCAGGCCGCTGTAAATCGGATGGAAGTTGGTATAAGGCACCCAGGCAGAATCAAAGTGGATTGAGGGGACGTCCAGCGTCTCCTTTATATACTTCGTGTTGTACAGCAGGCCGTCATAGGTGGAGTTGGTGATCACCGCATGCACCGGCCAGCTGGCGCGGTCGGTCTGGGCTACTTTCAGCGCAATGCTTTCTCTGGTGAATTCTCGTTTGGGGATCCCGCCAAGTATCCCCAGTGCGTTGCGGGTTGGCTTCAGCCAGATGGGGATGATGTCGCTCATCATCAGCAGATGAGTCAGGGATTTGTGGCAGTTGCGGTCAATCAACACGGTACTGCCAGCCGCAGCAGCATACATGCCAACAATCTTGTTGGACGTTGAGGTGCCGTTGGTCACCATATAGCTTTGTTCAGCACCAAAGGTGCGGGCCACATACTCTTCCGCTTCAAGGTGCGGGCCGGTATGGTCAAGCAGCGATCCCAGCTCGGTCACCGAGATAGAGATGTCAGCCTTCAGGGTGTTGGCCCCGAAAAAGTCATAAAACAGCGTGCCGACCGGGCTTTTCTGGAAGGCGGTTCCCGCCATATGACCAGGAGTGCAGAAGGTGTATTTTCCCTCTTTCACGTAGGTAAACAACGCTTTGGTCAGTGGCGGCGTGATGGTATCGATATATTCATCGGTGTACTGGCGGATACGCTGGGCGATCTCTTCCGCCACGCCAAGGCCATATTCAAAGAACCACATCGCCATGCGCATTTCATTGGCACTGACGTCCATGGTGGAGTGGGTGTTGATGAAAGCATACAGCGGCAGATATTCATTCATCTGATTGATTTCACTACACAAATCGAAGCTGTATTCGTCCCAGTCGAAGATCACTCCGCAGATGCGCGGGTTGTGCTCAATCAGTTTCAGCAGGTCGTTGGCATCTTTCGGGTAAATGGTCTGGTACCCCTGGGTGCCGAGCGCCCCGACCAGTTCACGGATGGGTTCATCTTTATAGAATGCGTTATGCGGTCCCATGATTGCGATAATATTCAATGCGTACCTCCTGGTGATCATGCGCAGGGATAAGCATAGCGAACATTGCTCCGCAACAGGAGAGAGTTAGTCTGAGCGGTCACCCTTGCTCATCCAAAAAATACCCGTTCAACATCAATACTGTTGCCTTCCCATTCGGATTGACAGAGAGATAAACCTGGAATTAATAACATTTTCTGAAAAAGAGAGTGAATTGCCCTTCCCTTTCGAAAGCAGAACGGTTCTAAAATAAAATAATTGCGTCCCCCAGTCATTTACCTGTTAATTCCAGAATTATATTTATATACGAAGAATAAACTTCCCGCTTTCAACCAAAAAGTAACACGGGCTAAAAAGTAAAATGTGAAGGCAATCTCAAATAATTAACCCCTGCATTTCATGTGATTGAAAAAATGCAATAATAAAAAAGAAAAATATATACCTGATTGATTATAAACAAAAAACGCCAAGGAAGATATTGGTTTTTTCATCTGAACGATTCCCTCTCTACCTGAATGGAGTTCTTCTAATGGTATTAAAAAAAGGATTAACCCTGATAATCATCGGGTTGCTGAGCGCCGGATTAACCGGGTGCGATAATAATGGTTCTCATGATACGCCAACCAAACAAGCCGAACTGGAAAGCCGCACCCTGCCGTTAATTACCGTCGATAATCTTAAGTTTAAGGACATGAATAACAATGGCACGCTGGAGCCTTTTGAGGACTGGCGGCTGGACAGTGCAAAACGCGCACGCGATCTTGTTTCACGGATGACTGTTGACGAAAAAGCCGGAGCGATGATGCACGGCACAATCACTCTTGATACGGCAGGTCGCGTGGATATGAGTGCCGCTGAAGCAGATATCGATCGTAAATTCGTCAATACATTTATCACCCGTATGGCAGGCAACCCAGAGTATATCTCTGCCGACAATAACGCACTGCAAGCGCTGGCTGAGCACAGCCGACTGGGGATCCCGGTCACCATCAGTACCGATCCGCGTAACCATTTTGTCAACGATCCGAACGCGACCAGCGTGGCGGCAGGCAGTTTCTCGCAGTGGCCAGAGACGCTGGGTCTGGCAGCGATCGGCGATGCCAGCCTGGTGAAAACCTTTGGCGACATTGCCCGCCAGGAATACCGGGCAGTGGGCATACACATGGCCCTGTCACCGCAGGCCGATCTGGCGACCGAGCCTCGCTGGGGGAGGATTAATGGTACCTTCGGCGAAGATAACCAACTGGCAAAAAAACTGGTGCAGGCTTACATCGAAGGGTTCCAGGATGGCGACCGGGGCCTGCTCCCGACCAGCGTCATTACCGTGGTAAAACACTTTGCCGGTGGCGGGCCACAGCTTGACGGACTGGATCCTCATAATATTTATGGCAAGGAGCAGGTTTATCCCGGCGAGAATCTGGAATATCACCTGGTGCCTTTTGAAGGAGCCTTTGCCGCCAGAGTGGCTTCGGTGATGCCGTACTACGGTCAGCCTGTCGGCTTGTGGTACAAAGATCAGCTGATTGAAAAAGTAGGATTCGGCTTTAATCAGCAGGTATTGACCGGGATGCTGCGGGAGCGTTTCGGTTTTACCGGCGTGATCCTTAGCGACTGGGGCATTCTGGAAAGCTGTGAAGGAAAATGCAGTACCGGTATCAGTGATGCAGACATCGCAGCTGGCGTTTCCCCGTGGACTGCAGGGATAGGAATGTCATGGGGAGTTGAAAACCTTAGCCGCCAGCAGCGCATAGTGAAAGCGGTCGAAGCCGGTATCGATCAGTTCGGCGGCACCACCGACGCCAGCGATTTGATTGCCGCGATCAACCAGCAGCAGTTGCCGATCGCCACGATTGATGCCTCAGTCACCCGAATCATGCAGCAGAAGTTTGAACTGGGTCTGTTTGAAAAGCCTTATGTGGATGAGGGCCAGGCGGCAACAATCGTCGGCAACAGTAAATTCCAGCAACAGGCCGATGATGCTCAGCGCCGTTCACAGATCCTGCTGCAGAATAACAACTCAGTATTGCCACTGTCAGTGAGCGGCAAAAAGGTCTTCCTGCACAATGTTAATGCCACCGTGGCTGAAAGTTACGGGCTGGAAGTGGTGGCAACGCCGGAAGAGGCGGAGATCGCGATCCTGCGGGTGGATACTCCACATCAGAACGATCCGCACTATCCTTTCGGCTCAGTGAATTTTGGTCAACTGGGCTTTGATGACGCTGATATCGTGGTACTGGATGCAAAAGCGGGTATCTACAGCGGCAGTGAAGATTATCAGTTGATCAAGCAGGTGAAGGATCTGAGCATTCCCACGGTTATTTCGGTGTACCTCGATCGTCCGGCGATCCTGACCAACATTCTTGATAAAACCGATGCATTACTGGCTAATTTCGGCGCTTCCGATCGGGCTGTGCTGGATGTGATCACCGGCAAGAGTAAAGCGCAGGGTAAATTACCGTTTGAGCTGCCCTCCAGCTGGCAGGCGGTGTTGGAGCAGAAAGAAGACGTGGCGCATGATTCTGCCGATCCTCTGTTCTCACTCGGAGCAGGGATTCAGCTCTGAACGGCATTTTAATAAAAGAGGCCGGAGTCCAAAGTTGGCTGGGTCAAAATCGGCCTTTGTGATCGGCGTCAGTTCAGTATGGTCAGGTTAAAACGGCCTCTGAGTTCGGTGTCGGGTCGGCACCGTCGAATCAAAACCGGCATCTGTGATCAGCGTCGGTCAGTTCCCCCTCTGGCGGGACGGCGTGAATACGTCCATGTAGCCTTGATTGCCGCGTCCATGCGGCAAACACCCGCCAGAGGGGGAACTGACCGCCACCCGCGAACTTCAGAGTTGTTGGTGAGTAAAATACCTGCACTAAAGAGACTCTTTCAGACTGCAATACTATTTGGTGCAGACGAAAAACAGCATGGAAAATTGGTCTTACAGTGGATAGTCAACCAAATAAAAAAGGGGTTATTCAATCCCAAATGTTGAGCCTGGCTGGAACAGAGAAATTGATTAACCGCGAGATCGGCTGTGCCAGCCTGAAGGGGATTTTAGCTCTCTTCAGCATACACTGATGAACAGATTCAGAATCAATGACGGATTTGCGCCAGCTCGTCTTCAGTAAGGCCGGTCATCGCTACGACGGTATTGCGATCGAGACCACTCTGCAGCATGGTTCTGACAACTTCAAGTTTACCCTCGATTATACCTTCACTCCGGCCTTCCTGCCGACCAAGCTGGAGACCTTCTGCTCGTCCTTCCTCAATCCCTTCCGCTGGCCCTTTCTGTTGTCCGTGTTCCGGATAACCCCTTCAGCGAACCCACGAATCTGAAGCGACTTACCCAACTTACCGCGAATCTGAATTTCCCCAATCCAGCAAACCAGTAGCGACACTCCCCATATATTGCAATTGGAACCGGCATCATATTCACTAAACCGAAGTAAAACTTCATCACAGCAACACAATAGCCACTGGCAGGAGGGGTTATCTGGATAAGCGGACTGTGTCGCGCATGGACGCGCGACTCAAGCCATCAGGGATGATTTCACGGCGTGTCCGTGTTCCGGATAACCCCTCCAGTGAACTCAAAATCTGAAGCGACTTACCCAGCTTACCGCGAATCTGAATTTCCCTAATCAAGCAAAGCCAGTAGCGACACTTCCTCCAAACTCAACACAAAAAAAAACGGGCTCCAGACTCCGCCCCGCCACAAGGATCGCTCCCCATAACAGTTCAAAGTCCGGAGCCCGCTTTATGCGAGCCTGTCAGCTATCAGGCGTAGCCGTAGTTCATCAGGCGCTGGTAACGACGATCCAGCAGCTCTTCTTTACTCAGCACGTCCAGATCCGCCAGGTCCGCCAGCAGCTGCTCCTTCAGTGATGCGCCAATCGCTACCGGGTTGCGGTGTGCACCACCCAGCGGCTCAGGGATCACCGAGTCGATCAGCTTCAGCTCTTTCAGACGCGGAGCAATGATGCCCATCGCTTCTGCCGCCAGCGGCGCTTTATCAGCGCTTTTCCACAGGATCGAGGCACAGCCTTCCGGTGAGATCACCGAGTAGGTGCTGTACTGCAGCATGTTCACCTTATCGCCAACGCCGATAGCCAATGCACCACCGGAACCGCCTTCACCGATTACGGTACAGATCACTGGTACTTTCAGGCAGGACATCTCACGCAAGTTGCGTGCGATAGCCTCAGACTGTCCACGCTCTTCCGCACCCACACCAGGGTAAGCGCCTGGGGTGTCGATAAAGGTAATGATCGGCATATTGAAACGCTCGGCCATCTCCATCAGGCGCAGCGCTTTGCGGTACCCCTCTGGTGCCGGCATCCCAAAGTTGCGACGAATTTTCTCTTTGGTTTCGCGGCCTTTCTGATGACCAATGATCATCACCGGGCGACCGTCCAGACGAGCAATACCGCCCACAATGGCTTTATCGTCCGCATAGGCGCGATCGCCAGCCAGCTCGTCAAAATCGGTAAATACGTTGCGGACATAGTCCAGCGTGTAAGGACGCAATGGATGACGCGCCAGCTGGGCAATCTGCCATGCACCCAAATCGGAGAAGATCTTACGGGTCAGCTCAACGCTTTTTTCGCGCAGACGCTGCACTTCTTCATCCAGATTAATATCCAGTTTTTCATCCTGACGGCCAACCGACTTGAGCGAATCAATTTTCGCTTCAAGCTCTGCGATTGGCTGTTCGAAATCCAGGTAATTAAGACTCATAATATTCCTGTTTTAGTCAAACTCCAGTTCCACCTGCTCCGACCCTATCAGCGACCGCAGTTCGTTTAATAAACGATCGCTGGGCGACACGCGCCACGCTGCGCCAAAGCGCAGCTTCGCTCGCGCATCCTCTCTCTGGTAGTAGAGATGTACCGGAATGGTCCCCGAACGGTGGGGTTCCAGTGACTGACGGAGACGGTTCAAAAGCTGGTCATCAATTTGCCTGTCCGTCAGCGAGATAGCAAGCCCGCGTGCATATTTTTCACGGGCTTCATCAATGTCCATCACATCGCGGGCGGTCATTTTAAGCCCCCCGCTGAAGTCATCGAAGCTGACCTGTCCGCTGACGATCAGGATACGGTCTTTTTCCAGCAAATGCTGGAACTTGTCTAAAGCATCTGTAAATAACATCACTTCCAGACGACCGGATCGATCGTCCAGGGTACAGATGCCAATCCGGTTACCGCGTTTTGTTACCATCACGCGGGCCGCCACCACCAGACCAACCGCCATGGTGACTTCACCACGTCTGGTCGGGTGCATGTCTTTCAGGCGCATTCCCCCAACGTAGCGGTCGATCTCTTTCAGATACTGATTGATCGGGTGCCCGGTTAAGTAAAGCCCTAATGTTTCTCTTTCGCCATCCAACTGAACCTGTTCCGGCCAGCGGGTCACGTCAGCATAAGATTGTTCAATCTGCTCCGGCTCATCCGCCAGCACGCCAAACATATCTGCCTGGCCAATCGCCTCTGCTTTGGCATGCTGATCGGCAGCCTTCAGCGCATCGCTCAGCGCACTCATCAGCGCTGCACGGTGCGGACCAAGACGGTCAAACGCACCGGACATGATCAGCTTCTCCAGCACGCGACGGTTCAGCTTTTTAGTATCGGTGCGCGCGCAGAGGTCGAACAGCTCGCGGAAATAGCCGCCCTGGTTACGGGCCTCCAGAATCGCCTCAATCGGGCCTTCACCCACGCCTTTGATCGCGCCAATACCGTAGACGATTTCGCCATCGCCATTGACATGGAACGGGTAAAGGCCGGAGTTGATATCCGGCGGCAGTACCTTCAGGCCCATGCGCCAGCACTCGTCCACCAGCCCAACCACTTTCTCGGTGTTGTCCATATCGGCGGTCATTACCGCTGCCATAAACTCGGCAGGATAATGCGCTTTCAGCCACAACGTCTGGTAAGAGACCAGCGCATACGCAGCGGAGTGAGATTTGTTGAAGCCATAACCGGCGAATTTCTCCACCAGGTCAAAGATCTTAATCGCCAGCTCGCCGTCCACGCCACGCGCTTTCGCACCATCCTCAAAACCACCGCGCTGCTTCGCCATCTCGACCGGGTTCTTTTTACCCATCGCACGACGCAACATATCCGCGCCGCCAAGGCTGTAGCCTGCCAGCACCTGAGCAATCTGCATCACCTGTTCCTGATACAGGATGATGCCGTAGGTTGGCTCCAGTACCGGCTTCAGCGACTCGTGCTGCCACTGGATATCCGGATAGGAAATCTCTTCGCGGCCATGCTTACGGTCGATAAAGTTATCTACCATGCCAGACTGCAACGGACCCGGGCGGAACAGGGCCACCAGAGCGATCATATCTTCGAAGCAGTCAGGCTTCAGACGTTTAATCAGATCTTTCATGCCGCGCGATTCAAGCTGGAAGACCGCGGTGGTTTCCGAGCGCTGCAGCATATCGAAACTTTTCTTGTCATCAAGCGGGATTGCCGCGATATCCAGCGGCGGCTCGCCCTGTTTCTCGCGACGGGCGTTGATCATCTCCAGCGCCCAGTCGATGATGGTCAGCGTGCGCAGCCCGAGGAAGTCGAACTTCACCAGGCCAGCATATTCCACGTCATTCTTGTCGAACTGGGTGACCGGGTGATTACCGTTCTCATCACAGTAGAGCGGCGCAAAGTCAGTGATCTGCGTGGGGGCGATGACCACCCCCCCGGCGTGTTTACCGGCGTTACGTGTGACCCCTTCCAGCTTGCGCGCCATGTCGATCAGCGCTTTAACTTCTTCATCCGCTTCATAAATTTCTGGCAGCTGCGGTTCGGCTGCAAAGGCTTTCTCCAGCGTCATGCCCGGGTCTGGCGGCACCAGCTTGGAGATACGATCGACGAATCCGTACGGATGCCCCAGCACGCGACCCACATCGCGGATTACCGCTTTGGCTGCCATGGTACCGAAGGTAATAATCTGGGATACCGCTTTGCGGCCATACATCTCGGCCACGTGCTCAATCACCAGGTCACGTTTTTCCATGCAGAAGTCGACGTCGAAGTCGGGCATCGAAACACGTTCCGGGTTGAGGAAACGTTCGAACAGCAGGTCAAATTCCAGCGGGTCGAGGTCGGTGATTTTCAGCGCATAGGCCACCAGCGAACCGGCACCGGAACCACGTCCCGGCCCTACCGGCACGTCGTTATCCTTCGACCACTGGATAAACTCCATAACGATCAGGAAGTAGCCGGGGAAACCCATCTGGTTAATAACGTTCAGCTCGATTTCAAGGCGATCGTCATATTCCGGCCTTTTCTGCGCCCGCACTTCCGCATCCGGGAACAGGAATTCCAGACGCTCTTCCAGGCCCTCGCGGGATTTCGCCACCAGGAAGTCTTCGGTGGTCATGTCACCGGTCGGGAACTGCGGCAGGAAGTACTCACCCAGGCGAATAGTGACGTTACAACGCCTGGCAATTTCTACGCTGTTTTCCAGCGCTTCAGGGATGTCTGAGAACAGCTCACACATCTCCTCTTCGGTACGCAGATATTGCTGAGGACTGTACAGGCGAGGACGTTTGGGATCGTCAAGAGTGAAGCCATCGTGAATGGCAACGCGGATTTCATGCGCGTCAAAGTCCCCTTCCTCAAGGAAGCAGACTTCATTAGTGGCGACGACCGGGATACCTTCGGCAATCGCCAGCTCAACCGCAGCATGCAGCCAGGTTTCTTCATCCGGCCGCCCGGTGCGGGTCAGCTCAAGATAGTAACGATCCGGGAAGTGCTGCTGCCAGAACGCCAGGCATTCGGCAACCAGTACAGCATTACCGCGCAGCTGCATCTTGCCCACGTCACCACGGCGTCCCCCGGAGAGCAGGATTAATCCCTCTTTCAGCTCAACCAGCCAGTCACGATCAATGATCGGGCCCGCTGCGCCATAGCCTCGCTGGTAGGCTTTCGAAATCAGCAGCGTCAGGTTCTGGTAGCCGGTATTGTTGGCAGCCAGCACCGTCAGCTGGGACAGTTCATCGCCCATCGCCTCGCTGGCGACGTTGAAATCAGCGCCGATGATCGGCTTGATGCCCTGCCCGTGTGCGGTACCGTAAAATTTTACCAGGCCACACAGGTTGGTGAAGTCGGTGATACCAATAGCGGGCATGCCGAGCGCCGCCGCTTTTTTCACCAGCGGTGCAGTTTTGGCCAGTCCATCCACCATGGAGTAGTCACTGTGTACACGCAAATGAATAAAACGAGGTTCGGCCATAGTTGATCCCGCTTAAGGCTGAGAAATGAAAATTACAGCGTAGTCGTGGCAACAGCCGCGACTTCAGCGTCCAGCAGCGCATTACGCACTGGCGCAAAACTCCGGCGATGGTGTGGCGTCACACCATGCAGCGCCAGCCTCTCCATATGGAGCGCCGTCGGGTAACCTTTGTGCTGTGCAAAACCGTACTGCGGGAACAGCAGATCCAGCTCGGCCATCTCACGGTCACGGGTGACTTTGGCGATGATGGAAGCGGCACTGATCTCAGCAACCAGGCTGTCGCCCTTCACCACGGCCTGCGACGGCATTGGCAGTGCCGGGCAGCGGTTGCCGTCTATCAGCACCATATCAGGCGTGATGGACAAACCGGCTACCGCACGCTGCATTGCCAGCATGGTGGCGTGCAGGATATTGAGCTGGTCGATCTCTTCCGGTTCGGCGCGGCCCAGGCTCCAGCTTAACGCTTTTTCTTTGATCTCTTCAAACAGCGCAATACGCCGTTTTTCAGATAGTTTTTTCGAATCCGCCAGCCCGATAATTGGCCTGGCCGGATCGAGGATCACCGCTGCCGTCACAACCGCGCCGACCAGCGGGCCACGGCCCACTTCGTCCACTCCGGCAATACAGGTGGCGACAGGATAGATAAAATTGCTCATGAACACAGCTCCAGTACGGCCGCTGCGGCCTGCTCATCGGCATTCCAGCGGATCTGGTGATGCAGCTCCGCAAAGGTGGCCAGCAGCCGGTCACGGGGTTCGCCTTCCGCCAGCAGCGGCTCCAGCGCAGCAGCCAGCAGCTCAGGCTGGCACTCATCCTGCAGCAGCTCTTTCACCAGCTCGCGGCCCGCCAGCAGATTAGGCAGTGAAACGTAGTCGGTTTTTACCAGTCGCTTCGCCAGCCAGAAAGTGGAGGGCTTCATGCGGTAGCCAACCACCATCGGGCATTTGGCCAGCATACACTCCAGCGCGGCCGTGCCAGAGGCCAGCAATGCGGCATCGCTGGCGATCATAGCCTGGCGCCCTTTGCCATCCAGCAGATGCATCGGCAGATCGGGAGCCACTTCCGCTTTGATTTTCTCAAACTGCTCACGGCGGCGCGGATTGACCAGCGGGACGACGATTTCCAGATCGGGCCACTTCTTGCGCAGCAGCGCGGCGGTTTTCAGGAAGTCACCGCTGAGCATTTCCACTTCAGCGCCGCGGCTGCCCGGCAACAGAGCCAGGCAGGGTGTCCCCTCAGCAATACCCAGCTCCAGACGTGCGGCACGCTTGTCCGGCTCAATCGGCATGGCATCAGCCATGGTATGACCAATAAAGCGGCAGGGTACGTTAAAACGATCGTAGAAGGCTTTTTCAAATGGCAGGAATGCCAGCACCAGATCGGTGGAGCGGCCAATTTTGAATACGCGCTTCTGACGCCACGCCCAGACTGACGGACTGACGTAATGAATAGTGCGGATACCGCGCTGCTTGAGACGCCCCTCAAGGGTGATATTGAAATCTGGCGCATCAATGCCGACGAAGACGTCGGGTTGCAGCTCGGTGAATCGTTGCGTAAGTTCGCGACGGATTTTCAGCAGGCGACGCAGGCGACCCAGCACTTCCACCACACCCATCACCGCCAGCTCTTCCATCTCATACCAGGCTTCACAGCCTTCGGCCTGCATCAGCGGCCCGGCGACACCGACAAATCGGGTATCAGGGTGCTTTTCCTTCAGCGCACGGATAAGACCGGCACCAAGAATATCGCCGGAGGTTTCTCCGGCGACCAGGGCAATCGTTAAAGGATGCTGTGGCATAAGTTAGCGAATCAGACCTCTCGTGGAGCGGGCGAAGAAATCATAGAACGGCTGCACTTCAGGATGCTCACGGGCGATGTCGGCAATCTCCGGCTTCGCTTCATCGAGCGTTTTACCGCTGCGGTACAGGATCTTGTAGGCGTTACGGATTGCGTGCAGTGCTTCTTTACTGAAGCCACGACGCTGCAGGCCGACAAGGTTGATACCGAATGGCGTGGCATGGTTACCCTGGGCAATCACGTACGGCGGCACGTCCTGAGCAACGCCTGAACAGCCGCCGACCATAACGTGCGCACCGATAGTGCAGAACTGATGAACTGCGGTCATCCCACCAATAATGGCAAAGTCATCCACGGTCACATGGCCCGCGAGAGTGGCGTTGTTGGCGAGGATACAGCGATCGCCAATCACGCAGTCGTGAGCAACGTGCGCATTGACCATCAGCAGGTTGTCGCTGCCGACTTTGGTCACCCCTTCCGCCTGCGCGGTACCGCGGTGAATGGTGACGCTCTCACGGATACTGTTACGATCGCCCACTTCAACACGGGTCGGCTCACCGGCGTACTTCAGATCCTGGTTCGCTTCACCAATAGTGGCGAACTGGTAAATGGTGTTGTCTTTGCCAATACGGGTGTGCCCATTGAGCACCACGTGAGATTTCAGGACGGTGCCCTCACCAATCTCAACGTTAGCGCCAATGAAACAGAAAGGACCAATATGGACGCGAGCGCCAATGATGGCGCCCTCTTCAATAACGGAACTTGAATGGATAACAGCAGTTGCATCAATCACGAATTATGCCTCCCGACTGCGGGCACACATCATCGTTGCTTCGCAGACAATTTTACCGTCAACGGTCGCCACGCCTTTGAAGCGGGTCAGACCACGGCGGGTTTTCTCGAAGGTGACTTCCATGATCATCTGGTCGCCAGGCACTACCGGGCGCTTGAAGCGCGCTTCGTCAATCCCGGCGAAGTAGTACAGCTCGCCCGGCTCAAGTTTGCCAACGCTTTTAAACGCCAGAATACCAGTAGCCTGCGCCATAGCTTCTAAAATCAGCACGCCTGGGAAAATCGGTTTACCAGGGAAATGGCCCTGGAAAAACGGTTCGTTGACCGACACGTTCTTCACGGCGCGCAGGAATTTGTGCTCTTCAAATTCGAGTACGCGATCGACCAGCAGAAACGGATAGCGGTGCGGCAGCAGTTCAATAATCTCTTCAATCTTCAGAGTATGAGTTTCAGTAGTCAAAATACTCTTCCTGTCCTAAAAATTCTGATGGCATCAATAACACGGCCTGCGAAGATCGAAAGACTCTCGCAGGCCGCAAATCAGTTTCTGTGCGCAAGCTTTCCATGCTTAGCATTGTATTTTTGAAAGCAGGTCATCGTGCTGGCAACAAACGCTCAGTCAGTCTTTACCGACCTTGCGCTCGATGGTTTTTAAGCGCTTGCTTATCTCATCGATGTTCATTACCAACGCGGCTGTTTTGCGCCAGGTTTTGTTGGGTTGCAGCGGAATCCCGGAAGAGTATACCCCAGGTTCGGTAATTGGTCGCATGACCATTCCCATTCCGGTAACCGTAACTTTGTCACAAATTTCCATGTGACCATTAATTACGCTTGCACCGCCAATCATGCAGTAGCGGCCAATTTTCAGGCTACCCGCCATGATGACGCCGCCCGCAACTGCGGTATTGTCGCCAATCACAACGTTATGTGCAATCTGGCACTGGTTATCAATGATAACACCATTCCCGATCTGAGTGTTATCCAACGCTCCGCGATCGATAGTGGTACAGGCACCGATTTCCACGCGATCGCCGATCACTACCGTGCCCAGCTGCGGGATTTTCACCCAGTTGCCGCGATCGTTAGCGTAACCAAAGCCATCCGCACCGATAACCGTGCCGGACTGGATCAGGCAGTGCTCACCGATTTGAATTTCATGGTAAACCGACACGTTGGCCCACAAGCGTGTGCCCGCGCCGATACGGGTGTTCTTGCCGACAAAACAGCCAGCGCCAATCACCACGTTATCGCCCAGCTCAACGCCGGATTCGATCACCGCATTCGCCCCGACAGAGACGTTCTGGCCCAGCTTCGCGCTGGCATCAATGACCGCACCTGGTGCGATATCTTTGGCAGGCTGCGGGGTACTATCGAGGATCTGCGCCATACGCGCATAGGTAAGATAAGGGTTTTTTACAACCAGAGCTGCACCCTGGAAGCACTCCAGATCCGCTTCCGTCAGCACCACGGCTGAAGCCTGACAGGCTGCGAGCTGCTCGCGGTAACGGCTGTTAGAGAGAAAAGTGATTTGTCCTGCCTGGGCGGATTGCATAGAAGCAATGCCGGAGATGACGAGCTCGCCATCTCCGTGCAAATCTGCATCCAACTGCTGGGCTAAATCAGCCAGTCGAATTGAAGACATCGATTATTTAACCTGTTTCAGAACATCAGCAGTGATGTCTTTGGATTTACCGGCATAAGCCACAGCGTTAGCATCGATAACGACGTCATAACCTTCGTTATCAGCCACTTTCTGAACGGCATCCTGGATACGGCTCAGGATTTTGTTACGTTCTTCAGCCTGACGACGGCGGTTATCCTGCTCAAAAGCCTGAGCTTTGGTCTGGAAAGTTTCACGCTGAGCCATCAGGTCTTTTTCCATGCGGCTGCGTTCGCTGGCCTTCATGGTTGAACCGTCACGCTGCAGCTTCTGCATTTTGGTCTGCAGATCGCGTTCCATACCCTGCAATTCTGTCGCACGGCTTTTGAACTCGTTTTCAAGCTGTTTCGCAACTGTCGCACGCGCCGGTAACTGTTGGAAAATGCTGGAAACGTTCACCACTGCAATCTTGTCTGCAGCCTGAGCACCAGCGGAAACCGCCAGAGCGATAGAGAGGCCTGCGGCACACAACAACTTTTTCACTATAAACTCCTTACCATCAACGTTTGTGTCTTCGACACAGGTGTTGCGCGTTAAGGCAACCCAAGGGTTGCCAGTGAACGGCGCGATACTTGCGATAATCACCGCAAGTGGTGGGAAAGAAGGTAACCTCCTTTCCCTCTGCTTCCTTGCTGAACCGGCTTACCAGGTTTTACCAATGTTAAACTGGAACTGCTCGGCCTTATCTCCGTCATACTTTTTAAACGGCTGGGCGTAAGAGAACACCAGTGGACCCAGTGGAGACATCCACTGCAGCGCCAGACCAGCCGACATACGGATGTTGCCCGGTTCGCTGTAGTCCGGGATGCCCGCAGCACGAGTCTCAGCGGTGTTTTCCCACTTGGTATCCCACACGGTACCCGCATCAACGAACAGCGAGGTACGAACCGAGTTAGCATACTTCTCACTCAGAAACGGCGTTGGGGTGATCAGTTCAGCGCTGGCTGTTGCCATGGCATTACCACCTACTGCATCACTGGAATCACAGTACACGCCAGTTGAACAGGTGCTCGAAGCGTTATTATAGTAGGCCGCTTTTGGACCGATGGTATTTGAGCGGAAACCACGCACGGTGCTTGAACCACCGGCATAGAAGTTCTCGTAGAACGGCATCTCTTTCCCGTTCAGACCATCACCGTAGCCGACTTTACCGCGACCTAACAGCACCCAGGTACGATCCTGGTTCAGCGGCAGATACTGCTGCGTATCCAGAGTCGCTTTGTAGAAGGCGTTGTCCGAACCAGGAATGGTCACTTTACCATTCAGGTTGGTGCGGTTGCCCGAGGTTGGGAAGAAACCACGGTCAAGGTTGTTATACGTCCAGCCGTAGTTGAACGTGAAGTCATCGGCAGAGTACTCTGCGCGACCGGACAGATCCGGGTTCTGGCCCACTGAACGCAGATAGCGGAACATCGCAATCTGCGGCTGCATGTTGGACAGGTCGTTATGGACGTAGCCCAGACCCACACGCAGGGTGTTGTTCTCGTTAACCGGGAAGCCCAGCGTACCGTCTGTACCATAACTCTTGTTGGTATAGTCAGACAGGTCAGCGTCGTCCGCTTTAAAGTCGTTATAGAAGATACGACCACCCAGGCTGACACCGTCGACCGTAAAGTACGGGTCGGTCAGTGAGAATTCAGCATAGGTCTGATAATCGTTTTTGGTGCCGCTGATGCCAACAGTGTTACCGGTACCCAGCCAGTTGTCCTGGGTTACGCCAACCTGGAAGCTGACGCCACTCTCGGTGCCATAACCGACGCCGAAGTTGAATGTCCCGGTGTTACGCTCTTTCACCTTGTACACCACGTCCACCTGATCCGGAGAACCTGGTACGCGCTGCGTATCGGTATCCACCGTTTCGAAGTAGCCGGTACGGTTCAGACGCTCTTTACCCTGCTCAACCAGATCGCTGCCCAGCCATGCGCCTTCCATCTGGCGCATTTCGCGGCGCAGAACGGAGTCTTTCGAAGTGTCGTTACCTTCGAAGCGCACTTTACGCACGTAGTAACGGTTGCCCGCATCCACGCTGACGTGCAGTTTCACGGTCTTGTCAGCGTCGTTAATTTCAGGCTGAGTCATCACGCGAGGATAGGCGTAGCCATAACGGCCAAACATCTTCTTGATGTCGTCTTCCATTTTGGTGACTTTCGCACCGTTATACAGCTCGCCCGGCTTGATTTTGGTCAGCGCTTCCACTTCCGCGGAGTGACCAGCCATGCTGCCGTTCACCACCACACCGGAGAGCTTGTACTGATCGCCTTCGGTGATGTTGATGGTGATGTAGATGCCCTTCTTGTCCGGCGTCAGGCTGACCTGCGTGGAGTCGATGTTAAAGCGGGCATAACCACGATCAAGGTAGAAGCTGCGCAGGGTTTCAAGGTCACCGGCCAGTTTCTGCTTCTGGTATTTGCGGTCGCCAACCACGTTCCACCACGGCACTTCATCACGCAGCTGGAAGCGGGAGATCAGTTCGTCAGAGCTGAAGGCTTTGTTACCGACCACATTAATCTGCTGGATCTTGGCGGAAACACCTTCGGTGAACACCAGTTTCAGGTCAACGCGGTTACGCGGAAGTGGGGTTACCACCGCTTTCACGCTGGCGCTGTATTTACCGACGCTGTAGTAGAAGTCTTCAAGCCCCTTCTCAATCGAAGAGATGGTCGTACGATCGAGGGCTTCGCCCACGCGCACGCCAGAGGCTTCCAGGTTCTGCTTCAGCATATCATCTTTCACCGCTTTGTTACCGGAGAAGGTGATGCTGGCAATAGTTGGACGCTCTTTAACCTGAACGATCATGGTGTTACCGTCGCGCAGAACCTGAACATCCTCGAAGTTCCCGGTTGCAAAAAGCGCGCGGATAGTATTACTGATATCTTCATCGGAGACGGTGTCTCCCACGCGGACAGGCATACTGAGCAATGCCGCCCCGACGGCGACTCGCTGCAGGCCTTCGAAATGAATATCCTTCACTACGAAGCCGTCTGCCGCGTATACGGTGGCGCTGCTAAACAGCAGCGACGCTATGAGCAACTTTTTCATCGCCATCGTTGTTATGCATTCTTCCTAACTGGTTCCCGTGCGAAGACAGCCTTCTGGCTGACTAGAGACGCGAGAAATCATTGAATAGTGCAAGCCCCATTAACAGCACCAGCAAAATTGAGCCAATGCGATAACTGAAGTCCTGAACTCGCTCAGACACCGGTCCACCTTTGATCTTTTCGATCGCCAGGAACAGCAAATGCCCACCATCTAATACCGGCAAGGGGAACAGATTGATAATCCCGAGGTTCACGCTGATCAAAGCCAGGAACATCAGGTAGTAAATCAAGCCATATTCCGCCGACATCCCAGCACCCTGGGCGATTGAAATCGGCCCGCTGAGATTGTTCAATTTCACTTCGCCGACGATCAGTTTGCCCAGCATGTTCACTGTCAGCTTCATCAGCTGCCAGGTTTTGGCGCTGGCCTCACCTGCCGCCGCAAACGGCCCATACTGGCGAACCGTTTTGTATTCATCCGGCAGCGGGACAATCTTCGGGATCACCCCGGCAAACCCTTCTGCCTTACTGCCTGGTTTGGTGTCCGGCGTCAGAGTCAGGTCAACCGGATTGCCCTGCCGCTCCACCTCTACCGCCATCGCTTTGCCGGGATTATCCCGCACAAGGGTGACGAAACTCTGCCACTGGTCCACCGGCTGACCATCGACTTTAACGATCCTGTCGCCCGCTTGCAAACCCGCTTTGCTTGCCGCCGAGTTAGCCTGTACTTCTGCCAGCACGGTTTCAATCTGTGGCCCGCGTGGGCGGATACCCAACGAAGTCACCGGATCCTGCTTATCGGGTTCGAACTGCCAGTTGCGCAAATCGAGCCGCTTTTCACTGACCTGAGAGGAGCCAAATGGTGCCACGCTGAGCGTGGTTTGCTGGTCGCCAATTTTCGACACCAGAGCCATACGCACAGCATCCCAGTCAGGCGTTTCGATACCGTCAACGGCTTTAAGTTCCATGCCAGGAACAATTTGAGCCTCTGCCGCCTGCGAACCGCTCACTATTTCGCCAACAACCGGACGAACGCCAGGGACACCGATGATAAACACCAGCCAGTAAGCAAAGATGGCAAAGATAAAATTTGCGATGGGGCCGGCACTGATAATGGCGGCACGCTGAAAGACGGTTTTATTGTTGAAGGCCTGGTGGCGCAGTTCCGGCAGTACGCTCTCGACGCGCTCGTCGAGCATTTTCACATAGCCGCCCAGTGGGATCAGCGCCAGCACATACTCAGTGCCCTGACGGTCACTGCGACGCCATAATGCTTTACCGAAGCCGATCGAGAAACGTTCGACCCTGACGCCACAGCGACGGGCCACCCAGAAGTGGCCGAATTCGTGCACGGTAATCAGCACGCCCAGTGCAACGATAAACGCCCCCAGGCTCCAGAGAATGCTCAGCATAGAGTCCCTTATAGCGTCCCGAAGACCAGCAGCATACAGGCAAACACCGGCACCGCTGCGGTCAGGCTGTCAATGCGATCCAGAATGCCGCCGTGACCAGGGATCAGACTGCCGCTGTCTTTGATTCCTGCTTCGCGCTTGAACATACTTTCGGTCAGGTCGCCCAGCACAGAGGCCAGCGCGGCAACCAGAGAACAGACCAGCAGGATCCCGGTGGAGACAGACAGCGGCGCCCACAGGCTGAACAGCCAGGCGATCAACGCTGAAGTCACCAGCCCGCCCAAAAAGCCTTCCCAGGTTTTACCCGGAGACACTTTCGGTGCCAGCTTGTGCTTGCCGAACAGGCGACCAAACATGTAAGCGCCAGAGTCTGCACCCCAGACGAGGAACATCACATACAGCAGCCACCAGGCTCCGGCGAAATGGTCAGCCTGATAATGATACTGACGCAGCGCCAGCATGCCCCAGAAGAACGGCACGATCGTCAGCACGCCAAACACCAACCGTAGCACTTTAGAAGCGCGCCACAGTGAGGCGGAAGCGGGGTAGAACAGCACCAGCACCAGCGCCACAATCCACCAGCATAAAGCGGCCCAAAGCGAGCCGGCAACCTGTGGAAGATGAACAGAGTGTTGATAAGCAGGGAGGGTGAACATCATGAAGGCGAGCAGTAGCCCGCACAGCACGGCCAGCCAGACACGTTGCGAACGCGCAGCCAGACCGGCAAACTGCCCCCATTCCCAGGCGGCCAGCATGCAAACGACCAGCGTAACGATGGCAAAGCCTGGAGGCGGCAGCAAAAACAGCGCTGCGATCACAACCGGAATCAGTATAAACGCGGTAATCAGGCGAGACTTCAGCAAAGATTACCCCCAGTGCGCTCAGGCGCCGCCGGGTGCTGCACCGCCAAAGCGGCGCTCTCGTTGTGCAAACGCATTCAGTGCACCTTCAAAAACTTGTTCATCAAAATCAGGCCAGAGAACATCGGTAAAAAAGAACTCCGCGTAGGCAACCTGCCACAGCAAGAAGTTACTGATTCGATGCTCTCCCCCTGTCCTTATTACCAAATCCACCGGTGCCAGTTCGTTGAGGCAAAGATGCTGACCAAGGGTTTCTTCCTCGATCTGGTCTGGACGAATCAGACCTTCCTGCACCTGCCTGGCGATCTTTCTGACGCCATGAATGATATCCCAACGTCCACCATAATTCGCGGCAATGTTGAGTGTGAGTCCATCATTTTGTTGAGTAAGTTCCTCAGCGCGGCGAATACGCTCCTGCAGACGGGCATTGAAACGACCAATGTCACCAATAATCCGCAGCCGGACATTATGCTTGTGTAAACTTTTCACTTCGCTGTCGAGAGCCCAGACAAACAGCTCCATCAACGCCATCACTTCCTGCGGCGGACGGTTCCAGTTCTCACTGCTGAAAGCGTACAGAGTCAGCGCATCCAGCTTGTTGCTCACGGCAAAGCTGACTGCACGACGAACCGATTTCACGCCTGCTTTATGGCCCGAAATGCGCAGTTTCCCCTGGTTCTTAGCCCAGCGGCCATTGCCATCCATAATGATGGCCACGTGGCGGGGATTTTCACCCTGCAGGTCATCGGTTTTTAATTGATTTTCGGACGACATAACGCGTAATTATTTCCTTTACTCAGAAATACGACGGTTTCTGAAATCTCTACCCGCCCGACGCAAAAAAGCCGTGTCTCACACGGCCTGCAATACCGCTCAATGCAACGTCATTCTCATTTGGCGGGCGAAGACTATACCATCTCCGCCCTCGCCTCACAAATGGCGGCAGGTTGCCGCACGGAATTACCGGGAAATGCTGAAACGTGGCAGACAAGCCAGCGCCGTGGCACGGGCCTGGCGATCGATCTCCAGCACCGACTCCACACTGTCGGGCTCATCACAGCTCAGCGTTTCCAGAACGGTGGTATTCACGGCAGCAATATCGGTAAAACGAATTTGCGCATCGAGAAATGCCGCTACGGCAATTTCATTGGCTGCATTCAGCGCCGTGGTGGCAGCCTGCCCCATTTTGCAGGCATCAATCGCCAGCTTCAGACAAGGGTAACGTGCATAATCCGGCTCAGCGAACGTCATCGCCCCCATGCGGGTAAAGTCCAGCGGTTTAGCGCCAGACTGAACGCGCTGCGGCCATGCCATCACATGCGCAATTGGTGTACGCATATCAGGCGAGCCTAACTGAGCCAGCACGCTACCATCGCGGTATCGCACCATCGAGTGGATCACCGACTGCGGATGCAGGATGACTTCCATCTGAGCGTCGGTCGCATTAAACAGCCAGCGGGCTTCGATATATTCCAGACCTTTATTCATCATGGTGGCCGAATCAACGGAGATTTTACGCCCCATTGACCAGTTCGGATGCGCACAGGCCTGATCCGGTGTCATGTTCACCAGGTCAGCCAGCGGCGACTCGCGAAAGGGACCACCCGATCCCGTGAGGATAATGCTGTCAATGCCATTATCTTCCAGAGAAGCGTATCCTAACTGCTGCTGGAGGGAAGCAGGCAAACTCTGAAAAATGGCGTTATGCTCGCTGTCGACGGGAAGAAGCTGGGCTTTTGAGCTGCTTACCGCCTCCAGAAATAGTTGGCCGCAGGTAACAAGAGACTCTTTATTGGCGAGAAGAACCTGTTTTCCGGCGCGAATTGCGGCCAGAGTAGGCATTAATCCTGCGGCACCGACGATCGCCGCCATAACCTGATCCACATCGTCCAGCGCGGCCAGTTCACAGGACGCCTGCTCGCCACTCAGGACCTCGGTCGCCACATTCAGGCTTTTCAGACGAAGTCGCAGGGCCGAAGCAGACACCTCATCGGCCATCGCGGCAAAGGCAGGACGAAAAGCCAGACACTGCTCCGCCATCAGCTCCACGTTGTGCCCGGCAACTAGCGCCTTCACGGCAAACAGATGCGGATTCGCTTTGACCACAGCCAGCGTGCTGGTACCGATAGAGCCGGTTGAACCGAGGATCGTCAATTGCTTCATGAGGGTGCTCTGTGTAAAAACCTGAGAAACGCAGGCGTCTCGTCAGATAAGAAATTAAATGCAAAACGCCGCAAGACTGACCACTCAAAAGAACGGCAATCTGTGCGGCGTTTCAGCGAAGCCAAAGGGACTCAGAAGTCCATCAGCTCTGCTTCTTTTTCTGCCAGCGCGGTATCGACTTTCTTGATACAGACGTCGGTCATTTTCTGAATATCATCCTGAGAACGACGCTCTTCGTCTTCGCTGATCTCTTTGTCTTTCAGCAGAGCCTTCACTTTATCATTGGCGTCACGACGGACGTTACGCACGGACACACGGCCCTGCTCTGCTTCGCCACGGACGATTTTGATCAGGTCTTTACGACGCTCTTCGGTCAGGGCTGGCAAGGGAACGCGAATGTCGCTGCCCGCTGAACTTGGGTTCAGGCCCAGATCAGAGGTCATGATCGCTTTTTCAACGGCCGCGCTGATTGAGCGGTCGAACACGTTGACTTTCAGCGTACGTGAATCTTCAACCGTCACGCTGGCCAGCTGGCGCAGAGGGGTGGAAGAACCGTAATAATCGACCATGATACCGTCAAGAATACTTGGCGACGCACGGCCGGTACGGATTTTGCTGATGTTGTTTTTGAATGCTTCCACGCATTTTTCCATGCGCGTTTCAGCATCTTTTCTGATTTCGTTAATCACGTTGGAACCCTTGGATTCTGGTTACCAGGCAGGCCCTGTATCAGGGCCCGTTTCAAAATAGTCTGTCGTGCTGATTGTAGCGCGCTTCGCGCCACAGAGGCAGAATATACCTTATTTTACGCGCTGACTGATATTATTGCGTAATCAGGGTCCCTTCTTTTTCGCCCATCACCACCCGGCGCAGCGCGCCAGGTTTGTTCATGTTGAATACGCGAATCGGCAGTTTATGGTCACGGGCCAGCGTAAACGCCGCCAGATCCATCACTTTCAGCTCTTTATCCAGCACGTCAGCGTAGCTAATCTGATCGTACAGGGTCGCATCCGGGTTTTTCACCGGATCAGCCGAGTAAACACCGTCCACTTTGGTGGCTTTCAGCACCACATCAGCTTCGATTTCGATGCCGCGCAGGCAGGCCGCAGAGTCGGTGGTGAAGAAGGGGTTACCGGTACCGGCGGAGAAAATCACCACGCGGTTGTTACGCAGCAGGCTGATCGCCTCTGCCCAGCTGTAGTTATCACAAACACCATTCAGTGGAATGGCGGACATCAGGCGGGCGTTCACATAGGCACGATGCAGCGCATCACGCATTGCCAGGCCATTCATCACGGTTGCCAGCATGCCCATATGGTCGCCAACGACGCGATTCATTCCAGCCTGCGCCAGACCAGCGCCACGGAACAGATTCCCACCACCGATAACCACACCTACCTGAATGCCCAGTTCTACCAGCTCTTTCACTTCCTGAGCCATACGATCCAGCACGCTGGCATCAATGCCGAAGCCTTCGGCACCTTGCAGGGCTTCGCCACTCAGTTTCAGCAGGATACGTTGATATACAGGTTTTGCATTGGTCGCCATGGTGTATTTTCCCGGAATTTATAGGTCGATGTGAGGAGTTAAATCTGATCTATCATCCCCTTAGCATTGCAGAAATACTATTGGGATGTGACTGAAAAGCGCCCTGAACACAGGCAAAAAAGAACCGCCAGTTGGCGGTTCTTTTCAATCCATTAAGACTGTTTAGACATCGCCGCAACTTCTGCTGCGAAATCTGTTTCAGCTTTCTGGATGCCTTCACCCACTTCGAAGCGGATAAAGTTAACAACATCAGCATTTTTCTCTTTCAGAACCTGGCCCACAGTTTTGCTTGGGTCGATAACGAAAGGCTGACCAGTCAGAGAAACCTCGCCGGTGAATTTCTTCATGCGGCCTTCAACCATTTTCTCTGCGATTTCTTTAGGCTTGCCAGACTGCATGGCGATGTCCAGCTGAACCTGGTACTCTTTCTCTACCACGTCAGCAGACACGTCTTCTGGCTTAACGAATTCTGGCTTGCTTGCTGCAACGTGCATAGCGATCTGCTTAACCAGCTCTTCGTCCGCGCTTTGAGCTGAGATCAGAACACCGATACGCGCGCCGTGCAGGTAGCTACCCAGCACATCGCCTTCCAGGATCGCGATGCGACGGATGTTGATGTTCTCACCGATTTTAGCAACCAGAGCAACACGTTCTTCTTCGAACTGAGCTTTCAGCACTTCAACGTCAGTGATTTTGCCAGCCAGCGCTGCATCCAGCACTTTGTCAGCGAAGGCCTGGAAACCACCGTCTTTAGCAACGAAGTCAGTCTGGCAGTTCACTTCCAGAATCACACCGTAGTTGCCTTCGATTTTGGTTTTGATCACGCCATCAGCAGCAACGTTGCCTGCTTTCTTGGCGGCTTTGATCGCACCAGATTTACGCATGTTTTCGATTGCCAGCTCAATGTCGCCATTGGCTTCGGTCAGCGCTTTTTTACAGTCCATCATGCCAGCGCCAGTGCGCTCGCGCAGTTCTTTTACCAGAGCAGCAGTAATATCAGCCATTCTCTAATCCTCGGTTAGCTCGCATCTGCCCGCGGCGTCATCAGACGGCGCGACACATGCCTGGTCTCGGGAGAAATATTCTGCCCCGCCGTCTGTGACAAGCAAGCGGCAAAGCAAAGTTGAAAAAATAAAGGGGCCAATCAGGCCCCTTACAGATTTTAATCTGATGTCTAAGGGCTCTCTCGGGAGCAGTCCTTATTACTCAGCTTCAGCGAAGCTTTCTTCTGCCTGCTGAGCCAGGTCCTGAGAGCGACCTTCACGTACAGTGGTAGCCACTGCAGTCAGGTACAGGCTCACAGCACGGATAGCATCGTCATTACCAGGGATAATGTAGTCAACGCCGTCTGGATCAGAGTTGGTATCAACGATAGCGAACACTGGGATACCCAGGTTGTTAGCTTCTTTGATAGCGATGTGTTCGTGGTCAGCGTCAACAACAAACAGTGCGTCCGGCAGGCCGCCCATGTCTTTGATACCGCCCAGGCTGTTTTCCAGCTTGGCCAGCTCACGATTACGCATCAGAGCTTCTTTTTTGGTCAGTTTATCAAAGGTACCGTCCTGAGACTGAGTTTCCAGATCTTTCAGACGTTTGATGGACTGACGCACAGTTTTCCAGTTAGTCAGCATGCCACCCAACCAGCGGTGGTTGACGAAGAACTGATCGCAGCTCAGAGCATGCTCTTTTACCGCTTCGCTTGCAGCGCGCTTGGTACCAACGAACAGGATCTTACCTTTACGGGAAGAGATCTTGGTCAATTCAGCCAGAGCTTCGTTGAACATTGGTACGGTTTTTTCAAGGTTGATGATGTGAACTTTGTTACGAGCGCCGAAGATGAATGGCTTCATTTTCGGGTTCCAGTAACGGGTCTGGTGACCGAAGTGTACACCGGCCTTGAGCATGTCGCGCATGGAAACAGTTGCCATGATTACCTCTATAGAATGATTTGGGGTTAAGCCTCCATGTATCCCATACAACCGACCTCTCAAACTGCTTACGCAGCGCTTAAGGCACCCCGGAGTACGTGTCGATACATGTGTGTTATTTACACATAATGAGATTTATGCGTTTCTCTGCAAAACTGCCCACAGAGAATCGTCGGCGCGCTTTATACCACAAAGCCACCCGTGAAGCCAATGTTTGTTCGCTCAGCCCCTCCCTCCACAAACTGCAATTGGCAGCGGCAAGGTGGGCTGCTAACATTGCTGCACTTCCCTTATTATTGTCGAAAATATCGACAACTGCGGACTAAATTAATGGCAATTACAATTAAAACCCCTGAAGAAATCGAGAAAATGCGCGTCGCCGGTCGGCTGGCTGCTGAAGTGCTGGAAATGATTGAAGAGCATGTGAAACCGGGCGTCAGCACCGGCGAGCTGGACCGCATCTGCCACGATTACATCGTCAATACCCAGAAGGCCGTATCGGCCTGCCTCGGCTATCACGGCTTTCCAAAATCTGTCTGCATTTCCATTAACGAAGTGGTCTGCCACGGTATTCCCAGCGATGACAGAATTCTGAAAGATGGCGATATCGTCAACGTGGACGTTACCGTGATTAAAGATGACTATCACGGCGATACTTCCAAAATGTTTATCGCCGGTAAGCCAACCATTCAGGGTGAGCGCCTGTGCCGCGTGACTCAGGAAAGCCTGTACCTCGCGCTGCGGATGGTGAAGCCGGGTATTCGCCTGCGCACTCTCGGCCGCGAGATCCAGAAGTATGTGGAAGCACAGGACTTCTCTGTGGTGCGTGAGTATTGCGGTCACGGTATCGGTAAAGGCTTCCACGAAGAGCCACAGGTGCTGCATTACGATGCGGATGACGGTGGCGTGGTGCTGCAGGCTGGTATGGCATTCACCATCGAACCGATGGTGAATGCCGGGGATTATCGCATCCGAAGCATGAAAGACGGCTGGACGGTGAAAACCAAAGACCGCAGCCTTTCTGCTCAGTACGAACACACTCTGGTGGTCACTGAAAACGGCTGCGAAATTATGACCCTGCGTAAGGATGACACCATCCCGGCGATCCTGACGCACGAGATGTAACTTCCTTACAAATAAACGGGTACCTGCCGGCATACAGCCGGCAGACTTCGTTTATTTTTATGTGGAAAGCAATTAACTACCTGTCTACCGGCCTGGCAAACTCCGAATCGGTTAGTGTCGCCCTCACGTGAGGAAGGCTCTGAGGATAATTTTGCTGAACGAACTCAATCATTTTTTCCCGCACGTAGCAGCGTAAATCCCAGGCCGTTGGCGAATTCTGCGCGGTCATCAATAATCTGATCGTCATGGTTTTGTCAGTAGTTTCAGTCACCTGAAGCACCTGAGTCTGTTGATCCCAGAGTTTTGTTTCACTGAGGACTTTTTCAAAATGTTCACGGAGAGGCGCTAACGGCATGGAATAATCGAGGTAAAGAAAAACAGATCCTAATATCTGTGCATTATTACGAGTCCAGTTCTGAAAAGGATTTTCTGTAAAGTAGGTAATGGGCAGAACCAGTCGGCGCAGGTCCCAGATACGCACAACAACATAAGTCAGGTTGATCTCCTCTATCCAGCCCCATTCATTTTCGACGACCACAGCATCATCAATCTTTATAGGTTGCGTAAAAGCTATCTGAATGCCAGCAAACAGGTTCACAAGCGACTTCTGCAGGGCAAATCCAATGATTATTCCGGCAACCCCAGCACCGGCCAGGATGGTCGTGCCGAATTTTCGAAAACCGGGAAAACTGAGAAGTATCAGTGTAAGACAGAATGACACCAGAAGTACAATAGCGACTTTTTTTACATATATTATCTGAGTGCGAATTTTACGGGCGCGAAGATTATTCGAAAGATTAATATCATAACGAATGAAAAGCATATCCTGCGCAACATTAGCCAGACGAATCAGAATCGAGCAAAATGATAATATAATGAATACATTAAGGGTTGCCGTAATAAAGCCCAGTGAGTCTGGCTGAATGTTAATATAATTAACCCCTACATTTATCATCAGTAGGGGCATAAAAAGAAACAGTGATCCACGAAGATGTTTTTCAAGTGATTTGAAAAGCTTTCTGTCACGATTTTGCCAGTAGCGGATGAACCTCAGAAGGATAAATCGAGCCAGGAACCCCAGTGCGAGTGAGAGAATGACGAGCAATACTGCCGGTACCCAAACTGGAGCACCAGATAACTCACCGAATATCATTAGCATTCTTTTCCCTTATATCCAGTCAACAACCCAGGGTTGTCAAATCGGTAATAAAAATTAAGTAACCGCTGTAAAGAAACCAATAATTTAAGCGTAGCATAAATGCAACTCACTGAAATTTATGATGAGATTGGGTTTACTCAATCCACCAGCAGGATTTGGGCCAGGGTCATGGCACCGGACAGATCGCAATAACAACCAAGGCCGGAGAAAGCTCTGGATCGCAGACTGCCGTTTTTCTTTGATCTCTGCCACCCTCTGGCGCTATTGTCCTGTGGACTATCAAAATATTCCGAATAGCTGAGATACTCCGGGAGCACTGGCGTGACCAAGACACTGAAAAATTACGGGCTGGCGGACTCTCCTGCACACTGGAATGACGCGGAACTGACACGCGAAGCGCTGAAGCAACATCTGGAGCATTTCCAGCATCAGCTGGCTGCCGCTTTTGATGCGGGCGAAGAGGTGGAAACCTTAATCGATGCCCGGACGCTGTTTATCGACCGTCTGCTGCGCCGTTTGTGGCGTTTTTATGGTTTCCCTGAGCAGGAAGATATTGCGCTGGTTGCCGTTGGGGGCTATGGCCGCGGTGAACTGCATCCTCTTTCCGATATTGACGTACTGATCCTCAGCCGCACCCCACTTTCTGCCGAAGATGCCCAGCGCACCAGCGAGCTGCTGACGCTGATGTGGGACCTGAAGCTGGAGGTGGGCCACAGCGTACGAACGCTGGAAGAGTGCCTGCTGGAAGGCCTGTCTGACCTGACCGTTGCCACTAACCTGATTGAGTCCCGCATGCTAACCGGGGACGTTGCACTGTTCCTCGAACTGCAGAAAAACATCTTCAGCGACGGCTTCTGGCCGTCTGACCGCTTCTTCGCGGCCAAAATTGAAGAGCAGCAGGAGCGTCATAAACGTTATCACGGCACCAGCTATAACCTGGAGCCGGACATAAAAAGCAGCCCCGGCGGCCTGCGCGATATCCATACCCTGCTGTGGGTTGCCCGTCGCCACTTTGGTGCCACCTCGCTTGATGAAATGGTGGGCTTTGGCTTCCTGACCGGAGCCGAGCGCAACGAGCTGAACGAGTGCCAGAACTTCCTGTGGAAAATCCGCTTCGCGCTGCACCTTTCCCTGCCCCGTTACGACAACCGCCTGCTGTTTGACCGCCAGCTCAGCGTGGCGCAGCGCCTGAACTATCAGGGCGAAGGTAACGAGCCGGTCGAGCGGATGATGAAAGACTTCTACCGCGTGACTCGCCGGGTCGGCGAGCTGAATCATATGCTACTGCAGCTTTTTGAAGAGGCGATCCTGGCGCTGGGCGAAGATGAGAAGCCCCGTGCTATCGACAGTGAATTCCAACTGCGTGGTCCGCTGATCGACCTGATCGATGAAACGCTGTTCGCCCGTCAGCCCGAAGCAATTATGCGTATGTTTTACACCATGGTGCGTACGCCAAACATTACCGGCATCTACTCAACAACGCTGCGCCAGCTGCGCCATGCCCGCCGCCATCTGAAGCAGCCGCTGTGTAACATTCCGGAGGCCCGCCAGCTGTTCCTGTCGATTCTGCGCCATCCGGGTGCGGTCAGCCGGGCGCTGGTGCCGATGCATCGCCACAGCGTACTGTGGGCTTATATGCCGCAGTGGGGCAACATCGTCGGGCAGATGCAATTCGACCTGTTCCACGCCTATACCGTTGATGAGCACACTATTCGCGTGCTGCAAAAACTTGAAAGCTTCGCTAACGAGGCGACCCGCCCGCGACATCCTTTATGCGTGGAGATCTGGCCAAGACTGCCGCAGCTTGAGCTGCTGCTGATGGCGGCGCTGTTCCATGATATCGCCAAAGGCCGCGGCGGCGACCACTCGATCCTGGGTGCTCAGGATGCGCTGGAGTTTGCCGAGCTGCACGGGCTTAACTCTCGCGAGACGCAGCTGGTTGCCTGGCTGGTGCGTCACCACCTGCTGATGTCAGTTACCGCGCAGCGCCGTGATATCCAGGATCCGACGGAAATCCAGCAGTTCGCCGAGGTGATGCAGAATGAGAACCGCCTGCGTTACCTGGTCTGCCTGACGGTGGCGGATATTTGCGCCACCAATGAAAACTTGTGGAACAGCTGGAAGCAGAGCCTGCTGCGCGAGCTGTTCTTCGCCACCGAAAAGCAGCTGCGTCGCGGCATGGAAAACAGCCCGGATCTGCGCGAGCGGGTCCGTCATCACCGGTTGCAGGCGCTGGCGCTGCTGCGGATGGATAATATCGACGAGCAGGCCCTGCACAATATCTGGGGACGCTGTCGGGCAGATTACTTCCTGCGCCACACGCCCAACCAGCTGGCCTGGCATGCCCGCCACCTGATGAACCACGACCTGACCAAACCGCTGGTGCTGGTCAGTCCACAGGCCACGCGCGGCGGTACGGAAATCTTTATCTGGAGCCCGGACCGCCCTTACCTGTTCGCTACCGTGGCGGGAGAGCTGGATCGCCGCAACCTCAGCGTGCACGATGCGCAAATTTTTACCAGCCGTGACGGCATGGCAATGGATACCTTTATCGTGCTGGAACCGGATGGCAGCCCGCTGGCGGCCGACCGGCATGAGATAATCCGCCAGGCGCTGGAACAGGCTATCGGCCAGACCAGCTGGCAGCCTGCACGAACGCGCCGCCAGTCCGCCCGCCTGAAGCATTTCAGCGTCGAGACGGAAGCAATCTTCCTGCCGACCCACACGGACCGCCGGACGTATATGGAACTGATCGCTCTGGATCAGCCGGGGCTGCTGGCCCGGGTTGGGGAAGTCTTCGCCGATTTGGGCGTGTCGCTGCACGGTGCGCGCATCAGTACCATCGGCGAACGGGTGGAGGATTTATTTATCCTCGCCAACAGCGAACGACGCGCACTCAGTCCGGAATTGTGTGAAGTGTTGCAACAACGGTTGACAGACGCCCTTAATCCAAACGATAAAGTGTGACTCAGATTTAATTTTTACCACGCCTTCCAGGGGCCAGTCTGCCAGTTCAGCGCCAACGAGCAGGCGGACAGCGACCGCTCCCGGAGACATGATTTGACACAGGAAATCAGACTTAATGCAACAATTACAGAGTGTTATTGAAAGCGCCTTCGAGCGCCGCGCCGAGATCACCCCAGCCAATGCCGACACAGTGACCCGCGAAGCAGTAAGCCAGGTGATCGGCCTGCTGGACAGCGGCGCCCTGCGCGTGGCGGAAAAGATCGACGGCCAGTGGGTGACCCATCAGTGGCTGAAGAAAGCCGTGCTGCTCTCCTTCCGCATCAATGACAATCAGGTGATTGATGGTGCAGAAAGTCGTTTCTACGACAAAGTGCCAATGAAATTCGCTGACTACGATGATGCCCGCTTCAAAAAAGAAGGCTTCCGCGTTGTTCCACCAGCAGCCGTACGTCAGGGCGCATTTATTGCACGCAACACCGTGCTGATGCCTTCCTACGTTAACATCGGCGCATACGTTGATGAAGGCTCAATGGTGGATACGTGGGCTACCGTCGGCTCCTGTGCTCAAATCGGTAAAAACGTTCACCTGTCCGGCGGCGTGGGCATCGGTGGCGTGCTGGAGCCGCTGCAGGCTAACCCGACCATCATCGAAGACAACTGCTTTATCGGAGCACGTTCTGAAATCGTGGAAGGCGTGATCGTGGAAGAAGGCGCGGTGATCTCTATGGGCGTTTATATCGGCCAGAGCACCAAAATCTACGATCGTGAAACTGGCGAAGTGCATTACGGCCGCGTACCTGCGGGCTCCGTGGTGGTTTCCGGTAACCTGCCATCTAAAGACGGTAGCTACAGCCTGTACTGTGCGGTTATTGTGAAGAAAGTTGACGCGAAAACTCGCGGCAAAGTGGGCATCAACGAACTGCTGCGCACCATCGACTAAATCATCTTCCGGGTCACTCCCTGTGGCCCGTAATCTTTTCTTTACACCCATCACGTCAAAAACCTGTTTCGCGACACGAAATAACTGGTGCTATTGCGCAATAACCAGGCGATAATCCGCGCCGTTGATTCAGACCATGAACCCTGACGTTATCCGTGCTGTGACTTTTGCGACTACATTTATCGCATCAGTCCTGAACGAACGAGCTAAGTGAAGACTAGGCGTAAGCGCGCCGCCCCGGTCGCAGATAAAAAGTCTGCGAGCATGGCGAGCACTGCACAACGCAGTATTCACAATGCGCAGCCGGGACGACATTCACCTCACTTAGGAAAAAAACTCATGTACGATAATTTGAAAGGCCTTGGCATCTCTAACCCTGACGATATCGACCGTTACAGCCTGCGTCAGGAAGCCAGCAACGACATTCTGAAAATCTATTTCCGCAAAGATAAAGGCGAGTTTTTTGCCAAGAGCGTGAAATTTAAATATCCACGCCAGCGCAAAACCGTTGTGGCCGATAATGTCAGCCAGGGCTACAAAGAAATTCAGGAAATCAGCCCTAATCTGCGTTATGTGATTGATGAACTGGACCAGATTTGCCAGCGCGACCAGGTGGAAGTGGATCTGAAACGTAAAATTCTGGAAGACCTGCGTCATCTGGAAAGCGTTGTCTCCAATAAAATCAACGAAATTGAATCCGATCTGGAAAAACTGACCCGCAGCGGTCGTTAATATTCTCTGAGCGAGAACATCCCGGAAGCTTATTCAGGTAAGTGACTGGGATTTTTTCGTGCAGCTACCCCATCTGCAAAGTCCTCAGAGTATATTACGGCTGTTCATCCAGTTGCAGGGCAACATACAACAACAGCCTGTCATCGAAATTACTCAGATTTAACCCCGTCAGTTCCGAAATACGGTTAAGCCGGTATTCCAGCGTGTTGCGGTGAATATATAGCGCTTTCGCCGTGGCCGAAGGTTGTACGTTATTGCTGAACCATGAAATCAGCGTGCGGCGCAGCAAACCGTTATTGTCCATCGACTTCAGTTTTGCCAGCGGGCGGGAAAGCTCATTGGCCTGCCAGCCACCGCGCAGGCTGTCCAGCAGCACCGGTAGCACCAGATCCTGATAAAAATAGCTGCGCTGCTCAGGCATACGCTGTTTGCCCACTACCATGGTGGTGTGGGCCGTCCGGTAAGATCGGGCGATGCTTCCCGGTCCGGTGAAAAAGTTGCCCAGCGCTATCCTCATACGCAAATGACCGCTCTCCTTCATCCGCGACTGCAACAGCTCCACCCGTTTGCGATGGTCTTCTGCATCAAAACGGCCATGGGCATTAAAAGCGGGTTTCAGCACCACCATCTCGGTCAGCGACACAATAGCAATCAGGTTATCCCGCTCCGGCGTGGTCAGCAGCGTCTGCAGCTGTTGCAGCTCAGACATCGCGCTGTCCACCCCCAGCTGGCCGCTGTCCACCTCCACCACTGCCACCACGCGCGGCTGGTTAAGATCGATGCGCAAACGCTGCGCCCACTCCATCAGAGCCGGTGAAAGCGTGTCGCTGCGGATCAGATTCAGTACCAGCTCTTCGCGCAGACGGCTGTCCTGCGCCAGCATATGCAGCAGTCGGGCCTGCTCCAGCATCATCTCGGCCGTCATGCAGACCAGCTCTCCATAGTGCCGTAGCGACTCGGGTTCGCCGGTCAGCCCAATGACGCCGACAATTTCGCCGTCGATACGCATCGGCAGGTTGATGCCCGGGCGTACGCCGTGAAGATGCTTCGCCACGGCTTCATCGATATCCACCACGCGCGCCTGTGACAAAGCCAGAAGCGCCCCTTCGTGCATTTCTCCAATACGCTCACGGTCACCGCTGCCGATAATACGGCCGCGCGCGTCCATCACGTTGACATTGCTGTCAATAATTTGCATCGTGCGGGCAACAATTTCCTGCGCCAGGCGGGCATCCAGATGATAAGTGGCCATCCACTACTCCTGAAAAGCATTATTCAGCCAGCATACCTGCAGGGCCGTGCCGGTACATTGTGCAACTGCACTAAGCGTGATACCGGCTGTGAAAATTGCGGGAAGGTTCACAAAGCGGGGGGATGTCGGGGCATAAAACAGCAGGTACTGGCCTTAACGACCAGCCCCTCAGGGATGGCTGTTACAGCAAAGAGTCCTGTTCTCTGTGGCTGTTTACCAGGGTGAGCAAAATCAAAGCACCTGAAAATAAAAAAGGAACCGGCCACAATGACCGGTCCCTTTCATCAGGCAGCTGGCCCGCAGGCCAGCCCTGCTGCGATTACTGCATCAGCAGGTAAATGGAACTGTCACCACGCTGGATATTCAGCGCCAGCACCGAAGGTTTGGTGTCGAGGATCTTGCGCAGTTCGCCCAGGTTGGCGATGGCCTGCTGGTTAACGCCAAGGATCACGTCGTCTTTCTTCAGCCCGATGCGAGCGGCTGCGGAACCCGCTTTCACACTGTCGACCTTCACGCCCTTCACGCCTTTCACGTCGAAGTTGCTCAGGTCAGCCCCTTCAATACCGGTGTAGATAGTACCGGAATCAACTTTGGTCTGGGTACTCTGCTGCAGCTCCACGTTCACCGTGACTGGCTTACCGTCGCGGATCAGGCCCAGAGCCATTTTGGTGCCCACCGGCAGTGAACCCACCTGCGCACGCAGCGCGGCGAAGCTGGAAATCGCCTTGCCGTTGATCGAGGTCACCACGTCGCCCGCTTTGATACCGGCTTTCGCTGCTGAAGAGTTTGGCAGCACCTGGCTGACAAAGGCACCGCGCTGGGCGTCAACTTTCATCGCTTTAGCCAGCTCGGAATTCAGCTCGGTCCCCATGATCCCCAGCTCGCCACGTTTCACCTGGCCGTATTCGACCATCTGCGCAGTCAGGTTCTTAACCATATTACTTGGGATAGCGAAGCCGATACCGATGTTGCCACCGTCCGGCGCGAGGATCGCGGTATTAATCCCGATCAGTTCACCGTTCAGGTTCACCAGCGCACCACCCGAGTTACCCCGGTTGATTGCCGCATCGGTCTGGATAAAGTTTTCGTAGTTTTCCACGTTCAGACCACTACGTCCCAGCGCTGATACGATACCGGAGGTGACCGTTTCGCCAAGGCCGTAAGGGTTACCGATCGCCACGGTGTAATCACCGACGCGCAGATCGTCTGAATCGGCAATTTTAATAGCGGTCAGATTTTTTGCATCATTCAGCTGAAGCAGCGCAATGTCCGAACGCGGATCTTTACCGATCACTTTCGCGTCATATTTGCGGCCATCACTCAGCTGAACCTGAATTTTGGTGGCATTATCGACCACGTGGTTGTTGGTCACGACGTAGCCTTTGGCGGCATCAATCACCACACCCGATCCCAACGCACGGAATTTTTCCTGCTGGGTATCCGCGCCGCCCTGCCCCTGACCACCCTGTCCACCGCCGCCCTGACACATTGGCGAGCTCTGGAAAGGTGAGCCGTCCTGGCAGAACGGTGAATTATCACCAAAGAACTGCTGGAACTGCTGAGGCAAACGAGGTGTGCGTACTGTTGTGCTCCCTTCAACATTGATACTCACAACTGAAGGCATCACTTTTTCTAACATCGGTGCCAGGCTTGGAAGCTGCTGGCTGGAGGAAGAAGCAGTTTCTGCTGCGGTGGCGGTAAGCGGGCCCATCGCCATTCCCAGGCTCAGAACCAACGCGCTGGCTAAAAGTGTTTTTTTCATGCGTCTGTTTCTCTAAGTGTCCAATTATGCAACCATTGCTGAGGTCGTGATGTTGAGAGTCAAGTTTTAACGCTAAGTTCATGAGGAAGTTTCTGCTAAAGGTAAAAATTTATTCTCTTCCTTTACAAAACTCACTCCTCCGCCCGCATTATTCGACCGCCATCAACCGACGATACTCGTCCCACGCATACAAATCCGTCATGCCGCTGACATAATCCTGCAGCAGGCGCGCACGATAATAACGCTCCCACAGCAAACGTTCAAAGCGATGTTCAATTATCAGGTTGCGCATATGAACGGAATAAGCCTTACGGTGCTTACCGGAAAGTTTGTGAAATAAACGTGTCTCAATCGGGTAATCTTTGTGGGAATCATCATTTATCAGGATGTTAAAATCGGTATAAGACATGGACAGCAACGGCTGATAGATATTTAGCAGGCCTTTGATTACCTGATATCCCTGCAATTCCAGCTGTTCCACCTCCGCGTGATTAAATACATGCTTTCTGGCCACGGCTTTGAAAAGCGTCAGTAACTGACTTTCATCCCCTTCATCTTCCAGCAACGAATGATTAAAACTGCCCTGATAAATAGGTTCAATGTTATCAATAAAGCGTTTAACCGCGTGCTCCACCAGTACCGACTGAACCCTTACCCGCAGCTTCATAAAAAAGGTATCGCTGCGGCTGCGATAGCGCTCTTTGTTTTGCGCCTCACTGTAAGCAAAGCCCACTATCTTTACAAACAGCTCATCGGAATTGACTTTTTTCTTCTTCTTCAGCAATTCCCATTCGTCTTTCAGATAACCGTGCAGCTGTTCAACGCTGAATATGGCCTTCTCCACTGCATCGTCCAGGTCGGCAATACAGTAAGAAATATCATCGGCCGCTTCCATAATATAAGTCAGAGGAAAACGGTGATATTGCTCAGTTGCTGTCGCCCGCAGTAATTCTGAGACGTATTTCTCTTCCGACAGATAATAGCCTGGCTTTTTCATCAGCGTTTTAAACCGCTGAGGTTTTTCGCCCTGGAACCAGGCAGGCGCAGTATATTTCAGGATGCAGGCAACCTGAACATAAGACAAATTGAGCTGCAGAAGAGTATGAACCAGGCGAATAGCCTGAGCATTGCCTTCAAAATGGCAGAGATCTTGGCGAAGTTTGGCATTCATCGCGAGAAACTTTTCATTCTGCTGGTTATTTTCCACCCCCGCATCTGCCGGTTCAATCAACATGCCTGGAAGATTTACCTTAAACCAGTCATTAATTGCCGCTTCGCCAAAATGACCAAACGGCGGGTTACCCACGTCATGCAACAGGCAGGACATCTCCACCAGGCTTTCAAAGGCGCCGGTAAAACCATCCAGGCCATATTGCTCCAGCCCGCCCGGCTGCTCTTTCAGCTTCTGAATAATTTCTTTGGCTATATAGCGGCCGGTTTGCTGCACCTCAAGGGAGTGCGTCAGGCGCGATCGGACGGCAGCATTTCTCTCCAGCGGGAAGACCTGCGTTTTTTGCTGCAGACGCCGGATGGCGGCAGAATTAATGATCCTGCCACGATCACTTTCAAAATGCCGGGTGATGAGATATTCGCCCTCAGGCTCTTCGCGATTATTAAAAGGTCTCTCAAAGCTGAATTTCGTCCTGAAATCGATTGCTGACATAGTCGTCCCCTGGATTACTGACTGCTGCAGTGAGTTTAATGACGTTTAATCATGGTAAACTATGCACCATATTTGACGAGTTTTACCACAACCTTAGCGAGTATCCCTATGAAAGCAGGCATTATTGGTGCGATGGAGCAGGAAGTTACCCTGCTGCGTGACAAAATTGAAAACCGCCAGACGATTGAACTGGCAGGCTGTGAAATTTATACCGGTACGCTGAACGGCGTGGAAGTTGCTCTGCTGAAATCGGGAATTGGTAAAGTCTCAGCCGCGATGGGCACTACTCTGCTGCTGCAGATGTGCAAACCTGACTTTATTATTAACACCGGTTCCGCCGGTGGCCTGGCCCCAACCCTGAAAGTGGGCGATATCGTGGTGTCCGGTGAAGTGCGTTACCACGACGCTGACGTCACTGCCTTCGGTTACGAAGCGGGCCAGATGGCGGGTTGCCCTGCCGCCTTTACCGCAGACGCCCGACTGATTGAAGCGGCAGAAACCTGCATCAAAGAGCTTGGCCAGCACGCGGTTCGCGGCCTGGTGGTCAGTGGCGATGCTTTTATCAATGGAGCAGAGCCGCTGGCGCGCATCCGTTCCACCTTCCCGCAGGCTGTGGGCGTGGAGATGGAAGCAACCGCCATTGCGCACGTCTGCCACCAGTTTGGGACGCCGTTTGTGGTGGTACGCGCCATCTCTGACGTGGCCGATCAGGAATCACACCTGAGCTTTGATGAGTTCCTCACCGTTGCCGCCAAGCACTCTTCCCTGCTGGTTGAAACGCTGCTGACCCATCTGGCCCGTGGCTAAATTCCTGCCCTGCCTTTTACTGCTGCTGTCCTGCTTCGGGACGGCAGCAGCCTCTGCGCCCCGCGTTGTCACTCTCGCTCCTAATCTGACCGAACTGGCTTTTGCTGCCGGGATCACTCCCGTTGGCGTAAGTGCTTACTCAGACTATCCTCCTGCGGCAGAGAAGATTGAACAGGTGGCGAACTGGCAGGGGATCAACACCGAGCGCATTATTGGCCTCAGGCCTGATGTGGTGCTGGCGTGGCGCGACGGGAACCCGCAGCGGCAGGTGGATCAGCTGAAGGCGTTTGGCATTAAAGTGGAATGGATTGAGCCAGCTACGGTCAGCGAGATGATTGCCAGCGTGCGGCAGCTGAAAGTCTGGAGCCCGCAGCCTGAAAAGGCAGAGCAGGAAGCGCAACTGTTGCAGAAACAGTGGGAAGCGTTACAACAACGTTATGCCAGCCAGCCGAAGAAAGCGGTGTTTCTGCAATTTGGCATGCAGCCACTGTTTACTGCTTCCCGCAACACCTTACAGAACGAAATCCTGCAGATTTGCGGCGGTGAGAATATCTTTTCCGACAGCCGCGTGGCCTGGCCACAGGTCAGTCGTGAGCAGGTATTGATGCGCAATCCGGAGGTGGTGGTGATCGGTGGTGACCCTCAGCGTGTTCCGGCGATTAAAGCTTTCTGGCATCCGCAACTTAATGTGAGAGTGATCACAGTAAAAGATGACTGGTTTAGCCGGCCCGGCCCCCGGATTATGCTGGCTGCTCAACAATTATGCAGCCAACTGCACCCAGAGCAAAAACCCTGAAACAACTAAAACCGCAAAAATACGGTTAAAGTTCAACAAAAATTGCCGTTAATCAACTAACGGACCGGCGAATTTTTTTATCCTCGCGTTCCGTATCTGGGCTGATGCCCTGATTTTTTATACCAGGAAACAAGCGTTATGAAAGCCATCTATCTGGCCCCTGAGCTGGTTATGGCTGGTCATGCCTGTGCCGCTTCGATTACCGGCAGCATCGGGGTCAAACTGACCATTTATTCGCATTGACGGGCAAAGCGCCACACCAGCAGCATCACCGGCAGTAGATTGTGGTCAACAGGTTGCCGCGCAGCCGAAAGTGACGCAGGCGGTTATTTCGCAGGACAGGGCGAGACGTCAGATGTCGAAGTTGATCACAGTGGAATGGTAAGCAGAGCCCCGGCAGCGAAAGCGCCGGGGCTTTTTATCAGATGCTGAAGGAGGAACCGCAGCCGCAGGTGGTTTTAGCATTCGGATTGGTCACCACAAAGCGGGAGCCCTCCAGCCCTTCGGTGTAATCCACCGAACCGCCCACCAGATACTGCAGGCTCATCGGATCGACTACCAGCGCCACACCCGCCTTCTCAATGGTCATATCACCGTCGTTGACCTTATCATCAAAGGTAAAGCCATACTGGAAGCCGCTGCAGCCGCCACCGGTGATATAAACGCGCAGTTTCAGATCCGGGTTCTCTTCATCTGAAATCAGGTTTTTGACTTTACTGGCCGCTGCTTCAGTGAACTGCAGGGGCAGAGCTATATCGTCACTCATTTAGTACTCCATCAGGCATTCAGGACGACGTAATATTTCGACCATCATTAGCGTTATTATCTTATATAGCAGTATAGCAATCAAGTATCAGCCTGTTTGGTCCGTGAAGACGTGGCACTCTGTGCTGCTGTGTCTTCCTCTGCCTGTTGCTGTTTCGCCAGCAGGCGGCCCAACAGGGCTGAATAGAGCGGCTTGCCCCCGAGAAACTGTGCCAGCAATGTTGCCCCAAGACAGGTAATAATCATCGGCAGAATAAGTTGATAATTGTCGGTCATTTCCAGAACCAGCACAATGCCGGTCAGCGGTGCCCGGACTGAAGCGGCGAACAACGCGCCCATTCCGGCAATAGCGAAAGTGCCGGCTTCAAGGTGATAAGCAGGGAATAACGAAGCACTGGCCATGCCAAAAGCGGTCCCAAGTAAGGTGCCTAATGCCAGCATCGGGGCGAAGATGCCACCCGGCGCGCCCGAACCAAAGCACAGCAGCGTAGTCACCACGCGAGCGATGAAAATAAACAGCAGCATACCGACGGTGTAATTACCCGCTGCCGCAACCGGGATCAGGTTAAAACCCCCGCCTGCCGCTTCCGGCTCAATCAGGCCGAGCACGCCACAAACGCCGCCCAACACCGCACCGATGATCAGCAGCTTGCGCATATTCCCGCCATGCAGGCGCTGGAACATATCCTGCGTTTTGAAAATCAGCGCATTGAACGTCACGCCCACCACGCCAAAGATCATTCCCAGCAGCAAATACAGCCACAGGGTGTTCACCGGGGACTCTGCCAGTTTGCCTACCGCGATCACCGCATGTTCGCCATTGAAGATGCGGAAAACGATGCTCGACATAATCACGCCAATAAACACCGCCTTGATGGAAATAACGCTGTAACGAAACTGAAGGCGCATCTCTTCAATGATAAACAGGATGCCCGCAAGCGGGGCATTAAAGGCGGCTGACAGACCTGCCGCCGCGCCGGTAGCCAGCAGAGAATGACGCGCCTCGGTGCTTTTCATGCGGAAAATATCCAGCACCATCCGGCCGATATTGCCACCCAGCTGTACCGTCGGCCCTTCCCGCCCGAGCACCATTCCGGCTCCCAGCGTGCCCATGCCGCCAATAAATTTTACCGGGATCACCCGCCACCAGCGCACCGGCCGCAACTCTTCCAGCGCACCTTCGATTTCAGGAATGCCGGACCCGGAGGCTTCCGGGGCGAAACGGCGGACAAGGTAGTAACCGATAACGGCGAGGATCGCGGAGAGGATAAATGCCAGCGGGAACGCCAGGCTCCAGTGATGCTCCACCTTTGCCAAGATTTCAAGGCGGTGAGTGCTGACCGCGTTGACGGCTTTTTCAAATCCCACCCCGACAAGTCCGGCGAGGGTACCGACAATTCCCGCCATAATCAGCACGATTGCGGGAGTTTTATCGCGGCGTATCAGCATGCGAAGGAAATCACTGCGTCTGGCAGGAACCACATTTAACTGGTCGGTCGATGAGGTTGGCTCGTTCATATCCCGTTCATTGGTTTGTCAGGAAAGGTCAGTATCTTACTCATATCAGGCCGAATGTCCCGGGAAAAAATGTTCTCCATTCGTGTCAAAAAGCCCACTGACCTTTTGACCCTGCCGCAGGTTCCCTTAGAATGGCGGTGTTTTTCTTAATGCATCCTCAGGAGCGGAACCATGAGTAAGTCTGAAAATCTGTATGCTCAGGCGCAGCAATTAATTCCCGGTGGCGTGAACTCACCGGTGCGCGCCTTTACCGGCGTTGGCGGTGTGCCGCTCTTTATTGAACATGCTGACGGTGCTTATCTGTATGACGCCGACGGCAAAGCCTACGTGGATTACGTGGGTTCCTGGGGCCCAATGGTTCTGGGTCACAACCACCCGGCGATTCGCAACGCGGTGATTGAAGCAGCGGAGCGCGGCCTGAGTTTCGGTGCGCCAACCGAGATGGAAGTGAAAATGGCGCAGCTGGTGACCGAGCTGGTGCCAACCATGGATATGGTGCGCATGGTGAACTCCGGAACCGAAGCGACCATGAGCGCAATCCGCCTGGCGCGTGGTTTCACCCATCGTGACAAAATTATCAAGTTTGAAGGCTGCTACCACGGCCACGCTGACTGCCTGCTGGTGAAAGCCGGTTCTGGTGCCCTCACCCTCGGCCAGCCAAATTCACCGGGTGTTCCGGCAGATTTCGCCAAACATACCCTGACCTGCACCTATAACGATCTGGCTTCCGTGCGCGCCGCCTTTGAGCAATACCCGCATGAAATCGCCTGTATTATCGTTGAACCGGTTGCGGGCAACATGAACTGCATCCCGCCGCAGCCGGACTTCCTGCCGGGTCTGCGAGCACTTTGTGATGAGTTCGGCGCACTGTTTATCATCGACGAAGTGATGACCGGTTTCCGCGTTGCACTGGCTGGTGCGCAGGATTATTACGGCGTGGTGCCGGACCTGACCTGCCTGGGTAAAATCATCGGTGGTGGTATGCCGGTGGGCGCGTTTGGTGGCCGTCGTGAAGTGATGGAGGCGCTGGCACCGACCGGCCCGGTTTACCAGGCAGGTACCTTATCCGGTAACCCGATTGCCATGGCTGCCGGTTTTGCCTGTCTGAGCGAAATCGCCAAACCTGGCACCCATGCCACCCTGACGGAACTGACCACGCAGCTGGCGAACGGCCTGCTGGCCGCTGCGCAGGAGGAAGGCATAGCTCTGGTAGTGAACCACGTTGGCGGCATGTTCGGCGTGTTCTTTACCGATGCGCCGGAAGTGACCTGCTATGAGGACGTGACGAAGTGTGACGTTGAGCGCTTTAAGAAATTCTTCCATCTGATGCTGGAAGAAGGCGTGTATCTGGCCCCTTCCGCGTTTGAGGCAGGCTTTATGTCACTGGCGCACAGCCAGCAAGATATCCAGCGTACCATCGATGCGGCCCGCCGCTGCTTCGCGAAGCTACGCTAAAAACCAAATACAGTGCCTGCGCGGGGCATACAGGCCGCTCATATAGACGCAAAAAGCGCCGTCCATGGCAGCCCGACCCGCACCGTCTATGGTGCGGGACGTTTTACTCCCGGTTTCCCACGCAGGAAGAGCTCAAACCTTCCGAAGCAGATAAACAAAGTAAGGCGCGCCGATAAAGGTCGCCAGCAGCCCCGCCGGGATCTGTCCGGGGAACGCCACCATCCGGCCACACCAGTCGGCTACCGCCATCAATGCCCCACCCAACAGCGCTGCCATCACCAGTTGCGGTATCGCACGCCTGAAGCCAAGCATCCTCGCAATATGTGGTGCCATCAGACCGATAAAGCTCAGCGGACCAATGGTCAGGGTTGCCGCCGCTGTCAGCGCCGCCGCCAGCAGCAGCAATGCCATACGGGAAGACTTCAGCGCCAGCCCCAACGAGCGGGCCGTCTCACCCCCAAGCGGCAGCAGAGTCAGCCAGCGACGGCATAACGGTGTCAGCGCCAGCAGCACAGCAGCCACTATCACGGTACGCCATGCCTGAGCAGCATTCACGTTATAAGTAGAGCCTGAGATCCACGTCATCAGGGCGGCCATACGTGGATCGCCGCTCGCCAGCAATAGCAGCAACAGCGTGGCAAAAGCGGTACTCAGCGCCATCCCTGCCAGCAGCATGCGCTCCGGAGAGAAACCGCCGCGCCCGCCGACAAAGGTGATAATCAGCAACGTCACCGCCGCACCGAGACTACCCGCAGGCAGCAGCCAGCCAAAGGCGTCGCCCGGTACCAGGAACAGCATCACCACCACACCAAAAGCCGCACCTGAGCTGATCCCCAGCACTTCCGGGCTGGCCATCGGGTTACCTGTCAGCCGCTGGACAATACAGCCCGCCACGCCCAGCATCAGGCCCGTAACGACCGCCGCCACCAGTCGCGGCATCCGCCAAGGCAACAGCTGTTGCCACAACTCGCCGGTTGCCCACTGCCAGCCATGCGCATCGCGACCAAAACTCAGGGCAACCACGCTCAGCACCAGAAGTGTTACCACACCGATAATGCCCCACATCAGCACGTTATGGCGCTCCACAGGGACGTTATCGCCCTGATTCAGCGCTGGCATACCGGAGGAGGTCTTCAGACGCGGCAGCAGCCACAGCAGCAGCGGAGAACCAATGATTGCCGTCGCCATGCCGGTGGACACTTCCCGCCAGTTTTCCGTCAGCCAGATCACGCACTGATCGGCCAGCCACAGCAGCAGCATGCCGATCAGCGGGGCCAGCAATAACCGGCTGAGCAAGCGCCGTGCGCCGAGCATTTTCGCCAGCAGCGGCGCAAACAGGCCGATAAATCCGATGATCCCGACAGCGTTCACCAGCTGAGCACTGAGGATAATCGCCAGTGCCAGCACGCCTAAACGAGCCAGCGACAAAGCCAGTCCGAGGTTTTTTGCCACGCCATCATCCAGCCCCATCAGCGTCATCGGCCGTAACAGCATCAGCGACAGCACAAAGCCCACCAGCAGCTTGGGCCAGATAAAGCTGACGTTGCTCCAGTCCATCTGGTTCAGCGTGCCGGTGCCCCACAGGAACATGCTCTGCAGGCGGTCATGGTTAAACAGGCCAAGGATCTGATTGACCGCGCCGCAGTAGAGCGACATCACCAGCCCGGCGAGGATCAACGTTACCGGCGAGAGGCGCTTACCCCAGGCGATACCAAACACGATCAGGCCAACGAGGATCGCCCCGATCATCGCCGCCATCTGCTGGGTGAAAATACCCCCCGGCAGGCTCCACAACGTGGCGACTGTCAGGCCCAGCTGTGCGCCCGTCGCCACGCCCAGCGTGGTCGGCTCTGCCAGCGGATTGCGCAATACCTGCTGGAACAGCAGCCCAACCAGCCCCAGGCCAGCTCCAATCAGCAAAGAGAGCACCAGGCGCGGCATCAGGCTGTAGTGGAACACCATCTCCGTGACATTGTCCGGATTGGCGGCATTGATCGCACTCAGCCACTGCGCTGGCGGCAGTTGCTGGCTGAAGTTGTAAAAGGTCAGCCCGAGCGCCGCGACCAGCATCAGCGTTAACAGGACGATAGGGAAGCGGTGCGAAGTTCTCATGCTTCCCCCAACGCGGTGTCGAGCAGGTGGCAAAAACGCATCGCTGAAAGCGTCGCGCCATAGAACCAGACCTGCGGCACCCGGCGGAAGCGCTTCTCCCGGACAAAGGAGAGCGAGTTCCACAGCGGCGTGGAAGTCACCTGCTCTACCAGAGCATCGTCGCCGTGATCGAAGCAGATCGCATCCACATTCTTCATCGACGCCAGGCGCTCAATGCCAATCACCGCGCTGCCCCAGAAATTGGTTTCACCCTGCCAGGCATTTTCAATTCCCAGTTGATCCATCACTTCGAGGAACAGACTCCCCTTACCGAACACCAGCGTATGGCGGGGATCAAGGATCGACATCAGCAACAGAGGTCGTTTGGCGCGATGGCTGAGGCGCACCTTTGCCTGTGCCATCCAGGCATCAAAATCAGCCAGATGACGCTGAGCCTGGGGCACCACATCCAGACGTTCCGCCAGCTGCATCAGCGAGTTACGTGCATGAGTCAGCGGTTTGCCGTCGGCATTATTGGAGGCAAACCCCATGACTGGCGCAATGCGTTCAATCTTCTCTTTTGCCGGGCCATAGCCGGTTGAGTAAAGGATCAGCGAGGGTTTCATCTGGATCATCAGTTCCAGATTGGGTTCGGTCCGCAAGCCGACATCCACCGTGGTAGCAGGCAGCTTCGGCTCCCCCACCCACAGCTTGTACTGATATATTTCAGCGGTGCCCATCGGCATCACACCCAAGGCCATCAACAACTCGGTGGGGAACCACTCAATCGTAATGATGCGTGTGATATCAACGGACGGGGCAGCCTGAGCACGCAGTGCGGGCAGCATCGGAGAAAGAGCCATCGCCATCAGCAGGCGGCGGCGGAGATAATCGGGCATGAAAACACCAATCCGTCAGTAAACAAAACTCACCGGCGTACCGCCGTCAGGGTGAGGCAAAATCCCCATAGGGATGCCGTAAATCCGGTTCAGTACTTCAGGCTGCATAATCGCCTCAGCATCGCCCCGGGCAATCATACCGCCGCTGCGCAGCGCCACCAGCGTGTCGCAGTAACGGGCAGCCATATTGATATCATGCAGGACCGCAATCACCGTCAGGCCACGTTCGCGGCTCAGGCGCTGGATCAGGGCCAGCACTTCAACCTGATGGGCAATATCCAGCGCGGAAGTGGGTTCATCCAGCAGCAGGCAGCGGCTGTTTTGCGCCACCAGCATGGCGAGCCACGCCCGCTGACGCTCACCGCCGGAGAGACTGTCCACCAGGCGTTGAGCAAAAGGTTTTAAGCCAACCAGCGTGATGGCTTCTTCGACCCGCTCGCGATCTTCCACACCGAAACGACCCAGCGCGCCGTGCCATGGATAGCGTCCCATCGACACCAGCTCGCGTACCGTCATCCCTTCAGCAGGCGGAAGCTGCTGCGGCAGATAGGCAACTTCCCGGGCAAACAGTTTACCCGGGAATGAAGCCACCGGTTTGCCATTCAGCAACACCTGTCCACCGGACGCAGCATGATGCCTGCCCAGCATTTTCAGCAGGGTCGACTTGCCGGAGCCATTGTGACCTATCAGCCCACAGACTTTACCCGCAGGAAAAGTCAGGGACAACGGCTGCAGCAGGGTTCTGCCGGGAACGGTAAAGGTAGCCTGATCGAGCGAGAAGGTGGTTTCTGAGGCAAACGGAGGATGCATAGCTGTCTTCTGATTGGTGGGCGCGGCGAGCCGCGCCCGATTTAAAGATTAGAAACGGAATGTCGCAGTGCCAACGATCTGCCGCTCTGCGCCCCAATAGCAGTCATATTCGTGATAACAACTGGCAACGTATTCACGGTCAAGCAGGTTCTTAACGTTGATGCCGACAGATGAGCCTGGCAAACCGAAGCGTCCCAGATCGTATTTAACCAATGCGTCAACAGTGGTGTAACCCGCCACATCGAAGTTCTGATTTTTGTTAGCATCGCTCTTGAACTGATAGAGGCCTTTGCTTTCACCAACATAACGTAAGCCAGCGCCGATAGTCAGACCAGAGAGCGCTGTTTCGTGGAAAGTGTAGTCACTCCACAGCGAAGCCATATGTTTAGGAACCTGTACTGGCGTGCGATCTTTCAGATTGGTGTCATGAGTGTAAAGAGCATCGGTGTAAGTATAAGCCGCAGTCAGATTAATATTCTGAGTCAACGCCGCCTTGGCTTCCAGCTCAATGCCACGGGAGCGAATCTGTCCTGACTGCACATTAAAGTTACTGTTTGCAGGATCGCCAGTAAGGTTTTTGTCTTTCGTCAGTTGATAAACCGCTCCCGTGATCACAATTGGTCGATCTTTCGGAACGTATTTCACGCCCGCTTCATACTGTTTGGCTCGGGAGGGATCGAAGGGTTGGCCTTCAGCAGTGGTGCCCGACGTGGGAATAAAGGATTCACTGTAGCTGAAATAGGGCGCGACACCATTGTCGAAAACGTAGTTGAGCCCGCCACGCCAGGTGAAAGCCTGATCGTGATTCTTCACTTCAGAATCGGTACTGCGATTTAAAGCAGAGGTCATTGCATAGTCATATCGCCCGCCCAGCGTAAGTACCCAGCGATCCAGTTCTATTTGATCCTGAGTGTACAACCCGGTTTGCTGTTGTTTGTTCAGATAGCGATATGGAAAACCAGACCCCACCATCTCCGTATTACCATATTGCGGATTAAGGGCGCTCAGTGGCGCTGCGGAACCGAAGATGGCATTGATGTCATTGCGGGTGCGCTGATAATCAACGCCCATCAACAACGTATGTTCAATTTCGCCGGTAGAAAACTTCGCCTGTGCCTGAGTATCCACTGCAAACTGATTAAGTTCTTCTTCAGAATCAGCATAGCCACGGAGGATTTCGCTGGTCGCCTGATTGAAGCCATTACCATAAATAGTAAAGTAATCAGTGCGCAGGTCGGCATATCGCAGATTCTGACGCACGGTCCAGGTATCATTAAAGTTATGCTCGAAGCTGTAACCCACCATTTTGGTGTTGCGAGAGATCTTATTACTGTCGCCATCATCGAAGTTGGTTGGCAGTTTATGCTGCTGCCCGGCTGCATCCACAATAGGTACAACCGTTCCTTCACGAGGTAACCAACCGTAATAACCCGTTTGCGGCTCGTTCTGGAAGTAGCTCAGGAAGGTAAAAGTGGTGTTATCGTCTGGTCGCCAGCTAAATGAAGGCGCAACGGTATAGCGCTTCTCTTTATTACGCTCCTGCTGAGCGTCAGCGCTGCGCGCCTGTCCGGTCAGGCGATAAGAGTACACCCCGTTATCATCCAGTGCGCCGCCGAAATCAAACCCAGTGGAGAAAAGGTTATCAGTGCCCATCTGGAATTGGACTTCCTGCAGTGTTTCCAGAGTTGGGCGCTTGCTTACCAGAGAGACAACACCACCGGGGGAGCTTTTCCCATACAATACCGAAGCAGGTCCACGCAGCAGTTCTGCGCGCTCCAGGAAGTACGGATCGATGGCAAACTCAGAGTAGTTATCCCCCTGCAGCTTCAGACCATCAAGATACTGGTTAGTGTTGACGTCATTAAAGCCGCGGATTGAAACGGCATCGATAACATTTGAGCTACCACGGTTACTGTAAACCCCTGGCGTGTAATCAAAAGCCCCTTTAACAGAAGTGTTGTTATGCAGCGCCATCTCTTCACGAGTCACCACTGATACTGACTGCGGGGTTTTTTCTATTGGTGTATCTGTTTTTGTCCCGGTTGCAGAGTGTTTGGCCGCGATAGTCGGTGCCGGACCCCAGGCACTTTCCTGTGGCGCAGCAGCGGCATTAGCATTCACGGTAATAGTTTCTTCACCCGCAGCGAAAGTGGAGGAAGAAAGACCCATTGCAACAAGGATGGCCAGTCGGCGAATTGAGGTATTCACTGGCAAGGATAAACGGTTAAAAGACAAGGTAGCCATTTAGCTTTTCTCTGACTGAGATTGATTGAATGTAAACGTAAACGAGAATTATTATTATAACGATTGGATAATATGCGAATTGCGGGAAGCGCTCAAGAAAAAAACAGCCGTCTCAGCGCTGTTTGCTGGCCGAATAACCTGATGTAAATTGTGGGAAATAGGGAAGCAATGACCTTGTGACGCTGAAACGCATCTTTGTTGCTGTTATGTTCACTGCGGCCAGCAATCACGGGCGAAAAAAAGCCGGTTCATGATGAACCGGCTTTTATTGTGGGGTCAGTTACTTACCGAATATGTCCTTGATCCAACCGGCCACACCGTTACTGTCTTTCTGCTCATTTTGTTGCTGTTGCTGCATCTGCTGCTGTTGCTGAGCCTGCTGCTGCTGTTGCTGGCACAGCGCGCTGGCATCGGTGGTCCACACCGGCAGCGTTCTCCAACTGCTGCTGCCTGTTCCGCAGACAAAGTTACCGGCTGAATCAACGTTCATCGGGGCAATATCTTCCGGCGGCGTTGGCAGCAACGGCGTGGGTGCCTGGTTATCCAGATAGCGGCGGTAGATCTGCATCGCCCCGCTGGCACCATATAGTTTAGTCGGCTGGTTGTTGTCACGACCAATCCACGTGATCGCCACTTCTTTGCCATCCACACCGGCAAACCAGCTGTCGACCTGATTGTTGGTGGTCCCGGTTTTCGCCGCCAGATGCGCTTTCGGATAGCGCGCGCCCAGGGCATGAGCGGTCCCCTCTTCTGCCACCTGCTGCATATCATACAGGGTCAGATAAGCGGCCTGTGCCGGAACGGCACGCTCAGCCTGCGGGAAACTCTGATAAAGCACAGTGCCATCTTCAGCAATAACCGAACGCAGCGCGGAGAGCGGAGCGCGATTACCGCCGCTGGCGATGGTCTGGAACGCCTGAGCCACTTCGATCGGCGTCAGGTTAAGCGCCCCCAGCAGCATCGCCGGAACCGCCTGCAGCTGATCCTTCGGCACGCCCAGTTTGGTCCAGGTATCCACCACCTGCGGCAGTCCCAGCGTCATCCCCAGGTTAACCGTTGGCACGTTCATCGAGTGCGCCAGCGCATCAACCAGCATCACCTGGCCACTGAAGCGACGGTCGTCGTTCTGCGGTTTCCAGACCTGCCCGTTCGGCTGCTTCAGTGCAATCGGGTTATCGGCAATCCAGGTGTTCAGACGGAATTTATCCGGCTGGCTCAGGGCAGTCAGATAGGTCGCAGGCTTGGCCAGAGAACCAATCGAACGGCGGGCCTGCAGAGCACGGTTATACCCGGCGAACTGCGGATCCGCACCACCGACCATGGCACGCACTTCGCCACTGAAACGGTCAACGATCACCATGGCGGTTTCCAGATCGTTCAGGCCACGCTGCTTACGCAGCACCGGAACGCCATCCTCAACCGCTTTCTCTGCCGCATCCTGAGAGACCGGATCCAGCGTGGTGAAGATCTTCACCCCCGACAGATCTTTCACTTTGTCGCCCAGCTTCGCCTGCAGTTCGTTACGCACCATCTGCATAAACGCTGGCTGAGGAGTGATCACCCCACCTTTCGGCTGCACGCCGAGCGGACGGGCGCTGAGCATGTCATACAGCTCCTGGTCGATCACTTTCTGCTGCTGCAGCAGGCGCAGCACCAGGTTGCGACGTTCCAGCGCCAGTTTCGGATTACGCCATGGGTTATACAGCGAGGCCCCTTTCACCATACCCACCAACAGCGCCTGCTGATCGAGGCTCAGCTCGTCAACCGGACGGCCGAAGTAGTACAGGCTGGCCAGCGGGAAGCCGCGGATCTGATCGTTCCCCGCCTGCCCCAGATAGACTTCATTCAGATACAGCTCGAGAATGCGATCTTTACTGTAACGTGCATCCATGATCAACGCCATATAGGCTTCATTGGCTTTACGCCACAGCGAACGCTCGTTGGTCAGGAACAGGTTTTTGACCAGCTGCTGGGTCAGCGTACTGCCGCCCTGCACCGCACGACCGGCGGTGATATTGGCCAGGAAAGCACGGCCAATCGAATAGAGGCTGATGCCGTCATGCTGATAGAAGTGACGGTCTTCGGTCGCCACCAGCGTGTCCACCAGCAGATCCGGAAAGCCCGCGCGCGGCACGAACAGGCGCTGTTCGCCGTTTGGCGACTGCAGCATAGTGATCAACCGGGGATCGAGGCGGAAGAAGCCGAAGTCGCGCCCGCTGTCGAGGTTTTTAATCTCGTTCAGCGAGTCATTACTGAAGCTCAGCCGTGCGCGGATCTGCCCTTCTTTGCTGTCCGGAAAGTCAAACGGACGGCGGATCATCTCGATGCTGTTAGCCTGCACGGTAAATTCGCCGGGGCGCGTCATGCGGCTCACCTGACGATACTGCGTGCCTTCCAGCAGAGCGATCATCTCTTTTTTGTTGTAGGACATGCCCGGCTCAAGGTTGACCATGCGGCCGTAAACCGTCGCAGGCAGTTGCCAGACTTTGCCATCAATACGACTGCGGATTTGTGAATCGAGGTAAACCCCGTACACGGCCATCAGCACAATAAAGACCAGCAGCAGCTTTATAAATAAGCCCAGGCCTCTTTTCTTGCGCGGTGGACGCCCTTTTCCTTTACGTGGCACCGACTCTACCTCCTCGTTATCGTGGTCTTCATCCTGAAAATCATCATATTCATCGTGTTCATCATCCCTGCGGCGACCCCTGCCCGCCACCTTGCGCGGAGGTTTGGGCTGTTTACCTTTACGCCCAATAGGTTCGCGATCGTCTGACATTCGTTTCTTTTCTCCAGCGAGCGCCGCTCAGGGACCGCTACTTTGTACTTAGATCAACCACTTCGGAACGGGAACCTTCCGAAATCAAAGCCCACCGGTTCAGGAGGGCGCAGAATATTTTTTGGTACGGCGCGTTGGCAGCGCACTGCCCGGATCGTCTGGCCAGGCATGTTTGGGATAGCGTCCTTTCATCTCTTTCTGCACTTCACGGTACGCACCCTGCCAGAACGCCGCCAGGTCGCGGGTGATCTGCAAAGGGCGCTGTGCGGGTGACAGCAGCTCCAGCACCAGGGCGACACGCCCGCCGGCCACGCAGGGATTTTGTGCTTCGCCAAACATTTCCTGCAGGCGAACCGCCAGCGCGGGCGGCTTCTCTTCATCATAACGGATTGGAAGCCGGCTTCCGGTGGGCACAGTGTAATGAGTTGGCAGCAGACTATCCAGTTGCTGACGCCCGGACCATGTGAGCAATTGTAATAAAGCACTGGTAGTGTCAATTTGCTTCAGCCCCTTTGCGTCACGCACGCCGCTCATGGCGGGCAGAAGCCACTTTTCCAGACTGGCTAGCAGGTCAGTCTCGCGGGCTGCGGGCCAGTTTTGTTCCGGCAGCCACTGCGCGGCGCAGACCATTCTCAGCCGTAATTGCTCGGTTTGTGGCGTCCAGTTCAGGACCGATAATCCTTTGAGTCGGATCCAGCGCAACATCGCCTGATGAAGCTCATCCTCATCCGGTTTGCTCAGCGGCTGTGACTTCAGCACCAGCTCGCCAATCTGCTCACGGCGCCAGGCTTTAAGCGTGCCACGCTCGTCATCCCACTCCACTTCCGTGCGTTGCTCAACCAGCGCAGGCCGCTGTTTCGTCAGCACTTCAATCTCCAGCGGCATCGCCTGCAGAATGCGGGCATCCGGCTGGGAACTGCCCTGCAGCAAACCTGGTGCCAGCAACCATTCGTAACGGGTCAGCGCTTCATCGCTATCGAGCATGGCTCCCATGCCGTTTGCCAGCTGGTAACGTCCTTCTGCGCCACGACGGCGGGCAATGCGATCCGGAAAAGCCCCCGCCAACAGTGGGGCAATCAGATCGCTGTCTGCGTTGCCCTCAGGCACTTTCAGGCGTTTTTGCAGCTGCTTTGCCCGCTTCAGCCAGTCAGGCTGCCTACGATGGAAACTGTCCCTCAAATCAACATTGCCACGCGCAGGTTCTTCCAGCATCGCTACCAGCAGCGTTGCTGTAGTCACCTTATCGCTGTCGTTTCCGGCCTCAATCATCATGGCAGAGAAACGTGGTTCACTGCCCAGCGCCGCCATGCTCCTCCCTTTGCTGGTGAGCTTGCCCGCCGCATCTGTCGCGCCCAGCTGCTTCAACAGTTGCTGTGCCTGACGGATATTACTGGCGGGCGGCAAATCCAGCCACGTTAACTGGGCCACGTCGTGGCAGCCCCACTGCAGTAAGTCCAGCCACAGTGCCGCAAGATCGCTGTTGAGGATTTCCGCATTGGCATGACCTGCCGCTCGCTCTGCCTGCTCCCGGGCAATAAGATGCAGACAAAGGCCGGGTTCCAGACGTCCCGCACGTCCGGCGCGCTGCGTCATGGACGCCTGACTGACGCGCTGGGTTTGCAACCGGGTCAGTCCGGTGCGCGTATCAAACAGCGCCACACGCTCCAGCGCACCGTCCACCACCAGCCGGATGCCCTCAATGGTCAGGCTGGTTTCGGCGATATTGGTCGCCAGCACCACCTTACGGCGTCCGGCAGCGGCGGGCAGGATCGCTTTACGCTGCTCAGCCAGCGGCAAAGCGCCGTATAAAGGGCAAAGGTCGATATCATTAGCGATCAGTGAGCTAAGGTGAGACTGCACGCGCTGGATCTCCCCCACACCGGGCAGGAACAGCAGCAGCGAGCCGCTCTCTTCGCGCAGCAGCTGGCTGACCTCACGGGCTACCGCTTCATCAAATCGCAGGTTAGCAGGCAGTGAAGCGTAACGGCGTTCAACAGGGAAAGAGCGTCCTTCAGAGCAGATCATCGGGGCATCAGGCAGCAGCGCCTGTAAGCGTTGGTTATCGAGGGTGGCCGACATCAGCAGAATTTTCAGATCATCACGCAGTCCCTGCTGCACATCCAGCAGCAGCGCGAGCGCCAGATCCGCCTGCAGGCTGCGCTCGTGGAATTCATCAAGTATCACCAGCGACACGCCGTCCAGCATCGGATCCTGCTGCAGCATGCGGGTCAGGATCCCTTCGGTCACCACCTCCAGACGGGTATTTGGGCCGCTGCGGCTCTCCGATCGCATCCGGTAGCCGATGGTTTCACCCGGTTGTTCACCCAGCTGTTCCGCCAGCCGCTGTGCCACGTTTCGTGCGGCCAGACGACGTGGCTCCAGCAGCAAAATACGCCCGCTGAACGCCGCCTGCTTCAGGATCTGCAGCGGCAGCCAGGTCGATTTCCCTGCGCCGGTAGGTGCCGCCAGCAGCACCTGAGGAGACTCCCGCAGGGCTGTCAGCAGGTCGGATAAAACGGCGCTGACCGGTAATGAACTCACTTATGCTCCATAACGTCATGGTCTGAATTTGCCGGGCATTGTACCATTCCCGCTTCTGGAATACCGGAGAGCACCATGAGTGAGCAAAAAAGGCTGTTTTTTGGCCTCAGTCTGCCAGAAGAGAGCAGGCAGAGCTTAATAAGATGGCGTGCCGACACCTTTCCCGCAGAGGCAGGCCGCCCGGTGGCAGCTAATAATCTGCACCTGACACTGGCCTTTCTCGGTGAAATCAGCAAAAAAAAGAGCGAGGCGCTGAAGCAGCTGGCCGGAAGAATTAAGCAGCCCGGCTTCACGCTTACCCTGGATGATGCGGGCCACTGGCCACGCTCCGGCGTGGTCTGGCTGGGGCCAAAACAGTCGCCCCGTGGGCTGCTGCAACTGGCGGAGATTCTTCGTTCTCAGGCTTCCCGCAGCGGCTGTTACCAGAGCCCGATGCCCTTTCATCCGCATGTCACATTACTGCGTAACGCACTTAAGCCAGTCACGTTACCGCCGCGCAATTTTCGCTGGCAGTTTCACGTTGAGCGCTTTGCGCTGTTCGAGTCCGTTTTTGCCAGAGGACGCACGCAGTATAAAGAGCTGGCGTACTGGGAACTGAAGCAGGAATAAGTATGATTTATGATCCACCGCTGCGGCCAGCCACGCTGATTTTGCGCTACAAACGTTTCCTGGCCGACGTGATAACACCCGAGGGTGAAAAGCTGACTCTTCACTGCGCCAATACCGGCGCGATGACCGGGTGCGCCACGCCGGGTGACACGGTCTGGTACTCAACGTCGGACAGCGTGACAAGGAAATACCCACACAGCTGGGAGCTTACTGAAACGCAGCAGGATCACTGGATTTGTGTGAATACCTTACGGGCCAACGGCTTAGTGAAAGAGGCGCTGGCAAACCAGGCTATTCCAGAATTATCCGGTTACTCCACCCTGCGCTCTGAGGTGAAATACGGCGCGGAAAAGAGTCGCATTGATTTTCTGTTACAGGCAGATGACCGGGCGAACTGCTATATTGAAGTCAAATCCGTGACGCTTTTACACCTTGGAAAAGGGTATTTTCCGGATGCGGTAACCGTGCGCGGCCAGAAGCATCTCCGTGAACTGGCGAAGATTGCTGAAAATGGTGAACGCGCGGTTCTGTTTTTTGCCGTTCTGCACTCGGGGATTGAGGACGTCACCCCGGCGCGTCATATCGACGCTCGTTATGCAGAACTACTGGCACAGGCGCAACAGAGCGGGGTTGAAGTGCTTTGTTATAAAGCACAATTATCACCTGAAGGACTCTCATTAAAAAAGGCACTGGTTGTGGAGTTGTAAAGTGTGGCGCAATTTGCTGTTATAAGAATGGTCTTACAGTTGCGCCAAATACGCTTTTACTCACAGGCTTGTCAAGGGATGTTCAGGAATAATTGCCAACCTTGATCGCTTCTGCTATTTATAGCGACCTGTTTTTATCCCCTGTGGGGATCGATAGTGCGTGTTATCCAGGAGAAACAACATGCAAGAAGGGCAAAACCGTAAAACCTCGTCCCTGAGTATTCTCGCCATCGCTGGGGTGGAGCCTTACCAGGAGAAGCCGGGCGAAGAGTACATGAATGAAGCCCAGCTGGAGCATTTCAAGAAGATTCTGGAAGCCTGGCGTAACCAGCTTCGTGATGAAGTTGATCGCACAGTTTCCCATATGCAGGATGAAGCCGCCAACTTCCCCGATCCGGTAGACCGGGCTGCACAGGAAGAAGAATTCAGTCTTGAATTGCGTAACCGTGACCGCGAGCGCAAGCTGATCAAAAAGATCGAAAAGACGCTGAAGAAAGTGGAAGACGACGATTTCGGCTACTGTGAATCCTGTGGCGTTGAAATCGGTATCCGTCGCCTTGAAGCACGTCCTACCGCCGATCTTTGCATCGACTGTAAAACGCTGGCGGAAATTCGCGAAAAACAAATGGCCGGTTAATGGCTAATGGATTGTGCAGTGAGGCTGGTAGATTACCCGCTTCACTGCCTGTCTTCACCACCATGTCACCTTCTTATATCGGGCGTTTTGCCCCCTCTCCCTCAGGCGTTTTGCATTTTGGCTCCCTGATCGCTGCCCTTGGCAGTTACCTGCAGGCGCGCGCGCAGCAAGGCCAGTGGCTGGTTCGCATCGAAGATATCGATCCCCCCCGTGAAGTGCCCGGTGCCGCAAAGCGCATTCTTCTGCAGCTGGAACAGTATGGCCTGCACTGGGACGGCGAAGTGCTCTGGCAGTCGCAGCGCCATGATGCCTACCGCGAGGCGCTGGCCGGGTTACAGCAGCATAATCACAGCTATTTTTGCACCTGCACCCGCAGCCGTATTCAGAAGATCGGCGGGGTTTATGATGGGCACTGCCGCACACGTAATTGTGGCCCGGATAATGCTGCATTACGTCTGCGGGTTGATGTCCCTGTCGCTCACTTCCACGACAACCTGCGGGGTGAAGTAGTTGCGGATACGCGGCTGGCGCAGGAAGATTTTATTATTCATCGCCGGGACGGGCTGTTCGCCTACAATCTTGCGGTGGTAGTGGATGACCATTATCAGGGCGTGACTGAAGTGGTTCGTGGGGCGGATTTGATCGAGCCCACGGTCAGGCAGATCGCCCTTTATCAGCAATTTGGCTGGCCGGTCCCCGGTTATCTGCACCTGCCGCTGGCAATCAACGCCGACGGTAACAAGCTGTCGAAGCAGAATCATGCACCAGCTTTACCGGAGGGGGACCCGCGCCCTGTGCTGGTGCAGGCCCTGCAGTTTCTGGGTCAGCCGGTCACTCCCGGCTGGCAGGATCTGCCGTTGTCGATATTATTACAGCAGGCAGCCATGCAGTGGGATGTGGCTACAATCCCCCGCCAGGACGCCCTTTACCGGAATGCCCTCCCTCAGGGATCTCCACGCTCTTACCTGAAAGAGTAAGGGGATGAGAGATGAGCATTCTCAAACGGGCCGCACTGAGCTATGATTAGCCGCTGTTTTTTATCGCTAAGCGTATTTGTCACTATCGAGGTGTCCCATTTTTACCCGAGTTGCTAATTTTTGCCGAAAAGTTTTAAGTCGCGAAGACGAGACGCCTGCCGAGGTCGGTGAAGTGCATAAGATGACCGTTATTCCCCGTGACGGCCATACTATCTCGCGTAAAGACATCAGCGAAAATGCCCTCAAGGTGCTGTACCGGCTGAATAAAGCGGGTTATGAGGCCTATCTGGTGGGTGGTGGCGTCCGTGACTTACTGCTGGGAAAAAAACCGAAAGATTTCGATGTCACCACCAACGCCACGCCGGAGCAGATGCGTAAATTGTTCCGCAACTGTCGTCTGGTGGGCCGCCGCTTCCGCCTGGCACACGTGATGTTTGGCCCGGAGATCATCGAGGTCGCCACCTTCCGTGGGCACCACGAAGCCGAGCAGCCGGGTGAAGATCGCAACAATTCGCAGCGCGGCCAGAACGGTATGCTGCTGCGCGACAATATCTTCGGCACTATTGAAGATGATGCCCAGCGCCGCGATCTGACCATTAACAGCCTCTATTACAGCGTGGCCGACTTCACCGTGCGTGACTATGTCGGCGGCCTGAACGATCTGCAACAGGGCATTGTGCGCCTGATTGGCGACCCGGAAACCCGCTACCGCGAAGATCCGGTCAGGATGCTGCGCGTGATCCGCTTCGCCGCCAAGCTGGATATGAGCATTGCCGCAGAGACAGCAGAGCCGATCCCACGCCTGGCAACGCTGCTGCACGATATCCCGGCAGCCCGCCTGTTTGAAGAAACGCTGAAGCTGCTGCAGGCAGGCTATGGCTACAGCACCTATCTGCAACTGCGCGAATACCAGCTGTTCCAGCCGCTGTTCCCAATCCTCACCCGTTACTTTACGGAACAGGGTGACAGCAATATGGAGCGGATGATCTTCCAGGTACTGAAAAATACCGATAACCGCATTCACAATGATATGCGCGTCAATCCGGCTTTCCTGTTCTCCGCTATGTTCTGGTATCCGCAGCTGGAAGCCGCGCAGAAGATTGCTCAGGAGAGCGGCCTGGCTTATTACGATGCCTTTGCCCTGGCGATGAATGACGTGCTGGATGAAGCCTGCCGTTCGCTGGCCATTCCGAAGCGTATTACTACCCTGGTTCGTGACATCTGGCAGCTGCAACTTCGCCTGTCGCGCCGCCACGGCAAGCGCGCCTGGAAGCTGATGGAGCATCCTAAGTTCCGTGCGGCCTATGACCTGCTGGCGCTGCGTGCTGAAGTGGAAAATAATCAGGAACTGCTGCGCCTTTCGGCCTGGTGGGGTGAATTCCAGGTAGCCGCACCGCCGCAGCAGAAAACCATGCTTAATACGCTGGGAGACGATCCGGTGCCACGACGCCGTACCCGCCGCCCGCGCAAGCGCGTTCCCGGCCCGCGTCGCGACGGTAACAGCAGCAACGCATGAACCGCGTTTATCTCGCGTTAGGCAGCAATCTTGCCGATCCATTGCATCAGGTGCGGGCCGCACTTGATGCACTGGCTGCCCTTCCTCAGACCACTCTGGTTACCACATCCTCTTTTTACCGCACGCCACCTTACGGACCACCCGATCAGCCAGATTATCTGAATGCTGCCGTTGCGCTGGATACCGGGTTGGAGCCGGAAGCCCTGCTTGACCTGACACAGCGTATTGAACTTGATCAGGGCCGCGTACGGAAAGACGAACGCTGGGGACCCCGCACGCTGGATCTGGATATCATGTTGTTTGGCGATCTGACGCTTAACACACCGCGTCTGATTGTGCCGCACTACGATATCCGTAATCGCGCCTTTATGCTGGTGCCACTGCTTTCCATCGCGCCGGAAATTACCTTCCCGGACGGCAGCCGTGCAGCTGAGATCCTTGCAACACTGGATGCTTCCGCCATTCAGCCCTGGTAGTGCAAAGCCCTTTCCCTTCCATTAAGATACGCCCACCAGAACATATCTTGAGAGGTTGCGATGAAACCGACCACGGTCTCTACCCTTCGCCAGTGGAAAAAAAGCGGACGCAAATTTGCCTCCATTACCGCCTACGACTTCAGCTTTGCCCGCCTGTTTGCCGAGGAGGGCATCCAGGTGATGCTGGTTGGCGACTCGCTGGGCATGGTGGTACAGGGACACGATTCCACGCTGCCCGTCACCGTGGCTGACATTGTTTACCACACCCAGGCGGTGCGTCGCGGTGCGCCAGCTGCATTGCTGATGTCTGACCTGCCTTTTATGACTTACGCCACGCCGGAACAGACTTTTGAGTGCGCCGCGCAGCTGATGCGTGCCGGAGCCAATATGGTCAAGCTGGAAGGCGGTAAATGGCTGGCAGAAACGGTCAGGCTGTTAACCGAACGTGCGGTGCCGGTGTGTGGCCACCTTGGCCTGACGCCACAGTCCGTTAATATCTTCGGTGGCTACAAGGTGCAGGGGCGCGAAAACGAAGCAGCTGAGATGTTGCTGGCCGATGCTCTGGCGCTGGAAGCTGCCGGCGCACAGATGGTAGTGCTGGAATGCGTTCCCGTGGCGCTGGCGCAGCGGATTACCGATTCGCTGAGTATTCCGGTGATTGGCATCGGCGCGGGCAACGTGACCGATGGTCAGATTCTGGTGATGCACGACGCCTTTGGCGTGACCGGCGGTCATATCCCGAAATTCGCAAAAAATTTCCTCGCCGAAACCGGTGATATACGTGCCGCTGTCAGGCAGTATGTGGCGGAAGTCGAAGCAGGGACCTACCCTGCCGAAGAACACAGTTTCCACTAACACAGGAGAAACGCTGTGCTGATTATTGAAACCCTGCCGATGCTGCGCCGGGAAATCCGTCGCTGGCGGCAGGATGGCAAACGCATCGCGCTGGTGCCGACCATGGGCAACCTGCACGACGGGCATATGACGCTGGTCGATGAGGCCCGTGAGCATGCTGATATCGTGGTGGTGTCGATTTTTGTCAACCCGATGCAGTTTGAACGCCCGGACGACCTGGCCGCCTACCCGCGCACGCTGCAGGAAGACTGTGAGAAGCTGAACCGCCGCAAGGTGGATCTGGTGTTCGCACCGGCACCGGCAGACGTTTACCCGCAAGGGCTGGGCGAGCAGACCTTTGTGGATGTGCCGGGCCTCTCCACCCTGCTTGAAGGGGCCAGCCGTCCGGGCCACTTCCGCGGCGTATCCACCATCGTCAGCAAGCTGTTCAACCTGGTGCAGCCGGATCTGGCCTGCTTCGGCGAGAAGGATTACCAGCAGCTGGCGCTGATCCGCAAGATGGTGGCCGATATGGGCTACGACATTGAGATTGTCGGCGTACCGACCGTTCGCGCGAAGGATGGCCTGGCGCTGAGCTCCCGCAACGGCTATCTGACCGCCGATGAGCGCAAGCTGGCACCTGGCCTGAGCAAAGTGATGAACAGCCTGGCTGAGCGGTTGTCCAATGGAGAGCGGCATGTGGATGAGTTGCTGGCCGATGCCGAAGCGGCTCTGGCAGAGAATGGACTGCGCGCCGACGGTCTGGCAATCTGCGATGCCGACACGCTGCTGCCACTAAACGTGGACAGCCAGCGAGCGGTGGTCCTGATGGCCGCATGGCTCGGTAAAGCACGCCTGATTGATAATCAACAGGTTGATTTAACTCAGTAAGTGGTTTCCACGCTCAGTGAATACTGGCGTTCGTTTTCTGATTTCCCGTTAAGGTAAAGGTAGAAAGTTATGAACCGTACTATGTTGCAGGGCAAACTTCACCGGGTCAAAGTGACCCAGGCAGATCTGAACTATGAAGGTTCCTGCGCCATCGATCAGGATTTCCTCGACGCTTCCGGCATTCTGCAGTACGAAGCGATCGACATCTATAACGTGACCAACGGCCAGCGTTTCTCCACTTACGCTATTGCGGCTGAACGGGGGTCTAAAATCATCTCCGTCAACGGTGCCGCAGCCCGCTGCGCCTGCGAAGGGGATATTTTGATTATCTGCTCCTACGTGGATATGCCTGACGCAGAAGCGCGCCAGTGGCAGCCGAAAGTGGCCTATTTCGAAGGCGACAACGTGATGAAACGCCTGGCGAAAGCGGTCCCGGTTCAGGTCGCCTGATCCGTATGGGCTGGCTGCGGCCAGCCCCTCACCTTATTGCGCCAGCACCGGCATCCTGACCGGCCGTTTCGCGGTAAACAGAAAGTTAAGCCATCCGCGTTTACGTAGCAGGCAAATTCCCAGTGGGAATGCCAGTGAAGCAACTAAAGCGCCAATAAACTTCAGATCGCTGACCAGCAGTGAATCGTGACTGTGTTTCAGCAGCTTGGCAAAAGCCTGGATCACCAGGTAGTGGGTCAGATAAAACACAATCGAGTTCTCACCAATAAAAAACACCGCACGCAGCTTGATTTTCATCGCCAGACGAATAAATAGCGGGACGGCCATCAGTGCCAACGGGGCCAGCAACGGATAAGCAATTTTATGTACCATAAAAAGATTCAGGCACGAGAGCACAACAAAAGCGGTCAGAGAAACGACCATCAGGCGATTGTTCTGGCATAAGTGGGGAATATCCACTCTGTTTTTCACCAAAAAATCACCCAGATAGAAGAAAATGAAAAGGTAAATAGATTTATTAACATGCATGCTGTCAAAGCTGGCGAAAATGCCGTCAGGGATGGCGGGCAACCAGCCAGCTCAATAATATGCAGGCTGAAATAACCCAATAAAATGCGATATGCCTGACCAGAAGGATCACCATAAAAAACAGAAAAAGGGAATGCAGAAACCAGGTGATATCACCGCCGCCGCTCAGGTGAGAAACCAGTACGGCCAGCGGTGACTGTGGATGATTTGAGTAGCGGCTGAACAGCATCTTCATGCCGCCGTATATCACCACCCATACCGCAAAAGGATAGAGGATATTCAATAGCTTATTGCGCAGAAAAAGAGGAATTCCCTTTTTTAAACCACTTTCAACAAACAGCCCGGAAACGAAAAACATCAGGCCCAGACGCAAGGGCTGCAACAGAGTGTTGATCAGCTCACTAAGGGCAGTGAAATGACCGGTATAACCATTAACGGCAATCGTGCAGTGCAGAAATATAACGGCGAGAATACTCAGACCACGCAGGTTATCTACCCAGGTAATTCGGTTCATATTTCAATCCTTTGAAAACACCATCATCATGATATTTCTGAAACCCGTCTGGTTTCTTAATTATTATTACTCTCTCCAGGCAAACAGCGAAAGTAAAAAAACTTTCCGGACCTGTTTTTAAGATAATCTTGTTTTTTTAACATAAAAAAAGCGGACCCTGTTGCGGCCCGCTTTTTATTAAATTTCCAGATTAGGTCCGCAGACCACGCCCGCGCTGGATTAATACCCAGACCATCAGGTAAAACACCACGATAAAGGCTACCAGCACTGCCACGGTAAATACCAGCGGCACATCGGAGATGCCAAGGAAGCCATAACGGAAGCCGCTGATCATATAGACGATCGGGTTTAGCCTGGAGATCATCTGCCAGACAGGAGGGAGCAGCGTTAACGAATAGAACACCCCGCCCAGGTAGGTCAGCGGCGTCAGCACAAATGTCGGGATCAGGCTGATATCGTCAAAGGTGCGGGCAAACACCGCGTTAAGCAGGCCCGCCAGCGAGAACAGGATGGCCGTCAGCAGCAGCGTTACGCCCACCATCAGCCAGGAATGCACCTGGAACGGCACGAAGAACAGCGAAATTGCCGTTACCAGCACGCCGACACAGATGCCACGTGCCACACCACCGCCTACATAACCGGCGATAATCACGTGAGTGGGAACTGGCGCGACCAGCAGCTCCTCGATATTGCGCTGAAATTTGGAGCTGAAGAATGACGAGGCCACGTTGGCATAGGCGTTAGTGATCACCGCCATCATGATCAGACCCGGCACAATAAACTGCATGTAGGTAAAGCCATGCATATCGCCAATGCGCGAACCGATCAGGTTGCCGAAGATGATGAAATAAAGAGTCATGGTGATCACCGGCGGCACCAGCGTCTGGATCCATATGCGGGCGAAACGGTTCACTTCTTTTCCCCAGATGCTCTTCAGGGCAACCCAGTACAAATGTGTCATGCTTTCTCTCCTTTGCGACCGTTCACCAGGTCAACAAACAACTCCTCAAGACGGTTCGCTTTGTTGCGCATACTCAGCACCTGCACGCCCTGGTGGCTGAGCTGGCTGAATACGCTGTTCAGCCCCTGCTCGCGCAGCACTTCCACTTCCAGCGTGGAAGTGTCCACCAGACGATACTGGAAACCTTCCAGCTGCGGCAGCGGGCTTTTCGGCGCCAGATCGAGGATAAAAGTTTCTGATTTCAGCTTGGACAGCAGGCCCTTCATGGTGGTGTTTTCCACCAGTTCGCCACGCTGGATAATGCCGATATTGCGGCACAGCATCTCGGCTTCTTCCAGATAATGGGTGGTCAGAATGATGGTGGTGCCCCTGGCGTTAAGATCCTGCAGGAAGGTCCACATCGAACGGCGCAGTTCGATGTCCACGCCTGCGGTAGGTTCATCAAGGATCAGCAGCTTTGGCTCATGCATCAACGCACGGGCAATCATCAGGCGGCGCTTCATCCCGCCGGAGAGCATCCTTGCCCGCTCGTTACGCTTTTCCCACAGATCGAGCTGCCGGAGGTATTTTTCCGCCCGGACAATGGCGTCCTTCTTCTCCACGCCGTAGTAACCAGCCTGATCCACCACGATCTGTTGTACGGTCTCAAACTGGTTGAAGTTAAATTCCTGCGGCACCAGTCCCAACTGGCGTTTGGCATTGACCACATCCTGCTGCAGGTCATAACCGAACACCCGCACCTTGCCACTGGTTTTATTGACCAGCGAGCTGATAATGCCAATGGTGGTGGATTTTCCCGCGCCGTTAGGCCCGAGCAGCGCATAGAAATCACCGGCTTCGACAGTGAGATCAATTCCCTTGAGGGCCTGAACGCCGCCTGCATAGGTTTTGGTCAGATTGGAAAGTTCCAGTGCATAAGTCATAGGTTAAAGAGTGCCCTGTTTTGAGTGGTTTTCTTATTTGCCGTTTTAAATCACGTTTTCCTGGCCTATATTACTGCAACGTGTTCCGAGTATTGGCCGAGTAAAAATGAAAGATATTGATACCCTTATCAGCAACAACCGCGAGTGGTCCAAGCTACTGAAAGAGGAAGACCCGGGCTTTTTTGAGCGCCTTTCTCTGGCGCAAAAACCCCGTTTTCTGTGGATTGGCTGTTCCGACAGCCGCGTACCGGCTGAGCGGCTGACAGGTCTGGAACCGGGTGAACTGTTTGTTCACCGCAACGTTGCCAACCTGGTGATCCACACCGATTTAAACTGCCTTTCCGTGGTGCAGTACGCCGTTGAAGTGCTGGAAGTGGAACACATTATTATCTGTGGTCACTACGGCTGCGGCGGCGTGCAGGCAGCGGTGGAAAACCCTGAACTGGGGCTGATCAACAACTGGCTGCTGCACATCCGCGATCTGTGGTACAAGCATAGTTCGGTACTGGGCGAGCTGCCGCCGGAAAAACGCTTCGACAAACTGTGTGAAATCAACGTGATTGAGCAGGTATATAATCTGGGTCACTCCACCATCATGCAGTCTGCGTGGAAGCGCGGTCAGAAAGTGACCATTCACGGCTGGGTTTACGGCATTCAGGACGGCTACCTGCGCGACCTGGAAGTGGCCGCCACCAACCGCGAAACTCTGGAACAGCGCTACCGCCACGGTATTGCTAACCTGCTTTCCGACGTGGAAAGCCCGAACGATTAGCAGGCGTCGCATGATATAACAGGCCGGAAAATCCGGCCTTAGTCGATTGTGCTGTACCGCTACCCGCCTGAAATCAGACGTTTTATTCGTCCAGCATTACCACTTTGCCCACGTAGGGCAGATGACGGTAGCGCTGGGCGTAATCAATCCCGTAGCCCACCACAAATTCATCAGGAATGGTGAAGCCGACGTACTCAACCGGCACTTCCACTTCACGACGCTCCGGCTTATCCAGCAGCGTACAGATCGCCAGTGACTTCGGCTGACGCAGGCTGAGGATTTCGCGCACCTTGCTCAGGGTATTGCCCGAATCAATGATGTCCTCAACGATCAGGACATCTTTGCCACGTATATCTTCGTCCAGATCCTTGAGAATTTTAACGTCGCGAGTGGTCGACATGCCGCTGCCGTAGCTGGAGGCGGTCATAAAATCGACTTCGTGAGAGACGTCGATTTTGCGGCAGAGATCCGCCATAAACATAAATGAGCCGCGCAGCAGGCCGACCAGCACCATATCACTGCCGCTGTTGCGGTAGTGTTCGGTGATTTGCTTGCCCATTTCAGCGATACGTTTGGCGATCTCATCTTCAGAGATCATGACTTCTACGGTGTGTTTCATAACTTATGTCGATATTGTCGATGGCTTAAGGGAAGCCGCGAAGTTTATCACACTTCAGCCACGGTTTTGCGCCCTTCGCCATGCTGGCTTATGCTCAACTTAACAGTATGACCGCATGCCAGCCCGGCAGGAGATTGCATGACAACCCCGCATTCCAAAAAGACTCACCGCGGCAGCCGCGAGCTGCAACCTGAAACGCAGATGCTTAACTACGGCTATGATCCGGCGCTGTCTGAAGGCGCGGTCAAACCACCGGTCTTTTTAACCTCAACCTTCGTTTTTAACACCGCAGAAGAAGGCCGCGACTTCTTTGATTATGTTTCAGGGCGGCGTGAACCGCCTCCTGATGGCGCAAACGGCCTGGTCTATTCGCGCTTTAACCATCCCAACAGCGAGATTGTGGAAGACCGCCTGGCAATTTATGAGCGCACCGAAAGCGCCGCGCTGTTTTCTTCCGGAATGTCGGCTATCTCCACTACCCTGCTGGCATTTGTCGAACCAGGCGATGCCATTTTGCATTCGCAACCGTTGTATGGCGGCACTGAAACCCTGCTGACCAAAACTTTCCGCAAGCTGGGTGTGGCTACCGTGGGCTTTGCCGACGGGGTGAATGAAGCCCAGGTGCAGGCAGCCGCTGAAGAGGCGATGAAACAGGGCCGGGTTGCAGTGATCCTGATTGAGTCTCCGGCTAATCCCACCAACAGCCTGGTCGATATTGCACTGATTAAACGGGTAGCCGGTGTCATTGAGAAAAAGCAGCAGCACCGTCCGGTTATAGCCTGCGATAACACCCTACTCGGGCCAGTGTTCCAGCGCCCGATTGAGCAGGGAGCCGATCTGTCGCTGTACTCACTGACCAAATACGTCGGCGGACATTCTGACCTGATTGCTGGTGCGGCAATGGGTAGCAAGGCCCTGATTAAACAAATTAAATCACTGCGTGGTGCCATTGGCACTCAGTTGGACCCGCACTCCTGCTGGATGATTGGCCGCTCGCTGGAGACGCTGTCGCTGCGTATGGAACGGGCTAACGACAATGCGGCTGCCGTAGCGGAGTTCCTGCGTTCTCATCCGAAAATTGAAAAACTGCACTATCTGCCCTTCCTGGATGCTGACTCACCTGCAGGAAAAACCTTCAGTAAGCAGTGCTCCGGTGCAGGCTCCACGTTCTCCTTTGATGTGGCAGGCGGCCTGCCAGCCGCGTTCAAACTTCTGAACACATTGCAACTTTTCAAACTGGCGGTAAGCCTTGGCGGCACCGAATCCCTCGCCAGCCATCCTGGCACCACTACCCACTCCGGCGTGCCTGCCGATGTCCGCGCGCGTATTGGCATTAATGACGCAACGGTGCGCCTCTCGATTGGCATTGAGAATAAGGATGATTTGATTGAGGATTTACGGATCGCGCTGGAGGGGGTTTGAAACCGGTCTTCACATACTGCCTGCTCTCCCCTGCCTGATGCTGGTGTTTTATCATGCCAGCAGCAAAGACAAACGGTGTCTCTGAGCGACCGTTAATATTGTCTGTTCTGGAGCAAACAGAATAATTACAGGAAATAAATAGCAATATTGGCAAATATATTTATTAAATCCACCAATGTTAAATTTTAGACAAAAACAATGGGTAAATATTCATGCTAATTGTTAAAATTAAAACTATTTTCTAAACAAGCCCCCTCAAAAAGAATGAATTTAAATTATCACACTACGATCTGTAAGCCTGCAAAGTAAAAGATTAAATTTTTCAACCTTATTTCACCTCTCGTTTAATCATTTAAGACTTTTCTTGAAATGACCGCTTATATCCTTCAGAATCTTATGCCTTTTCAGAGGGCTCGATAAAACTCTTCTTTTAGTACACAGGAGGCCTGATTTATTCAGAGAGAGTGGGAACCGTGAACTCCCGAAGAGTACAGAAAATGGAATCATTGTTAAGGATAATGACTTTGAAAAGAAGAAAGATTGCTTATTGTTGCTCTTTTTTTGTTTGCCTGACTTCCTCAGCTGGTGTGTTAAATCCTGACGTATCCGTTCAGGACTACCGTGACTTTGCGGAAAACCTTGGGAAATACACTGCCGGAGCAACGAATGTTCCCATTTATAAAACAGATGGTTCTTTATCAGGCTATCTGGAATTTGCCATGCCTGACTTCGGCTCAGTGGTGTCAATGGGATATTCCACGCTGGTTTCGCCTTCTTATATCGTCAGCGTCAAGCACAACGGAGGCTATCAGAACGTTTCATTTGGTAATGGTGCCCAATACGCTGCCACCTACAATCTCATCAATCGCAACGAATACAGTTCTGCCGATTTCCACGCCCCACGCCTGAATAAAGTGGTCACTGATGCCGCTCCTGCCGCATTCGTGGAGAAGTCAGATTACTTATCCGACTATATATCGCGCTACGCCTGGTATACCCGGATGGGTGCCGGGACTCAGGCTCAGATTAATGAAGAGGGCACGGAGCTTATCCAACTGGCCGGTGCCTACAGCTGGAAAACGGGCGGAACAATCAGTAAACAAAGCGTTGATAGTTTATCCTACAGCAGCTATTTACGATATTACCAGTTGCCGCCTGATGACCCGAATACCACTTTGCTTTCCATTGGCGGGCATGCTGGCGACAGCGGCAGCCCTGTTTTTGCTTATGACTCCATTGAAAAACAATGGAAAGTTGTTGGTGTTCTGGTGGGAAGCGATTCAAATAAAGGCATCTATCAGGATCGCAATGTCATCGGCTATTTGCCAGATGGCTATCTCGCCTCCATCCAGGAAAATAACACCTCTGCTGACGTGACCGACAGTAACGAAGACGGCACTATTCATTGGGGCGACTCTATTACCCAGAGCGGTAATGCGTGGTCATGGCAGGGACTGGCTGATGACTATAAAAACCAGGCCCCTTCGCAAGCGACCAATGAAGAACTCGACGCCACCAAAGATTTACGCTTCAGCGGCGATGGCGGCGTTATTGAACTGGCAGATTCCGTCAATATGGGCGCGGGTAAATTGCAGTTTTCCGCTGACTATTCCCTGACATCAGCCAGCGGCGCTAATGCCACCTGGGCAGGCGGCGGCGTGGAAGTGGATGCCGGTAAAGAAGTCCTGTGGCAGGTTAATGGCGTTGCTGATGATGCACTGCATAAAATCGGTGACGGTACGCTGCATATTAATGCTACCGGGGTCAACGAAGGTAGCCTGAACACGGGTGCCGGTACGGTGATCCTGGATCAACAGGCGAATGCTGACGGACAGAAACAAGCATTCTCATCCGTCACCCTGGTTAGTGGACGCCCAACGGTGGTCCTCGCTGATGCCAATCAGGTCAGCACGTCGAATATCTTCTTTGGGTATCGGGGAGGAACGTTAGATCTCAACGGTAACGCTCTCGACTTCAAAAAAATCAATCATACCGACAGCGGAGCAATATTAGCTAACCACAATAATTCAACTTCTGCGGCGATGACACTGAGCGGCTTCGGCAGTAGTGACATTACTATTGAAAAATTCAGTGAATCCAACCCACGAGGCACCGTTGGTTCGATTTATATCTATCCAAACCCTTACACCAAAGACACAGAATATTTCCAGTTGAATAAGTCTTCTTACTGGTACTATCCGACGGATAAAAGCAGCACGGCAACCTGGACTTATTTAGGCACCGATCTGAATGCGGCAATTGATTACCGCCTGGCGCAACTGAACCAACAGGTGTTTCGTGGCTTCATTGGGGAAACTGACGAAGATAAAATAAATGGTCACTTAGAAGTCAATGTTGATCAACCCGGATCACAGGCAAAAATTGCCCTGACGGGTGGCATGAACCTGAATGGCGACCTGAATGTGAAGCAGGGAACCGTACTGCTGTCCGGCCAGCCCGTCGCCCATGCTGGCGGCGTGGTAGTGGACGATGACTGGTCGACATCTTATTTCAAAGCCAGCCAGATCGTCGTGAATAAGGATGCTACTTTCCAGGTCGGCGAATACGCGGATGTTACGGCAGATATCGTTGCCGGTGAGTCTTCGCACGTTATGTTTGGCTACAACAATAGCATCGCAGAAGAGGACAACATCTGGCGCTGCTATTCGGTGATCAACACCGACACAACGTCCTGCAGCCAGCCCGTGCGTACGGATGCTGAACTGGCCTTGCTGCCGGCCAGCGCCGTGACTGGTGATGTCTCGCTGGCAGACAACGCCAGCCTGTATCTGGGCAAAGTGGATTATCAGGGCAACATCACCTCAACGGGCAGCACCAGCGTCACGCTGGATCCTTCGGCTTACTGGACGATGACGGGTAACAGCAACATCACCACCCTGAATGCAATCAGTGGTTCGCAACTGTCGATGCTCTCCGGTGAAAAATGGTCAGCGAAAAATCTGGAAGTCGATACGCTGAACGCAACCGGACTGACCCTCAGTCTGGCAGTGAAACCAGCCACGACAGAGAGCGATAAGCTTACGATTAAAAACGCCGCAACGGGTGACAGCAATATTCTGGACGTTTCACTGCTGATTGACTCATCCCAGCCCGTTTCACTGCTGGAAGATGTCGTGATGGTGGATGCGCCAGCGGGTACCGCTCATGATTATTTTACCCTGCCGGATATTGCCCGTGGATTCAGTCTATATACGCCTGATTATATAGTGAAAGATACGGACAACAGGGTGCAGTGGCTCCTGCAGCATAATGCTGAACCGGAACCTGAGCCAGCGCCGGATGTTCCTGACGTTACTCCTCAACAACCGGATACAGAGCCTGAGTCACCTTCTGGTGATAAGACACAACCTGACGCGAACGCAGAAGATCCCGCGTCAGCAGAAGAGGGAGCCTCTGAAGCAGATCAACAGTCGGCTTTCAATCCTGATGACTGGTTCACCATCCAGGACAACAAAAAACTGATCCGCGACACGCGCGGGCTGATGGCTTCCCGTCAGTATATTTTCAGTGAAGCGCTCAGCCAGCTGAACAGTCGTGCCTCAATGCTGCGCTCACAGCCGGAGAAAAGCGGTCAGTGGGCGACCATTGAGCAAAGCAAAGGCGGTTTTGAAGGGTTTACCGTTAATCAGCAGACGCTGAACGTGGGGGTGGATACCGTTCGCGACCAGCAGATGTTCGGTTTCAACGCCAGCTACACTCAGGGTAAAACCAAAGGCAACGGTCAGCAGACCCATCGCCTGGCAACGGTTGGCGTCGACTACTCCTGGTCTTCCCCGGCAGGCTGGTTCGTGGATGCGGCCAGTCGCTATATGCACCTGAGCCAGGAGTTCAGTTTCGACCCAATCCTGGGGATCAATGGCGCACAACGGGACAGTAATATCCTTGCGGGCAGTGTCAAAACCGGCTATCAGTTCAGCATGGCGGAAGGTGAATTCTCCGTATCGCCATACATCGGTCTCCGTGGCGGCTATATGTCAGGTTATAAGGTGAAAGGGGAAGATGCTCAGATCGCTCTCAGTTCCGGCTCGCCTTATTTCGTGACCAGTGGCGTGGAGTTGAAAAAGCGAGGTATCTGGGCCAGCAATCCTGATGTGATGCTGACAGCAGGGCTTGAATATCAATATTCCCCCGGCCAGGCGGGTTCTCGTCTGACGCTAAGCGACAGCCAGGCACACCGTGAATTCAGCGCTTTCTCTGATAACCGCTATCGCGCACAGCTCGGTATCGAAGGGAATATCAGTAAAAGCCTGTCGCTGAGTGCAAAGGTAAAAACCAGCTTCGGTGGCACCTTCCAGACCGACTATAGCGGCATAGCGGGGATCAATTACCACTTCTGATCGGTTTCCCGTGTAATACAGAGAAAAATCCCCGCGCACCAGCGGGGATTTTTTTGTCTTTCCTGCTGCCGACATTATAGTTACTCCCAGAAATGACCCGATGGAACCAGGCTTCAGCTCTCGTCAGCGCTATTACCCGTCACAGTAAACCCAAGCATCATGCCGGTATCTTCATGTTCCAGCAGATGGCAGTGTGCCATATAGGCCTGATCTTTGGCTGCGGCGTGGTTGAAGCGCACCAGCACTTCGCTGCGCCAGCCTTCCACGCGGACCATATCTTTCCAGCCGCTGCGGTGTGGTGCCGGGGGTTTGCCATTCTCGGAGAGGATACGGAACTGGGTGCCGTGAATATGGAAAGGATGCAGCATTTCATCGCCTTCGCCGGAGATCGTCCACTTTTCCAGTACGCCCTGCTGCACATCAAAGGCCGGATTCGTCATATCAAACGCAAGTCCGTTGATTTTATTGCCGTTGCGGAAATCGTAAGGTGTGGAACCTGCCTGATTATGCTGCATGTCCGACATCGATGCGTGATCCATTCCCTGCATTGAACCCTGCATCGCGCCATGGTCCATCCCGCCCTTACCCGCAGAATCATCGCCATCGTTATCATGCGCATCGCCACTCATGCCCGCCATCGCGGCATGGCCATATTTCTCCATCAGCGCCAGCATGCCACGGCGGTCCAGCTCAGGGTCCATCATCAGCTGCAGCCAGCGCTCTTTCACTCCTTCATGCGCAGGCAGTGCAGGCACATCCACCAGCTTGTCCGGCAGTGAGCCGCTGGCGAGGATCTGCAACGGCTGAATAGTCAGCACGGGCAACGGCTGGTCAAACGGGGCCAGCGTCATGCCCATCTGCCGCACCGGCAGCGTCTGCAGGTCAAAAGTTTTGCCATCGTGGGTATCAATAAGCACTTCGAAGCGTTCGCCTGGCATCATTGAAAGTTCCATCAGCTTCACCGGTTCCGCCAGCAGCCCGCCATCGCTGCCGATAACGTACATCGGGCGGTGGTCACTGGTGGTCAGATTCAGCGAACGGGCATTACACCCGTTCAGCAAACGCAGACGCAGCCAGCCACGCGGCACAGCCTGCAGCGGATAAATTGCGCCGTTGGTCAGCATGGTATTGCCGAACCAGCCCACCGCCGCGCTCATCACGTCCAGCTCATAATCAATTTTGCCGCCGTCTTTACTCAGCCGCTTGTCCTGAAGGATCACCGGGATATCATCGACGCCCCAGATTTTAGGCAGCAGCAGCTTCTCGGTGGCGTCATCTTTCAGGATCACCAGCCCGGCCAGCCCCTGCGCAACCTGGTAACCCGTACGGCCGTGCTGATGGGGATGGAACCAGCAGGTTGAGCCAGGCTGATCGGGAGTGAAACTGACGGTGCGGAACTTGCCCGGTGCAATCAGCGCCTGCGGGCCGCCATCCACCTCGCCAGGCAGTTCCAGCCCGTGCCAGTGAACGGTGGTCGCTTCCGGCAGCTTGTTATGCAGGTTGAGCGTCACCGGTTTGCCGCGCTCCAGCTGAAGGGCCGGCCCCAGCAGGTTGCCGTTATAGCCCCAGGTGGTGAAGGATTTTCCCATCCACTGGGTCTGGTCCTGTTGCGCCGCGATATTGATCATGCCGCGCGGGTCCGGCGTCAGTAACGTCGGAACAGGCAGTTCCGGACGCGCCTGCTCCGCCATCAGAGAACGGCTCCATAATGGCAGCGCGCTGGCAGCCCCCATTGCGGCACTCAACTTAATAAAATCACGGCGTTGCATCAGCCCTTCCTTATCCTGGCAATCATTAACTGCGCCGCAGCATAAACCCTGCCCCTGAGGGAAGGTCAAGTTATTTATAATTTGATGATTTTAAATCATAAAATAAAAAATTAGTTGTTGAAGGCCCCTATTAAAGCCCCCAAAACAAATTATTTTCCTGTTAGATTTAGTTACACGTGCAGGCAGCGGATGAAAAAACATGCAACGTTGCAGACTCAGACGCAGCAATCTTATCACACAAGGTGATCTTGATACCTACTAACCCCACGTTACCATAAGGGCCAGTTCTGGTTAGTCTTTCATGCGTTGCCAACACATCCTGTAAATGTTTAATGTTCTTATAAAAAAGAAATTAAGTATTGAGCACCTCGAATGATTCACACATGAGGCAATGTTTCTTCTATGCTTAGATGATGTATCAGCAATAGCTGACGTCATACATTCCTTTCAGGACACTCCTTTTGTCTTAAGTCAAGGCCCCGCTTGTCAAAAGTGGGGGCTTGCCAAAATAAACCGCAATCAAAATGAACTTAAAAAAAGAAAAACACACCTGTATTACATTCAACCGCTTTATCAAACATAGCTTTTAAATCAAGGAAAGTTTTATCTTCAGATTTTATACTTTCAAGCATCTCTTTTGCTGCTAATAAATTATCCAAGCCCATTAACGATTCATCCTCATAATCATCAATATGCATCGAAAATTTATCATTAAACTTTTCAAAAACTCCGCTTTTCCAAAGGGAGTTAAACTCATCATCATTAATGAAAAGTTCAATCAAATCACCTGGCTCGCAGTTGTCATAATCCAGACGAGACATCGCATCTTCATTAACAGGTACAGTTATATTTTTCATTTTCATTCACCTTTAATTCTAAAGTGTGTTACTTCATTATATTCACTCTGATTTCTTCCAGCCAGCTTACCATTTTCTAAGGTTTTATTGTTAGGGACATTTCCATCAAGGTCTAAATATGTCCGTTTCCCTGATAATGATGGATCATGTATCCTAAAATAACTCCCTGATATGTCCTCAACAACTTCTACCCCTGTCTCAGGATGTTGGTATATACGCTTACCCTTATCAGTCATGGTAACTATCGGTTTATCACCAGCAAACTTTGTTACAGCAGCGTTTAGATCTGCCTCAGGCCAGTTCTTAGCAAATTTCGCAGCTCTCTCGGCTCCCCGTAGGGTCTTTTGTAATTCCTGAGTTTCTTTGAGTATGTCTTGCGATCCAGAACGATTCATTGCTAACAGTACTGAAGACGCTGCTATAGCGGCTCCTACTGTTTTTTCATTTAATACCTGGTCAAACCCTTCCGCAGCCTCACCACCAAGATTTCTGGCCGTATCTGCAAACATCTCCGGATTCTGGTTATACACTCCACCGGCAGCCAGCAACCGGCCTGCCATCTTGCTGTTTATCGTTCCATAGATTTCTGGTTGTGGAGCTGCCGCTCTTTTTATCACTTCCCGTTTAGTCGGGCGTGGTTTGCCTCCTGTGGCACGATAATCCCTGCCGCTTACTGAGCGGTCATATTCCCGGACAATCTTTTTAACGGCTTCAGATGAAAAAGCTGATGAATCATTCCCTCTCAGCTTACCTTCATCATCGATATAAAAAACATTACCGGGGCCATACAAATCACTGAGCATCACCACGTCACCAGATTTAACCATGCGTTCAAGCCTGGCTTTTTCGCGTACGCCATGTGAGGGAGGTTGATGGGGATTCATGTAAAAAGCCCGCTCCCGCCTACTGATTAGATAAACGCCGCCGCTGCGACTGTCGTCAAATTCATACTTTTCACATATGCGACGCCACGCAGAGAGAGGGGAGATAATACGCTCGTACTTTTCAGGTTCCAGATCGTCTTTGGGCAGGTAATACAGATAATTCCCGGGCAGGCTGATACTCATATCCATTTCCTTTTGGACAAAAATAATCCGGATAACCTTACACCCTGATTAAGCAAAAGTTAAGCCGTTAATATCCTCTATTTGAGGGTTTATCAGACCGGCCCGCTGCCTGCCCACCAGCTCTGCATAACGGCCACCAGCGACACCAAAACGTTTTCACGCACACGGTTCATGTATATATACAGAAAACGGTTATCCCGGCTGTCCCGTTTATCCCAAAAAGACTAACCGGATGAATTAAAACTGTTTAATTTTAATTTCCGGGATAACTCCCCCCTGTTTTGGGACAAGCTGAACCCGTTTCCGGCTTATCCCGGCCAGCCAGGGTAAAAAATTATCCCAAAATCCCCCTGACTTATCCCAAAACGGCCTGGTTTTATCCCTGAGTTATCCCGGGAATTGTTTGTTTTTTTCATAAATAACAATAAATAAACCATTAGTGTATTATGCTGGGATAAACGGGATAACCGTTTATCCCTCGCGTGTGAGAGTTATTCCGGTTCGTTACCTTCATCAGGGAAGGAAAGGCAGTAAGTCCACTGTCGGGCGTCGTTGAGGTGCTTGAGCCTGGGCGTTCTGGTCTGCCAGCCCTTGCCGCTGGCGGGCTTTTTCAGCATTCCGGCTTCGTGAAGGATTCTGGCAGCAGAGTCTTTATTAAAACCTTTCGCCACCTGCTCTTTAAACGGGTTGGGAAGCACGTAAAACAACAACGGCGCGTCGTAAGGTTCTCCCGCGTCCCTGTAGCCATAGAGTTCATGGATGGGTAAATCCCTCGGGTCATACTGAACGGGCGCGAAACGTCCCTGACCATGCGCATTCAGAAACGCCACGGCCTGCCCGATAACCTGTTCTCTCTCCTTGTTGCCCGTGCCAAACGCGCCCAGCCAGGCGTTATAACTGTGCTGAATGGCATCCCGGCACGTCTGCGTATCCCAGCCGGTAATCACCTGCCCCAGCAGTAACGCCGCTTCCAGTAAGGCAAACCGCGCCGCCACCCGGTGAACCTGTTCGCCGTAGTCCGGCGGCATCAGCGCGTCGTTATGGGCGGCGGCCTCGTTCACCAGCCCCAGCGCGGTACCGTAACACGTGAGGCACAGTAAATCGGGGTGCCCGTAAAGGCTGGTGGCAACATTAGCCGTGGTGGTTTTGCCCGCGCTGGACTGTTCATAAAAATGAATGCCAAAACCGTCCGCACCGGCCAGCCCAATGAGCGGCGCGACCAGGGCGGCAGCAACCGCCGTCATCATGGAGTCATTGCCGTTCGCCAGCCGGGCGGGCGGTTAACGGCATATCCCTATCTCCTTATCTGCTGAAAAAACCCCCGTAAGAGGCCCCCAGTTACAGGTTGATTTCCTGCAACGCCAGTAGACAAAGGTAGAATTTAAGATGGCGGGGATCCAGTGATGGCAGGCGTTAAAAGGTGACAGAGTAGACACTAAGAGACGTGGGAATATTTCCTTTACCCTGCCCCTCAGGGAAGGTCAAGTTTCTGAGCCGCGTTGTTTCCCCGGGAACAAGAAAATCATCAGATCCGGACATTTCCCTGGCAAAATTGACTGTAGCCTGCCAATAACTGTGCTAACGTCAGGCTATTGCAATCGGTTGAGAACAATTATGAAGAAAAGCATCAAGGCTCTGTTGTTACTGGGTCTGTTTGGCTTCTCGTCGACAAGTTTTGCGCTTAGCGAGTCGGAAGCGGAAGATCTGGCGGATCTGACCGCTGTGTTTGTTTATCTTAAGAATGACTGTGGCTACCAGGATTTACCGGACGGTCAGATCCGCCGGGCGCTGGTGTTCTTTGCCCAGCAGAATCGCTGGGATCTGAGCAACTACAACAGCTACAACATGAAGTCGCTGGGCGAAGACAGCTACAAAGATCTCAGCGGCATCGCCGTCCCTAACGACATGAAGTGCAAATCACTGGCCCGGGATTCCCTGAGTCTGCTCGCCTACGTGAAATAATCCCCGTCCCAGCCTCCTTTCCTGCTGATAATTTGACCGTGCAACCACGGTCATAGTTAGCTATTATATCGCGCCCATTTTTCGTGGCAGTTTTGACCAAGAGAACCCTATCATGGCCGAAAAAGAAATGTGGTATGAAACGCTTCATGCCGGTTTCGGACAGTATTTTTCTGTCGACAAAGTACTGTACCGTGAGCAGACCGGACATCAGGATCTGATCATCTTTGAAAACGCCGCCTTAGGCCGCGTGATGGCACTTGACGGCGTGGTGCAGACCACCGAGCGCGATGAGTTTATCTATCATGAGATGATGACGCACGTTCCGCTGCTGGCCCACGGTGCGGCTAAGCGGGTGTTGATTATCGGCGGTGGCGACGGTGCCATGCTGCGTGAAGTCAGCCGTCATAAAAACATCGAACACATCACTATGGTGGAAATCGATGCGGGCGTGGTGACCTTCTGTAAGCAGTACCTGCCAAACCACAGCGCTGGCGCTTATGAAGATCCTCGTTTCAATCTGGTGATTGACGATGGCGTTAACTTCGTCCGTGAGTGTGCCGACAAGTTTGACGTCATTATCTCTGACTGCACCGATCCCATCGGTCCGGGCGAAAGCCTGTTCACCTCAGAGTTTTATCAAGGCTGCCGCCGCTGCCTTAATGAAAATGGCATCTTTGTAGCGCAAAATGGCGTGTGCTTCCTGCAGCAGGATGAAGCTGTCAACAGCCATCGCAAGCTGAGCCACTATTTTGGCGACGTCAGCTTCTACCAGGCAGCGATCCCCACCTATTACGGTGGCATCATGACCTTTGCCTGGGCCAGCGACAACCCGGCGCTGCGTCAGTTGGATACCGCCACTCTACAGGCGCGTTTTGACGCGGCAGGTCTGCAGTGTCGATACTACAATCCGGCGATCCACACTGGCAGCTTTGCCCTGCCGCAATATCTGTTGAATGCGCTGGCCGAATGACCGGCCATCTTAAGGGGGTGAACTAAATTGCAAAAAATAAAACTACATGGCTTCAATAATCTGACGAAAAGCCTGAGTTTTTGTATCTACGATATCTGTTACGCCAATACCGATGCGGAGCGTGACGGCTACATTGCGTACATTGATGAGCAGTACAATGCCAACCGCCTGACGGAGATCCTCAGCGAAACCTGTTCGATTATCGGCGCTAACGTGCTGAATATCGCCCGCCAGGACTATGAGCCTCAGGGCGCCAGCGTGACGATCCTGGTCAGCGAAGAGCCGATCGATCCGAAAGATATCGATAACTCTGAGCACCCTGGTCCGCTGCCAAATTCCGTGGTTGCGCACCTGGATAAGAGCCATATCTGCGTGCATACCTACCCGGAAAGCCACCCTGAAGGCGGCCTGTGTACCTTCCGCGCCGATATCGAAGTGTCGACCTGTGGCGTGATCTCTCCGCTGAAAGCGCTGAACTATCTGATCCACCAGCTTGAATCCGATATCGTCACCATCGACTATCGCGTGCGCGGTTTTACCCGCGACATTAACGGTGTTAAGCACTACATCGACCATCAGATCAATTCGATCCAGAACTTTATGTCCGAAGACATGAAGTCGATGTACGACATGATGGATGTGAACGTCTACCAGGAGAATATCTTCCACACCAAGATGCTGCTGAAAGAGTTCGATCTGAAACACTACCTGTTCAACACCAGACCGGAAGATTTGAGCCAGCAGGAGCACAAACGCATTACCGATCTGCTGTGGAAAGAGATGCGTGAGATTTACTACGGACGCAACATTCCGTCCGTCGCGCCGTAAGATAATCAACGGTGATTATCGGGTGACCTCAGGGTCGCCCGTTTTTATTTGTGCTTCAGGATTGGGTCAGCTGGAGGTCGAAGGGTTGCCCGCACAATTCGTGGTATACGTCATCACTCAGGTGGCTGTCGGTGACGATATCGGTCAGGTTCTGCAACGGCGTGGCGCAGAACAGTGACCAGGAGCCGTATTTGCTGCTGTCGGCCAGCAGAACCCGGCGTCGCGCATTGGCCAGCAGATCCTCTTTCAGACCGGCTTTCTCTTCGGTCGGCGTGGTGATGCCCTTCTCCAGACTCCAGGAGTTGCAGCTGACAAACGCCACGTCGGGATAGAGATTCCTCAGCAGCCTGCGGCCATGGTCGCCAATACAGGACTGGCTGGAATCATCAATCCGTCCGCCAATAATCGTCACCTCAATCTGTTTAAATTCAGACAGAAACAGCGCGATATGCAGATCGGCGGTGATCACCCGCAACTGAAGATGCGTCAGCTGTCGGGCCAGTTCCATCATCGTGGTACCCGCGTCCAGCACCACCGAATCACCTGAGCTGACCATACTGGCTGCCGCCCGGGCAATGGCCTGCTTCTCAGCGAGGTTGCGCTGCATTTTCTCCAGCGTGGTCGGCTGAGCAGGGATAAAACGGTTGAGGGTCACCCCGCCGTGCGACCGGCTGATAACCCCTTCCTGATCGAGCTTGATCAAATCCCGCCGGATAGTCGCCGGTGACGCTGAAATCGCAGCCACCAGCTGATCGACGGTCACCAGATTATGGCTTTTCAGATAGTCCATAATCTGGTCGAGGCGACTTTGTCCCTTCATATTTCCTTATGCGAGCTGCATCGCTAACTGGATGGAGATCGCCATGCTCTCAGACTTCGCTTTACCTGTCCAGGCAATATCAAATGCCGTTCCGTGGTCGGCAGAAGTGCGGATAAACGGCAGTCCGGCTGTGATATTCACCCCGTCGTAGAAGCCGAGCAGCTTCAGCGGAATGTGTCCCTGGTCGTGATACATCGCCACCACAATATCGTACTGGCCTTCATAGCACTGCAGGAAAACCGTGTCCGGCGGGCACGGGCCGAAGACGTTCAGGCCTTCCGCTTTCATAGCCTGGACGGAAGGGCCGACGATTTTAATTTCTTCGTCACCAAACAGGCCATTTTCTCCGGCATGAGGGTTAACCCCGGCCACCGCAATGCGTGGATTATCAAAACCAACACGACGCAGGAAGGTTTCTGCCATGCCAATGACCGTCTCCACGCGCTCACGGTTCAGCGTATCGAGGAACTTACGCAGGGCGATATGGGTGGTCACGTGGATCACCTTCAGCCGATCGGTGTACAACACCATCGCGTAATCTTTACTGTCAGTGAGTTTCGCCAGCAGCTCCGTGTGGCCGGGATACAGATGCCCTGCCGAATGCAGCGCTTCTTTATTCAGCGGCGCGGTGGCAATGGCATGTACCTCGCCCGCCATCGCCAGCTCAGTGGCCTTTTTCACGCAGCGGTAAGCCAGGTCACCTGCCTCAACCTGCACCACGCCCGGCTTCAGCGCCTGTGGGTTAGCCAGCGGCTCGTCGATGATATTGATAATGCCCGGCGCGAAGTGCGCGTCAGCCACGTTGTTCAGCACCCGCAGCTCAGCCTGTGGTGTGATGCCCATGCCTATAATGCGTTGCAGCGTACTGGCGCAGCCCACCACCACTGCAGGTGCACCTGACAGCTCTCCCTCCGCCAGGGATTTGATGATAATTTCCGGGCCAATACCCGCCGGATCGCCCATGGTAACCGCAATAATTTTACTCACCAGCCTTCTCCTCAATAAAACGAAAAACTTCTACCAGGGTGTTTTCATCACCAAAACCGCCAGCCTTGGTAAGCACCAGCAGGTCGTTTTTGCTCTTCAGCAGCTGGCCCCAGGGCACACAGCCCGCCACCTGCCCCATAATCCTGAACCCTTCAGCCCCCAGGCCTCGCGCCACCGCAATCGCCACGTCTCCGCCGGAGAGATACAGCCCGGCAGGCTGCACGTCGCTGAGGACATCGCGGGTCAGCCCGGCCAGGAAAGCGCAAATCTGTTCGCCCAGCTGCTGGCGGGTCAGGCCATACTGCGCACAGAGCGCGTCAATTTCCTCGCGCTGGCTCGCCTGCTGACAGGTGCGAATCACGCAGTGCTGCCCCTGTTGCAGCGCGTTGATTGCCTGTTGCCGCCATGGCGCATCTGCACCCTCGCCGTTGAAAATTTGCTGAATGCTGACGTCAATCAGCTGCAGCGGATAGCGTTGCTGCAACCGGGAAATCTGCTGCCGGGCAATTTCGCTCATCGAGCCGACCACCGCCAGCACTGTAGACTGAGGACTCAGCGACGCGGATAAAGAGGCTTTGGCCTCATCACTTTCCGTCAGCAGGTCGCTCAGTGCATCACTGAGTCCGGAAGCCCCGGCGAGCAGTGGCCTGGCCGGTAACGCCGCAGCCGCACGCATGATGTGCAGCAGATCCTCATCGGTTTCGGCATCCACCACGATCAGCCGCTGTCCTTCAGCTATGGCCGCAGCCATGCTGGCAGCCAGATCCGGTTTGCGTACCGTAGAAAGCGGCAACAGCCCAGCCTTCAGCTCAATTTGTTCCTGCAGCCGCGCCAGCACGCTGGCGTTACTCACCGGCGTTTTAGGATCGCTGGCGTACTCTGTCGCCGTCAGCAGGCGATCGTGGATGTAGCACAGACCTTCCCGCGTGGTTCTGCCCAGTTTCGGCACCGCAGGCACCACCAGCGCCGCAGCGGCTCCGCTTGCCAGTAAGGCTGCTTCTGTCTCTGCGCCCGGATTGCCGCGCAGCGTTGAATCCATCTTCTTAAATATCCAGCCGTCACGAACTTTCTCCGCCCAGCGTTCAACCGCCAGTCGGGTACGCTGTGCCGCTATCTCCGCGCTGACTGCCCGGCTGTCGGTGCTGATTACCCATACATCCGCCTGCACATCTGCCACTTCCGCCGCCACATCAAACAGTACGTTGACCCGCGCACCTGCTCTGGCCAGACCGCTACCGGCATCGTTAGCCCCGGTAAAGTCGTCGGCGATAGCCAGTACAGGCTGCTTCCACTGATTGCGCGTCATCTCGTCTCCTGCTGAAAAGAAGGGAAGCCGATGGCCTCCGCTGAATATGATTATATTCAATCATGATTGATTATATGTGAGCAAGATCAAATTAATCGAAATCAATTTATCCTATAAAATTAGGCACAGCTCGCGCATTCTGGCGGGAAAATGACGAAATATAATCAATTTGACGACGGCAAGGCATAAGGTAAGGCGAATGAATATCAACAGCACCGTAATCAGTGGCTACCAGACTCTCAATGACATTGGCTATCTGCTGCACGGCGTCCAGCACGTCCTGCTGGTGACCGATAAGAACATCGCTGGCATTCCAGCGGTGCAGACGCTGATTAAGCAAATTGGCAGTAAGGTTCAGGCAGTGACCATGGTTGACTCCGTGCCGCCAGAGCCAAGCCAGCACGATGTGGCCGCGATTACAGCAACGCTGGATACCGACGGTGTGGATCTGGTGATTGGCGTCGGCGGCGGCAGCGTGCTGGATGTCGCTAAACTGCTGTCGGTGCTCTGCATGGAGAATGCGCCAACGCTGGAAGCGCTGCTGAAAGGCGAAAAGCCACAGCGCCGCACCGCTTCACTGCTGATCCCGACTACCGCAGGCACCGGCTCAGAAGCCACGCCAAACGCTATTCTGGCCATTCCGGAGAAAGAGACCAAGGTCGGCATTATCTCCCCGGTGATGCTGCCAGACTATGTGGTGCTGGCTCCGGAACTGACCACCAGCATGCCTGCACACATCGCCTCCTCTACCGGTATTGACGCGCTTTGCCATCTGATTGAGTGCTTCACCGCCACCGTTTCGAATCCGGTAAGCGATAACTATGCGCTGATTGGCCTGAAAAAACTGTTTACCAGCCTGGAAATTGCCGTAGCAGAACCTGGCAACCTGGCAGCCCGCCTCGACATGCTCTGGGCCTCTTATTACGGCGGCGCGGCGATTGCTCATGCCGGTACGCACCTGGTTCATGCCATGTCCTATCCGCTCGGCGGCAAGTACCACATTCCCCACGGCGTGGCGAATGCCATCCTGCTGGCTCCGTGCATGCGGTTTGTGCGCCCGGCTGCGGTGAGCAAATTTGCTCAGGCCTATGACCTGCTGCCGGATGCGGATCCGTCACTGAGCGAAGAACAGAAATCCGTGGCGCTGGTCGACTATTTCTCCGCGCTGGTGAAGCGCCTGAAGCTGCCCGCCAGCCTGGATGAACTTGGCATCGGCTCAGATCACCTGCCCTATCTCGTCGAAGCCGCGCTGGACGTACAGCGCCTGATGAAAAACGTTCCTGCCCCGGTCAGCGCAAATGATGTCCGCGACGTCTATCTGGCGCTGTTCCCGGCACAGAATCACTAACAGATTAAGAGGACACCATGAACAAAAAAATCACCGGCGTACTGACCGCCATCGTCACGCCGTTCACTAAAGATGGCGACTATAACGAAGCGGCCATGCGCGTGCAGATCCAGCGTCAGCTGGCAGCCGGTAACGGCATTTTCTGCGGCGGCACCAACGGCGAGTTCTTCGTGCTGAACGCCGAAGAGAAGCTGGCCGTGGCGAAAACCTGCATGGAAGAAGTGGCAGGCAAAGCGCACGTGGTCGCGCACATTGGCGAGATCTCCACCCGTGAAACCATTCGCCTCGGCAAGCAAATTGCGGCTCTGGGCGTGGATGCCGTTTCGGTGATCACTCCCTGGTTCGTTCCGCTGAAGCAGGAAGAGTTGATCGCCCATTACGAAGAAGTCGCCGATGCGCTGGACGTGCCGGTCTTCCTCTATAACATTCCGGCACGCACAGGCAACACGCTGCAACCGGAGACGGTGCGCAAGCTGGCCGCTCACCCGAACATTGTCGGCATCAAGGACAGCGCGGGCAGCTACGAGAGCCTGAGCGGCTTCCTGAAAGCGGCGGAAGGCATTGATAATTTTGACGTGCTGAACGGCCCAGACTCCCTGATCCATCAGGGCTTTGTTGATGGCTGCTCTGCCTGCATCTCCGGGCTGGCTAACGTGGCACCGAATGAAATCAATGCCATCTGGGCGCACTTCCACGCGGGTGATATCGCTGGTTCGCACAAGGCACAGGAAAACGTCACCGGCCTGCGTACCGATCTTTACAGCGTAGGCTTCTCGCCTGCGGCGGTGAAAAAAGCCGTCTCGCTGATAGGCCATGACGTGGGCGAAAGCCGCTATGCAGTGCGCTTCAGCGCCGAAGAAGAGCAACGCATTCGCCAGATCGTCAATCAATACACTCACTGATTTTGCGGCGGCGCTGCGGTGCCGCCTGCTTTGATACCAGGATACGCAAGATGAAAGTGATTTGTACTTCTCCCTCATTCGCCAAATACGATGCCCAGCCGATCGACACGCTGCGCCAGCAGGGTTTTGAGCTGGTCACACTGCCTGCCGATGCGCCGCTGACCGCGCTGCAGCCGCACCTGGCAGAGACGGTTGCGATGATCGTAGCTTTTACCGACGTAAATGAAGAATTACTCGCGCTGGCACCGCAGCTGAAGATTGTCTGCAAGCACGGCGTGGGCGTCGACAATATCGATCTGAACGCCACTAAAGCCCGCGGTATCTTTGTGACCAACGTGCCGGATGCCAACAAACATGCCGTGGCCGACTTCGCTTTTGCACTGATCCTCAATGCGGCACGTCAGGTGACAACGGCCGCAGTGGAAACCCGTGCCGGGCAGTGGCCACGCATTTTCGCCACCGATGTGTACGGCAAAACGCTGGGCATTATCGGCCTCGGCAATATCGGTAAGCAGGTCGCCCTGCGTGCCAGCGGCTTCAACATGCGCGTGCTGGCGTTTGATTTCTATCCCGACCAGAAATTTGCCGATGAGCACAATATTGAGTTTGTCAGCCTGGATCGGCTGACGGAGCAGTGTGACTTTATCACTCTGCATACACCGCTGACCGATGAAACCCGCAACCTGTTTAATGCTGCCAGAATCGCGAGGATGAAGAAATCGGCCTTTCTGATAAACGTCTCACGCGGTGGCGTGGTGAATGAAGCCGATCTGTTTAACGCCCTGTCCGACAATGTGATTGCCGGAGCAGCCGCAGACGTCTTTGATCATGAACCGCTGGAGACGCATCCCCTGTTCTCGCTGAATAATTTTATCCCCACCTCACACATCGCGGGCTACACCGACGGGGCGATCAGCGCCATCGGCGAGCGCTGTGTGCAGCAAATTATTCAGTGTGTGAAAGAGCAGCAACGACCCGTCAATGTGATGAATTCACTGTAATCAGGCCCGGGGCGTCGTTCCCGCCCCGTTTAACAAAGCTGGACCACGATCCAGCGAATAACAACCTCTGTACCGGGCTAAGACTATGAACATTCCTGCTGGTAATACCCGTATCCGCTGGTGGATTGCAGGCCTGATGTGGCTGGCAATCGCCATTAACTATATTGACCGCACCGTGCTGTCGGCGGCGGCTCCGCACCTGATCGACGAGCTGAAGCTGAACCCAGAAATGATGGGCTTCATCATGGCGGCGTTCTTCTGGTCTTACTCGCTGCTGCAGATCCCGGCGGGCTGGTTCGCCGATCGTTTCGGCCAGAAAAAGGGGCTGGGACTGGCCGTTGCCTGGTGGTCCATCGCCACTTCGGTGATGGGGCTGGCAACCGGTTTTAAATCCCTGCTGGCCCTGCGCCTGGCGTTAGGCGTCGGGGAAGCGGCAGCCTACCCCAGCAACGCCGGGATCACCGCCCGCTGGTTCCCGGACAAAGAACGAGCCACCGTTTCCGGCCTGTTCGACAGCGCCTCGAAGTTCGGTGGCGCGGTGGCGATGCCGCTGATCGTCTGGATGATCTACATGTTCGACTGGCGTCTGACCTTCCTGATCATCGGCAGCGTCGGCCTGCTGTGGGTGATCGTCTGGTATTTTATCTATGCCGAGAATCCGGAAGATCACAACTACATCAGTAAACACGAAATCAGCCTGATCCGTGAAGGCCAGGCCCGCAAGCACGGCGATAAAGGTGTACGGCCGATGAAGTGGTACAAGCTGCTGCGCTATCGCAACATCTGGGCGATGTGCATCGGCTTCTTTACCATTAACTACACCTCCTATTTCTTTATCACCTGGCTGCCGACCTATCTGGTGAAAGAAAAAGGGATGGATTTCATCAAGATGGGGATGATCGCCGCCCTGCCCCTGCTGTGCGGAATGATCATCGAAGTGGTGGCTGGCTGGGCCTCGGATCGTATGGTGCACAAGAAAGTGCTGTCACTGACCGCCACCCGCAAGCTGTTCCTGACCATCGGCCTGCTGATGGCGCTGTGCATTGGCTTCGCACCGTTTACTGACTCGGTATTTATGACCGTGTTCCTGCTGTGCGTGGCGAAATCCGGCACCACCGTGGCTGCTTCCCAGGTCTGGGCGCTGCCCGGCGACGTGGCACCGAAAAACAGCGTCTCCATTGTGGCCGGGTTGCAAAATACCGTCTCTAACCTCGGTGGCGCAGTCGGTCCGATTGTCACCGGTGCCATCGTTGCCGCTACCGGTTCTTTCACCTGGGCGCTGGTTTTCTCCGCCATTCTGGTGGTGATCGGCATCCTCAACTACCTGTTCCTGATGGGCAAAGTCGAGCCCATTTCCGACGAAGAAAAAGCCCCGGCGCACCAGATGTCTGTGGGCCGGGCATAACCCTGCGGCCTGCCGGATCGCGCCCCAGTAATGCGGTGTGACGGGGGCCTTATCGCCTTAAAACTATAAAAAAACTCTGTTCCGGAGCCGATCATGTCGATCAATTCTCATGATAATGCTGTGATTGCCAACGCAGGTGAAAAGAGAGCCAGCGGGAAGATGCGGTTTGTGATCCTTACCGTTCTCTCGTTTGGTATTGCGATTAACTACGTCGATCGTGCCGCGATGAGCGTGGCGATCCCGTTTATGTCGCACGATCTCCAGTTATCCAGCACCGACAGCGGCCTGCTGCTCTCGGCGTTTTTCTGGAGTTACGTGCTGTTCCAGCTGCCGGGCGGCTGGCTGGTCGATAAGCTCGGGCCACGGATCACCTTCGCGGTCAGCAGCCTCGGTTGGGGCCTTGCCACCGCAGCGTGCGGCCTGGCGAACGGCTTAACCGCGCTGGTCGGCTTCCGCTTTGTGCTCGGCGCGGTGGAAGCGCCCAGCTATCCTGCCAGCTCCTCAACGGTCACGCGCTGGTTCCCTCGTCAGGAACGCAGCTTCGCCGCCGCCACGTTTAACAACGGCAGCAAGATTGGCGGCACGCTGGCAATCCCGATTATCTCCTTCCTGATCGCGCTGGTCGGCTGGCGCATGACTTTTGTGATCTCCGGTCTGGTCGCCGTGATCTGGGCGGTGGGCTGGTATATCTGGTACCGCGATCCCCGCGAGCACAAAACCGTATCTGCCGCAGAGGTGGAATTCATTGAAGCGAATCAGGATCCGCAGACCGGTGAGCCGATGAGCATCCGTCAGCTGCTCGCCCAGCGTACCGTGCAGGCGATGATGGCCGGTTTCTTCTGCATTAACTTCGTCTCCTACTTCTTCTTCACCTGGTTTCCCACTTACCTGGTTGAAACCTTCCATCTGTCGCTGATGAAGTTCGGCCTTCTCGGCATGCTGCCCGGCATTGCCGCCATTGTCGGCGGCTGGTGCGGCGGCCTGCTTTCCGACAGTCTGGTCCGTCACGGCGTCTCGCTGACCGTGGCGCGTAAAATTCCGCTGGTCGGTGGCATGCTGGGCAGCGCGGTGATTGGCCTGGCGGCCTTCTCGCCGACCGTGACGCTGGCCCTGAGCGCGCTATGCTTTGCCAACTTCGCCGCCACTTTTGCTTCTGCAGCGCTGTGGGCACTGCCTTCAGACGTTGCCCCTAACCGCGCCAATGTCGCCACCATCGGCGGCATTCAGAATATGGCGGCCAACCTTGCCGGCATCATTTCACCGATCCTGATTGGCGTGCTGATGCAGTTCACCCACTCATTCGTGATCCCGCTGATACTGGCAGGGATTGTCGGCCTGCTGGGCGCGCTGATTTACGGCTTCTGGCTGCCGCGCGTGACGCCAATGCAGCTCAATACCGCCGGAGGAAAAGCCTGATGACCACTGCACCCCGCTGGAAACAGCGCCCTGAACACGCCACCTGGGGCGACTTTGGCCCGGACGATCAGTTGGGACGGCTGAATCTGCTGACGCCACAAAAGGTCAGAGAAGGCATTGCCGAGGTGCAGACCGGGCAGACCTTCTGCCTGAGTTTGCCGCTGGATCTGCCTGGCGGAACGGCCATGAACCCACGTCGGCCACCACCACAGCTGGCAGCCACCCGGCGCGGCGAGAATGCCAATATGACCTATCCACTCTCCAGAGATGACGCGCGTCTGACCGATGTGATTTGCGACGATGCGGTCACTCTCGCCCTGCAGTATTCCACCCAGTGGGACAGTCTGGCACATATGGGGCAGTGGTTTGACGTGGCGGGCAACGGCGAGCCGGAGATGGTGTTTTATAACGGCTATCGCGCCGGAAAAGACATCGTCGGCGAAACGGACTATCGCGGCGGCTGTGGCTGTTCGCATGGCAGTCATCTCGGCGCGAAGGCATTGGGCATCGAGAATATGGCAAAGCACGGCATCCAGGGCCGTGCGGTAATGATTGATATCAAAAAATATTTTGGTATTGAGCGCTTTGCTTTTGGCTACCAGCATCTGCGCCAGATCCTCGATGAAGAAGGCATTGAGATCCGTCAGGGCGACCTGGTCTGCTTTCGCACCGGCATGGACGAAGCCATTTACCAGATGGCTGGCAAACCCGATATGACGTACCTGAATTCACATTTCGCCGGGCTGAACGGCAGCGATCCTGAACTGCGCCAGTGGGTGATCGACAGCGGCGTTGTCGCCCTGCTGGCCGATAACCCGGCGGTTGAAATCCTGCCTGCCCAGCCGCTCAACAACGAGTTCTACCCTTCACACCCGCTGCATGAACTTTGCCTGTTCCGGCTGGGCGTTTACCTGGGCGAACTCTGGCATATGAGCGAACTGGCCGACTGGCTGAGCGCCCACCAGCGCCACGCATTTTTATTAACAGCACCACCACTAAGGCTGCCCGGCGCAGTGGGTTCTCCCGCCACGCCGATAGCCACCGTCTGAAACTCCTTTAACCCTACACGGCGCGAACAGAACCAGAAGGTCGGCGCGTTTTGACTCATTGTGAGGCATCACTATGAAAGAGTTCTCCTCTGAAGGCACGCTGATCATCGTTGGGATGGTGCTGGCCTATATTCTTTTTACCACCTGGCTGACTTACCGGTTACGCAGTAAAAGTTCCGGCGATTTTATGGAAGGCGCAAGGGCCATGCCCGCCTTTATCGTCGGCATCATGCTGATGTCTGAATACATCGGTGCCAAATCCACCGTCGGCACTGCACAGGCCGCTTTCGAGAGTGGTTTTGCCGCTTCCTGGTCGGTGATCGGGGCGGCTATTGGCTTCCCGATTTTCGGGCTGCTGCTGGTGAAGCGCATCTACAACACCGGCAAAATCACCATCTCCGGGGCGATTGCCGAGAAGTACGGTAGTACCACCAAAAACATTATCTCGATCATTATGATTTATGCCCTGCTGCTGGTGAACGTCGGTAACTACGTCAGCGGCGCGGCGGCTATCTCCACCGTGCTGAAAGTGAACCTGCCGGTGGCAGCCTTTATCACCGCCATTGTCAGCACCTTCTATTTTGCCTTTGGCGGCATGAAGGGGATGGCCTGGGTGACCATGCTGCACAGCGGCCTGAAGTACGTGGGGATCCTGATTATCCTGGGCGTGGCGCTGAAGATGACCGGCGGCATCACGCCGATGGTGCAGAAAATGCCGGACTTCTACTGGACCTGGGACGGCCATGTGGGGGCCAGCACCATTGTCGCCTGGCTGATCGGGACTATCGGGTCGATCTTCTGTACCCAGTTTGTGATTCAGGCGATCTGTTCGACCAAAACGCCTGCCGCGGCCCGACGCGCGACCTGGGTGGCCTTCTTTTTCTGCCTGCCGATTGGCCTTGCCATCGCGGCGATTGGCGTGGCGGCGAAGTACCTCCATCCGGAGATCAACAGCCTCTACGCCCTGCCGGTGTTCCTGCAGGATATGAGCCCGTGGCTGGCCGGGATCGTCACCACCTCGCTGGTCGCCTCGATCTTCGTCAGCGTGGGCACGGTGGCGCTGGCGATTGCCTCGCTGATCGTCAAAGACTTCTACGTGCCCTACCGTAACCCGACGCCAGAGCGCGAGTTCAAAATGACACGTCTGCTGTCGCTGGTCATCGGCTTTGCCCCATTGGTCTTCGTGCTGTTCGTACCGGAAGTGCTGAAGCTCTCTTTCTTCACACGCGCTATCCGCCTGTCGATTTCCGTGGTGGCGATCATCGCTTTCTACCTGCCGATGTTTAAAAGCGCCAGAGGAGCCAACTGGGGGCTGATTGGTGCCTGCGTGGTGACCTCGGTGTGGTTCGTGCTCGGTGACCCGTTCGGCATCAACAACATGTATATCGCACTGATTACTCCGGCGGTGATTATGGTCATTGACCATCTGATCCCACGTCGTGAAAGCAGTAAGCAAACCAAAAACAGTCTGCAAAAGAGTGGAGCGTAATATGAAGGAAACAGTGACCGTGGATCGCAATGGCCTGGTTCATCCGGCCGAAAACGACAGCCAGCTACAGGTGGCGATGCTGCCCTCTGCCTGCCCACAGAATCACGCGGCCAATCTGCTGCCGCTGCCGGATAGCGACCTGCTCTGCTGCTGGTTTGGTGGCACTCAGGAGGGGATTGCCGATATCTCCATCTGGTGCTCACGGCTGGCAAAAGGCAGCCAGCGCTGGAGTGAACCGCAAAAATTGTCGGAAGACAGCAGCCGATCGGAGCAGAATCCGGTGCTGTTTCTGGCCCCGGATAACGTGCTCTGGCTGATGTACACCGCGCAGAAATCCGGCAATCAGGACACCGCTATTGTGCGCTATCGCCAGTCGAAGGATCTGGGTAAAAGCTGGGGGCCGATTGCCACCCTGCTGGATCGTCCCGGCACCTTTATCCGCCAGCCGGTGGTGGTGGTGCCGAACGGCAACTGGCTGCTTCCTGTGTTTTACTGCACCACGAAGCCCGGTGAAAAATGGGTCGGCAATAACGACACCAGCGTGGTGAAAATCTCTGCCGACCAGGGCAGGAGCTGGCGCGACGTGATCGTGCCGGACAGCACCGGCTGTGTGCATATGAATATCACACTACTGCAGGATGGCTCGCTGCTGGCGCTGTATCGCAGCCGCTGGGCGGATCATATCTACCTCAGCCGCTCGGAAGTTAACGGTGAAAGCTGGTCAGCGCCGCAGCCAACTGACCTGCCAAATAACAATTCGTCCATTCAGGTGACCACGCTGGCGAATGGCGATCTGGCGCTGGTTTATAATGCCATGAGCGCCGAAGGTGCCAGCGAGCGCCGTTTGTCGCTGTATGACGAGATTGAGGATGAAGATGAGGATGTTGCCGTTGCCGCTGAGCCAGTGGTGCGTACCGGTAAAACAGCCTTATGGGGCGCACCGCGTGCCCCAATGACGCTGGCGATTTCAAAAGATGGCGGCAAAAGCTGGCCGTGGAAGCGCAACCTCGACGAGGGCGACGGCTACTGCATGACCAATAACTCGCAGCAGAAGCTCAACCGCGAGTTCTCCTATCCCAGTATCAAACAGGGCGTGAATGGCGAGCTGCACATCGCTTATACCTGGTATCGTCAGGCGATCAAATACGTCTGTGTGAATGAAGAGTGGGTGACACAATGAGAATGGGCCAGGCACTGGTCACCGGGGCCAGCTCAGGGATTGGTGAGGCGGTGGTGGAACGCCTGCTGGCTGATGGCTGGCAGGTAACCGGCCTGAGCCGGAGAAGGATCGAACGCAACCATCCGGCCTTTACCTCGCTGTCGGTCGATCTGAACGATCGCCAGCAGCCAGGTAGTGTGCTGGCAGGCATGGAAGCCCCTCAGGCGATTGTGCATGCTGCCGGAATGATGAAGGCTGCGCCACTGGGTGAGCTGGATGAGGAGGTCAGCCGTCAGCTGTGGCATCTGCATATCACCGTGGCGGAGTGCCTGGCCAACACTTTTGCTCCGGCGATGTCAGAAGGAGGCCGGATTGTGCTGCTCGGCAGCCGGACGTCAACCGGGGCGGCAGGCCGCAGCCAGTACGTTGCCACAAAATCGGCCATGAAAGGCATGGTGCGAAGCTGGGCAGCAGAGCTGGCTTCACGAGGTATCACCGCCAATATCGTCGCGCCGGGGGCCACCGCCACGCCAATGCTCAATATGCCGGGCAGGGAAAGCTCGCCGCCGAAGCTGCCTCCCATTGGACGCTATATTCAGCCGGAGGAAGTGGCCGGACTGGTGAGCTATCTGCTGTCACCCGCTGCCGGAGCAATGACAGGACAGGAGTTGGTACTTTGCGGGGGCGCTTCTTTATAGACAGAAACTCTTTTTTAAATCAGCACACCCTGGGACAGACCAGGGCTGCAGAGCACATAATTCATCCGTTTTCCCCCGCTTATCAGTACGCTAAAATACCTGACCTGAAACAATAATACGGCCGTTTATGGATGATAGTTTGATAACGTTAATCCTTTTCGATTCGTACCTGAGGGCAGGATAAATGGCGATTTTAAACATTTCAGATTTCGGTGCTGTTCCGGACGGTGTCACTCTCGCCACTCTGGCAATACAAGATGCTATCGATCGGGCCTCTTCAGGCGATACCGTATTTATTCCTGCGGGACGTTTTCTGACTGGTTCCCTGTTTCTGAAAAGCGATCTGACGCTGGAACTGGCTGAAAACGCGGTGTTACTGGGCAGCCAGAGGTTGGAGGACTACCGCAGAATACCTACTCGTGTCGCCGGTATTGAGATGCCCTGGCCTGCGGGGATCCTCAATATCAATCAGTGCCGTAACGTAAAAGTGACCGGAGCAGGTACCCTCGACGGACAAGGTGCCTTCTGGTGGCATAAATTCTGGGGCGATGATGAAAACGGCGGCATGCTGGCGCAGTACAGCCAAAAAGGGTTGCGCTGGGTGGTCGATTACGAATGCGAGCGCCCGCGAAATGTGGTGGTTTATCAGAGTGAAGCGATAGAGCTGAGTGAGTTTACTTCGCGGGAATCCGGCTTCTGGAATATCCATCTGTGCTACTCAACTCAGGTTTTATTGCAGAATGTGGCAGTGAACAACTCCACTGGACCCAGCACCGACGGCATTGATATCGACTCCTGTCAGCATGTTCGCGTCGAGAACTGCAGCGTTTCCTGCAATGATGACAATATCTGCGTTAAATCGGGACGCGGCGCAGAAGCGCAGCAGCTGGCAAAAACGGCGAGCGATATTATTATCCGCAACTGCGAACTGCATAAAGGTTCTGGTATTACGCTGGGCAGCGAAACGTCTGGTGGCATCGAAAGAGTCATTATTGAGCATAATCACTTCTCTGGTACCGGTGTAGGATTTCGTATTAAATCATCCCGTAATCGCGGGGGCTTTATCAGAGATATTATCGTGCGTCATCTGACGTTAAAGGATGTCTGCTACCCTTTTATGCTGCAGCTGAACTGGTTCCCACAATACAGCTACGGCCAGCAACTCAGCGATGAGCAACCTTTACACTGGCGCAAACTTAGCGAGGGCGTGGAGGGAATGGCCGGGTTGACGCGCGTAGAAAATATTATGATTTCCCATATCACCAGCCAGCTCACCCGGCAGCAGAATTTCTCCCGTGCTTTCTTTATTGAAGGCACGGAGGAGTGCCCGATTAATAAACTTCATTTCAGCCATGTTCATTTGCAGGCGCAGGAATTTGGCAAGATTGCTGGCGTCAATAACCTGCACTTTGAGCAGGTCACTGTTGATGCACCGGCAATAACGCTGACGGAAAACGACACTTACGAGCGGTGACGGGCGAAAGACTCACAAGCCAGGCGGGATTAAAACCGCCAGCCTGAATCTTCACTGGCAGGGAAGCAGCGCTTCAACTGGCGCACTGTCCGTTATCGCCCCTGCAAAAATGCGCGGTAGGCAGCAATCACGGCAAGGAAATCTTCCACGCCGCAGAAGCACAGGCTCTCTTCGTCGTAGTAGCTCATTCCTTCTTCCATCTCATCGCCTTCAATGCTCAGCAGATTAGCGCGGACAATAACTTCTTCCTCATCCATCCACAGCGTGTATTCGCGGCCGACGCGCTGCCACTCGCGCTCGCTGCCCTTCACTTCTTCCACGGCAGCTTCCACTTCGTCAAGCAGGGCCAGGTTTTCATCCACTTCTTCATTAAACCAGTGACCTACAGCCTCATGCCCCATCGACATGTGTACTTTCACCCCGCCGGTGACGTCTCGTAAAAATTCATATTCCATGGTGCTTTCCTCTGACCTGACTGATTTGTCGCGCACGGATACCGTGCATTTTCCGCGCAGTGGCGGTAATTTACCGGGGGATGACTCGCATTATCGCAGGCTGGCGGGGGAAAAGCAGCTTTATCAGGAGAAAGGATATGAAGAGAAATAATCAAGCAGCAATCAAGGCAGCTTTCTGAGAATCATCCCCTTCAGCCGATCATGATGCTGCCATGATTGAGGAACTGAAAACCGATCCGGATTACGCCGAAGTCTACTTACAGATGGCATTAGATGATACCTATGAAGCAGGCGGTGTTGCCGCGTCCCTGACAGCTTTGCGCTGTGTGCTGCCTGTACGGCAGTGAACAGTAGCAGTTGCCTCATAACTCAGCGTTTTAAAAAGAAATTTGACCAAAATCGGGAAAAAACCTTTTTTGAACACCTCCCAAGAGAGCACGATAAATCAATAGGTTAGAAACACGGTTTAAAAAAGGGTTCTTTCTCCATGTACTCATCATTTCATCAACCACATCCACAAAAGTATCAAAACCAGGAACGCCTGGAGATGACAAAACGGTCACCACGCTGAGAAATTCGCATAAAAAAACCGGGAAAGAAAACTTTCCCGGTTCAATAAAATGCATGGATCGTTCAGCCGATCCCTGATTAAGCTATTTTCATCAACTTAATCTTCCCGCATGGTTTAAACCGCAGTCTGGAAAATCACGCCGTCAGCTTTATCCGTATACTGGCTCAGCTGGTCGAAGTTCAGATAGCGATAGGTGTCCACCGCCGTCTTATCAACCTGCGCCATAAACTGCTGGTACTCGTCCGGCGTTGGCAGCTTGCCCAACAGAGACGCTACCGCAGCCAGTTCAGCGGATGCCAGATAGACGTTAGCACCGGTACCAAGACGGTTCGGGAAGTTACGGGTCGAGGTGGAAACTACCGTCGCGCCGTCCTGCACACGCGCCTGGTTACCCATGCACAGTGAACAGCCCGGGATCTCAATACGTGCACCACTCTTACCGAAGACGCTGTAATAGCCCTCTTCCGTCAGCTGGGCCGCATCCATCTTGGTTGGCGGAGCCACCCACAGACGGGTTGGCAGTTGGCCTTTATGGCTGTCCAGCAGCTTACCAGCCGCTCGGAAGTGACCGATGTTGGTCATACAGGAACCGATAAAGACCTCATCGATCTTCTCGCCCTGCACGTCCGACAGCAGGCGGGCATCGTCCGGATCGTTCGGCGCACAAAGGATTGGCTCTTTGATTTCCGACAGATCGATGTCGATCACCGCTGCGTATTCCGCATCGGCATCGCCTTCCAGCAGTTCAGGCTCGGCCAGCCATTTTTCCATGCCCTGGATTCGACGCTCCAGCGTACGGCGATCGCCGTAACCTTCGGAGATCATCCACTTCAGCAGCACAATGTTGGAATTCAGATACTCGATGATCGGATCTTTGCCCAGCTTGATGGTACAGCCAGCAGCAGAACGTTCAGCGGAGGCATCGGAGAGTTCAAACGCCTGCTCAACTTTCAGATCTGGCAGACCTTCGATTTCCAGGATACGGCCGGAGAAGATATTTTTCTTCCCTTTCTTCTCAACGGTCAGCAAGCCCTGTTTGATGGCGTACAGAGGAATGGCGTGAACCAGGTCGCGCAGGGTGATCCCCGGCTCCATTTTTCCTTTGAAGCGCACCAGCACCGACTCAGGCATATCCAATGGCATCACGCCGGTCGCAGCAGCAAACGCCACCAGACCAGAACCTGCCGGGAAGGAAATACCGATTGGGAAACGGGTATGTGAGTCACCACCGGTCCCCACGGTATCCGGCAGCAGCATACGGTTCAGCCAGCTGTGGATGATACCGTCGCCCGGACGCAGGGAAACGCCGCCGCGATTCATAATGAAGTCCGGCAGAGTGTGGTGAGTCGACACATCAACCGGCTTAGGATAAGCGGCGGTATGACAGAATGACTGCATCACCAGATCGGCGGAGAAGCCCAGACACGCCAGGTCTTTCAGTTCATCACGGGTCATTGGACCGGTGGTGTCCTGAGAACCGACTGAAGTCATTTTTGGTTCGCAGTAGCTGCCAGGACGCACGCCGTCGGTACCACAGGCACGGCCAACCATTTTCTGCGCCAGAGAGAAGCCACGGGTGCTTGCCGCCACGTCTTTCGCCAGACGGAACACATCGCTGTGTGGCAGGCCCAGAGACTCGCGCGCTTTGGTAGTCAGGCCGCGACCAATGATCAGCGGGATACGACCACCGGCACGCACTTCATCCAGCAGCACTTCGGTTTTCAGTGAGAAGTTCGCCAGCACTTCGCCGGTTTCATGGTTCTTCACTTCACCTTTGTACGGATAAATGTCGATGACATCGCCCATGTTCAGGTTCTGCACATCCACTTCAATCGGCAGGGCACCAGCATCTTCCATGGTGTTGAAGAAGATTGGGGCGATGTTGTTGCCCAGCACCACGCCGCCGCCTTTTTTGTTCGGCACGTTAGGGATGTCGTCGCCCATAAACCACAGTACCGAGTTGGTAGCGGATTTACGGGAAGAACCCGTACCCACCACGTCGCCGACATAGGCCAGAGGGAAACCTTTCTTCTGCAAAGCTTCAATCTGTTTAATCGGGCCGATGTTGCCAGCGTCGTCCGGCTCAATGCCTTCGCGGGCGTTTTTCAGCATGGCCAGCGCGTGCAGTGGGATATCAGGACGGGACCAGGCATCAGGAGCGGGAGACAGGTCATCGGTATTGGTTTCACCAGTGACTTTAAAAACGGTCACGGTAATTTTTTCAGCCAGTTCAGGGCGGGAAAGATACCATTCAGCATCGGCCCAGGAGTGCAGGATTTTTTGAGCGTGCGGGTTACCGGCTTTGGCTTTTTCTTCCACATCGTAGAAGCTGTCGAACATCAGCAGCGTGTGGGACAGGGCTTTGACCGCGATGGGGGCCAGTTTTTCATCATCCAGCGCATCAATCAGCGGGTGGATGTTATAACCCCCCTGCATGGTACCCAGCAGCTCTACGGCTTTTTCAGGGGAGACCAGAGGAGAGGTCGCTTCGCCTTTGGCGACAGCAGCCAGGAAGCCGGCTTTCACGTAGGCCGCTTCATCAACACCTGGCGGGACTCGATTGATCAACAGATCGGACAGAAATTCTTCTTCACCCGCTGGCGGGTTTTTCAGCAGTTCAACCAGCGCGGCCATTTGGGAAGCATCTAATGGTTTAGGAACGATCCCCTGGGCAGCACGCTCGGCAACGTGCTTACGGTATTCTTCTAGCACGACGTTCTCCTCGCTCACATTGTATTGGCTTACCGGACGCTCTCAGGTTCACCGCGAGGTGATTTGCTCATTCTGTAGGGTAAAGCGCCCGGTTCCGCGAGGGCCAGCATAGCAGGATTTCATGCCCATGTTAATCTGTTTACAAAAAAGCAACATTATTTTGCAGCACGAAGCATTATCAGCCGGGAGCCGTCGGATATACATAACCTGGTGCTATTTCATTCGGGGGTATGAGTGAAAGAGGTTATATATGGGGATTGGAAAATCCTTGTTTTACCCTGCTCTGGCGTAAAACCATTGGTATGGGTGTTTTTTGGCTGCCTGTACGGCAGTGAACTGCAGCACTATGTTATGGCTGTCCTGATCCGTTTTTAAGCTGCCTGCACGGTAGTGAACCTAAGTAGAGAAAGCATCATAACGCCCCGTTTTACAAAAAGATTTGCCCCATATCGCCAAATTATCCTCTTTTCTCACCATGACATCGAGTCATTAAAAATCAGACAGTTACAAACACCTCCCAAAAAAGGGTTAAGAAAAGGGCTGCTGTGACTGGCGACTGGAAAGCAGAAGCCACCACCCCATTTCTGCCTGGAATAATACCCAACGAAGTACAGGGGATAGCTTCATTTATTAACTGACTATCGGTACATCAGGCTTGCCAATTCTACCGCTCAACCAGCGCAAACTCGCCTGCGTTATAACGCTCTCCGGCAATGTTTTCACTGTTGAACAGCCAATCCAGCAACTCAATATCCCCTGCCCTCAACTCAATGTCTGCAGCACGACAGTTATCTTCCAGATGAGTGATTTTGCTCGCGCCGGGGATAGGTACGATGTGCTGACCTTTAGCCAGAACCCACGCCAGGGCGATCTGAGCTGAGGTGCTGCTGTAACCAGCGGCTATCTCATTCAGTTGGGTGAGCAGCATGTTGTTATGCGCCAGTGCATCAGCCTGGAAGCGCGGTAAGGTGCGGCGGAAATCGAACTCGTCCATGGTTGCCGTGTCAGGCAGCTTACCGGTCAGGAAGCCCCTGCCCAGCGGGCTGTAAGGGACGAAACCGATATTCAGTTCCTGACAGGTTGCCAGCACGCCCTGCTCCACTTCGCGGCTCCACAGCGAGTATTCGCTCTGTAAGGCGGTAATGGGATGGACGGCCTGCGCACGGCGCAATGTCTCACTGGAGACTTCCGACAAACCGATATGCTGGATTTTCCCTTCCCGCACAAGGTCACTCAGCGTACCCACTACCTCTTCAACCGGTACGGCAGGATCGGCGCGATGCTGGTAGAACAGGTCGATAGTGTCCACATTCAGCCGTTTAAGTGAGGCTTCCGCCACCTTACGAATATTCTCCGGACGGCTGTTAACGCCTTTGATACGTTCCCAGCCTTCACCTTCATCGGTAATGGCGAAGCCAAACTTAGTGGCGACTTTGATTCGATTGCGGTGATTTTTCAAAGCCTTAGCAATCAGCTCCTCATTATTGAAAGGACCATAGACTTCAGCTGTATCCAGAAAATCGACACCTAAATCAAACGCGCGATGCAGAGTTGCAATCGCATGTTGCTCATCATTTTTACCGTAGGCGAACGTCATCCCCATGCAGCCCAGTCCAATTGCCGATACGGTAAAGCCTTCACTGCCTAATGTTCTGCGCTTCATGATTTTCTCCTCTTAATCAGCGACAGAAACGTTATACTTTGTACAACCGGACTCAACAATTGATTGCTTTTAAGCAGATTAATGAAAAGTTATCACTAATATGAAAACGCGCGCTACCCTGCAGGAATTAGAGATTTTTACCGCCATTGCCCGCCATCTGAACTTCCGTAAGGCGGCGGAAGAGCGCAACGTTACCCCCTCCACGCTCAGCCATACCATGACTAATCTGGAACAGCGCATTGGCGTTCGCCTGCTTAATCGCACCACCCGCAGCGTCTCGCTGACAGAAGCCGGTCGCACCTTTTTGCAGCGCATTGAACCCGCAATGATGGATCTTTCGCTGGCGGTAGATGAGCTGAACGACTGGCGTATCGAGCCGCGCGGAACGTTAAGGCTGAATATGCCGCACAGTGCAGAAGCACTTTACCTGCGCACGCTGATGTTGCCCTTCCGCGAGCGCTACCCTGATATCGCGCTGGAGGTCACCTGCAGTGACAGCTTTGTGAACATCGTCGAGAGCGGCTTTGATGCCGGAGTTCGCTTCGGGGAAGCTATTCCCCAAGATATGGTCGCCATTCCGTTTGGCCCGCAGGTTCAGGGAGCCGTGATTGCCAGCCCGGCCTTTATTGAACGTTACGGCAAACCTGAGCATCCGCGTGAACTGCTGAACTTCCGCTGCATTCAGCACCGCTTCCCAGGCGGAGTAAACTACAAATGGGAGTTCAGCGATCGGGGGCAGCCTCTGGAAGTGGCCGTAAATGGCGACCTGTCGCTGGGAAGCGATCTTGCTCTGATTGAAGCAGCCACTATGGGTGCCGGGCTGGCATTTGTGCTGAAAGGGCTGGCTTCGCCAGGTCTGAAAAGCGGCGAGCTGGTAGATGTGCTGACCGACTTCTCTGCACCTTCCGAAGGCTTCTGGCTCTATTATCCCAGCCGCAAGTACTACTCCAGCGCCCTTCGCTGCTTTATTGAGTGGCTGCGGGAGTTTAACCAGGGAGTTGAATAGCTTTCCCCTACTATAGAGTGGTGGCCTGAAGTGTAAGCATGCATTTCTCCGACAGGTGGGGAATACTTCCAGCCATGGTGACGTAGGAGGCATTTTTGGAAAGCGCGTACATCTTGAATGTTCTGTTATCTGTAGCGCTCAGGGCTTAAAAACTCAAAATCGCCAGTCTCAGAAAAAACGGCCGGTCTTGCTTCAGTGGCGTCATGGGTCTGCCTTGCGTTGCTCACGGTGAGGATCCATCGACTCAGATCCGCCCCGTTGCCGTCTTCTGGCTGCCTCAACGTAAACTGATTTTTCTTATCTGTGAAAATAAATCCCCGTAAATTATCTCCATAACCAGTATTGATTGTCTCACCATGTTTTATAACAAAATCCTGACTTGTTTTTTTATTTAAAAAACGACCTTTTACATTCTTGCAGACTGTCACGTATTCACAGTCGCTGGCGATGTAGACCGTGTATACATCCCCGAGGAAAGAAAAATTACTGTAATTTTCGCCCAACCGGGCAGCGCTGGACAAAGATATGAGCATTAAAACAAGGATGAATATTTTTCTACTCATCATTACCGCCCTCCCATAAGGAAACTCACTCTGTGCCTGCCGTCTTCATATTTTTTCAAAAGTGGTCTTTTGTTAATCAGTTCAACAACATTGGAAATATCATTTTTTTCAAAAAACCTGACGATTTCCACAAACAGGTTGCCCTGATATTTCATATCAACAAAAACGTCACGCAATCGATAATCCATCTTTTCCCAGCTGACAGCGCCGGGCTTTTTATACTGATTGTAAAATCTGATTGCATCTTTCAGATAATCACGATATACCCGATTGAATAAAGTTAACTGCTGGTTTTCTGTAATTTCACCAATCTCATTTTTATTTTTTCTGACAAACTCAGTAGCTGCACAACCTTTCAAGCCAGCACCAGCGGCAATTTTTTCTGCCTGCTCTCTGGGTATACCTGAAGAAGTTAACGCATTAACTATTTCACCCTTTGACCTGCCACCTAAATCATAACCTCGCCCTATTGTCACTCCAGAGCGATTATTGAGGCAGGTCGACTCTTTCCCGGGAAAATGTATGACTCTAGTGTACAGCTTGCTGCCGGGAATGTTATTACCATCAGCCCTGAAAGTAAGCAGGCCTTCTGACGGTTCCAGCATAGTTAAACCCCTTCCCTGTTGATTTCCGCCAATCACTGGCGTGGGAAACATAGTAGCAATCCGTACGTTTCACCACAACCTGGCCCTACAGGATTAAGACACCGGCACAAGACGCATAGCCAGATTGTGCAGACCTTTTCGGTAAATATAGTCTGTTCCCCTGACGGTCAACAATATACAGCCAGTAAAACTTAAGATTATCCATAAGCGATTTTATGTGCAGTTTATTCCCACGCATGTGGGTAACACACTAAAATTATCTCAATGATAGTATTAAAGTTTCCTGGAACAGAAAACCCTACCAACGTCACGGTTAAGATTTAACCTTTCTTTATTTTTTAGTCCAGCAAATAAAATGCAAAAAAAAGCCCCCATCAAGGAGGCTTCCATCAGCAAAAAGAAACTTACTTCTTCTTGGCTTTAGCGTTTGGCAGGTCAGTGATGCTGCCTTCGAAGATCTCTGCTGCCAGGCCAACGGACTCGTGCAGAGTCGGGTGAGCATGGATAGTCAGTGCGATATCTTCGGCGTCACAGCCCATCTCAATGGCCAGACCGATTTCACCCAGCAGCTCGCCACCGTTGGTGCCGACAATTGCACCACCGATAACACGGTGAGACTCTTTGTCGAAGATCAGTTTGGTCATACCGTCTGCACAGTCGGAAGCGATAGCACGGCCGGAAGCCGCCCACGGGAAGGTCGCCGTCTCGTAGCTGATGCCCTTCTCTTTTGCTTCTTTCTCGGTCAGACCCACCCAGGCAACTTCTGGCTCGGTGTAAGCGATGGATGGGATGACTTTCGGATCGAAGTAGTGTTTCTTACCGGCGATCACTTCTGCCGCTACGTGGCCTTCATGGACACCTTTGTGCGCCAGCATTGGCTGACCGACGATATCGCCGATTGCATAGATGTGTGGCACGTTAGTACGCATCTGCTTGTCGACGCGGATAAAGCCACGGTCGTCAACTTCAACGCCAGCTTTACCGGCATCCAGACCTTTACCGTTTGGCACACGACCAATCGCAACCAGCACTGCGTCGTAACGCTGCGGTTCGGTTGGCGCTTTTTTACCCTCCATCGTGACATAGATGCCGTCTTCTTTCGCTTCAACGGCGGTCACTTTGGTTTCCAGCATCAGGTTGAACTGCTTGCTGATACGTTTGGTGAACACTTTCACCACGTCTTTGTCAGCCGCAGGAATGACCTGGTCAAACATCTCGACCACATCAATCTGAGAACCCAGCGCGTGATACACGGTGCCCATTTCCAGACCGATGATACCGCCGCCCATAACCAGCAGACGTTCAGGAACTTCTTTCAGCTCCAGCGCATCGGTAGAGTCCCACACTCGTGGATCTTCATGTGGAATAAATGGCAACTGAATCGGACGGGAGCCCGCAGCAATAATCGCGTTGTCGAAGTTGATGGTGGTGGCACCATTCTCGCCTTCAACCACCAGCGTGTTAGCGCCGGTAAATTTACCCAGACCGGTGACCACTTTCACTTTGCGGCCCTTAGCCATACCCGCCAGACCACCGGTCAGCTGAGTGATGACTTTCTCTTTCCAGGTACGAATCTTGGTGATATCAGTCTGCGGCTTGCCGAACACGATACCGTGCTCTTCCAGCGCTTTGGCTTCTTCAATCACTTTCGCCACGTGCAGCAGCGCTTTAGAAGGGATACAACCCACGTTCAGACAGACCCCACCGAGGGTGCTGAAACGCTCAACAATGACGGTCTCCAGACCTAAATCGGCTGCGCGGAAGGCTGCAGAGTAACCTGCAGGACCAGCCCCAAGTACCACGACCTGAGTTTTAATTTCTGTACTCATCATGACCTCTTAGTTAACCGCTGGGATATTCATTCATCCACCGGTACGTTTTCACCGCAAGAGTTTACAGAATTGTTAATTAACTGCAAACCACTTGATACGAAACGTTTTCAACTACCTTGTCGACTTAAAACATCGAAAGTCGGCTATGAGAAGGCCGGCATTTGCCGGCCTTGTAACTTTTTTACATCACCAGACGGCGGATATCCGCCATGATGGTGGCGATGTATGCCGCGAAGCGTGCACCCGCCGCGCCATCGATCACCCGATGGTCGAAGGAGAGTGACAGAGGCAGCATCAGACGTGGAACGAACTCTTTGCCGTTCCAGACGGGTTCCATGGCAGATTTGGACACGCCAAGGATCGCCACTTCCGGTGCGTTGACGATTGGGGTGAACGATGTCCCGCCAATGCCGCCAAGACTGGAAATGGTGAAGCAGCCGCCCTGCATATCGCCAGCGGTCAGCTTGCCGTCACGCGCTTTCTTCGAAATCACCGACAGTTCGTTAGACAGTTCAACAATACCTTTCTTGTTGACGTCTTTAAACACCGGAACCACCAGACCGTTTGGCGTATCAACCGCCACGCCGATGTTGATGTATTTCTTCAGCGTCAGCTTCTGACCATCTTCAGACAGCGAGCTGTTGAAACGTGGGAACTCTTCCAGCGCTTTGGCAGCCGCCTTCATGATGAACACCAGTGGGGTGATCTTCAGATCCAGTTTCTTCTTCGCCGCTTCGTCATTCTGCTGCTTACGGAAAGCTTCAACGTCAGTGATGTCGGCTTTGTCGTGCTGGGTTACGTGAGGGATCACCACCCAGTTACGGCTCAGGTTAGCACCAGAGATTTTCTGGATACGACCCAGCTCAACTTCTTCAATCTCACCGAACTTGCTGAAGTCAACTTTCGGCCATGGCAGCGTACCTGGCAGACCGCCGCCGGTCGCTGCGGCTGGCGCAGTCTCGGCGCGTTTTACCGCATCTTTCACATAGGCCTGAACGTCTTCTTTCAGGATACGGCCTTTGCGACCGGTGCCTTTCACCTTCGCCAGGTTCACGCCGAATTCACGTGCCAGACGACGGATAACCGGAGTGGCATGGACGTAAGCGTCGTTCTCGGAGAACTCGCCTTTAGCTTCCGCTTTAGCTGGATCTGGAGCGGCCTGTTTCGGCGCAGGCGCAGCTTCTTCTTTCTTCGCTGCAGGAGCCGCTGTCGGAGCTGCACCTTCCACTTCGAAGACCATGATCAGTGAGCCGGTACTGACTTTGTCGCCGGTAGAGACTTTGATCTCTTTCACGGTACCGGCAAATGGCGCAGGGACTTCCATTGAGGCTTTATCGCCTTCAACGGTGATCAGAGACTGTTCGGCAGCCACTTTATCGCCCACTTTCACCATCACTTCGGTCACTTCAACTTCGTCACCGCCGATGTCCGGAACCGCAACATCTTTCGGGCCACCGGCTGCTGCCGCAGGAGCCGCCGCTTCTTCTTTTACTTCCGGTTTGGCTTCAGACGCCGCTGCGCCGGAACCTGCCGTTTCGAAGACCATGATCAGGGAACCGGTGCTGACTTTGTCGCCAGTGCCAATTTTGATCTCTTTCACGGTACCCGCGAACGGGGCAGGCACTTCCATTGAGGCTTTGTCGCCTTCAACGGTGATCAGTGACTGCTCGGCTTCCACTGTGTCGCCTACTTTGACCAGGATCTCAGTGACTTCCACTTCGTCACCGCCGATGTCCGGCACGTTCACTTCTTTGCTTTCTGCTTTGGCAGCTGCGGCTGGTTTCGCTTCTTCTTTTTTCTCTTCTGCTTTGGCAGGCGCAGGAGCGGCACCCTCAGCAGATTCGAAAATCATGATAAGCGAACCGGTTTCCACTTTGTCACCGGTAGAGATTTTGATCTCTTTCACCACGCCAGCTTCTGGCGAAGGGACTTCCATGGAGGCCTTGTCGCCCTCCACGGTGATCAGCGACTGTTCCGCTTCAATCTTGTCACCGACCTTGACCAGGATTTCGGTGACTTCCACTTCGTCTGCACCGATATCCGGTACTTTGATTTCGATAGCCATTAATCTTTTACCTCTTATGCCAGACGCGGGTTGACTTTATCGGCATCGATATTGAATTTGGTGATGGCATCCGCAACCACTTTCTTATCGATTTCACCGCGTTTAGCCAGTTCACCCAGAGCCGCAACCACCACGTAAGACGCATCCACTTCGAAGTGGTGACGCAGGTTTTCACGGCTGTCAGAACGACCGAAACCATCAGTGCCCAGTACGCGGTAATCGCTGGCTGGCATGAAGGTGCGGATCTGCTCGGCAAACAGTTTCATGTAGTCGGTTGAAGCCACGGCCGGCGCATCGCTCATGATCTGGGCAACATATGGCACACATGGTTCTTCTGTCGGATGCAGCATGTTCCAGCGTTCACAGTCCTGACCATCACGGGCCAGCTCGGTGAAGGAAGTTACGCTGAACACGTCAGAGCCAACGCCGTAGTCTTTCGCCAGGATCTGCGCTGCTTCGCGAACGTGACGCAGGATGGAACCTGAACCCAGCAGCTGCACTTTGCCTTTGCTTCCTTCCACAGTTTCCAGCTTGTAGATACCCTTACGGATACCCTCTTCCGCCCCCTGCGGCATGGCAGGCATGTGGTAGTTTTCGTTCAGCGTGGTGATGTAGTAGTAGACGTTTTCCTGCGCTTCACCGTACATACGAACCAGACCGTCATGCATGATGACTGCCACTTCGTAGGCATAAGCCGGATCGTAAGAGATACAGTTAGGAATGGTCAGCGACTGAATGTGGCTGTGACCATCTTCATGCTGCAGACCTTCGCCGTTAAGCGTGGTACGACCGGAAGTACCGCCCACCAGGAAGCCGCGAGCCTGCTGGTCGCCTGCTGCCCAGCACAGATCGCCGATACGCTGGAAACCGAACATGGAGTAGTAGATATAGAACGGGATCATTGGCAGGTTGTTGGTGCTGTAAGACGTTGCCGCCGCCAGCCATGATGCGCCTGCGCCCAGTTCATTGATCCCTTCCTGCAGGATCTGGCCTTTCTCGTCTTCTTTGTAGTAAGCAACCTGCTCGCGGTCCTGCGGGGTGTACTGCTGACCGTTCGGGCTGTAGATACCAATCTGACGGAACAGACCTTCCATACCAAAGGTACGCGCTTCATCGGCGATGATCGGCACCAGGCGATCTTTGATCGACGGGTTCTTCAGCATCACGTTGAGAGCACGCACGAAAGCGATAGTAGTGGAGATCTCTTTGTTCTGCTCGTCCAGCAGCTGACGGAAGTCTTCCAGCGCAGGCATTTCCAGCTTCTCGCTGAAGTTTGGCTGGCGGGTTGGCAGATAGCCACCCAGCTTCTCACGCTGGCCGTGCAGGTATTTATACTCTTCAGACTCTTTGTCGAAGGTGACGTACGGCAGTTTTTCGATGTTGGCATCGTCAACCGGCACGTTGAAACGGTCACGGATGTAACGCACGCCATCCATGTTCATTTTCTTCACCTGATGTGCAATGTTTTTGCCTTCCGCGGTGTCACCCATACCATAGCCTTTGATGGTATGCGCCAGAATCACCACCGGCTTGCCTTTGGTGTCCTGAGCTTTTTTCAGTGCAGCGTAGATTTTCTTCGGATCATGGCCGCCACGGTTCAGCGCCCAAATCTCGTCGTCAGTCATGTCTTTGACCAGGGCTGCGGTCTCCGGATATTTACCGAAGAAATGCTCACGCACATACGCGCCATCACGGGATTTGAAGGTCTGATAGTCACCGTCAACCGTTTCGTTCATCAGTTGGATCAGCTTGCCGCTGGTGTCTTTACGCAGCAATTCATCCCAGCGTCCACCCCAGATAACTTTGATCACTTCCCAACCGGCGCCACCGAAGATGCCATCCAGTTCGTTAATGATTTTGCCGTTACCGGTCACAGGACCGTCAAGACGCTGCAGGTTACAGTTGATGATGAAGACCAGATTATCCAGTTTTTCACGGGTCGCGATGGTGATCGCCCCTTTGGATTCCGGCTCATCCATCTCACCATCGCCCAGGAAGGCGTAAACGGTCTGCTGTGAGGTATCTTTCAGGCTACGGTGTTCCAGATATTTCAGGAATTTAGCCTGGTAGATCGCACCCAGTGGGCCCAGGCCCATGGAGACGGTCGGGAACTGCCAGAAGTCAGGCATCAGCTTAGGATGCGGGTAAGAGGAGAGACCCTTACCGTGAACTTCCTGACGGAAGTTGTTCATCTGGTCTTCGGTCAGACGGCCTTCAAGGAAAGCACGTGCGTACACGCCCGGAGAGATGTGGCCCTGGAAGTACACCAGGTCGCCACCGTCTTTTTCGCTACGCGCACGGAAGAAGTGGTTAAAGCACACTTCATAGACGGTCGCAGAAGACTGGAAGGAGGACATGTGGCCACCCAGTTCCAGATCTTTCTTCGATGCACGCAGAACGGTCATGATGGCGTTCCAGCGGATCGCGGAACGAATGCGGCGTTCCAGAGAAGTATTCCCCGGGTAATCCGGCTCATCTTCAACAGCAATAGAGTTGATGTAGTTGCTGGCCCCAGCGCCTGCAGCCACTTTCACGCCACCTTTGCGTGCTTCGCTCAATACCTGGTCGATCAGGAACTGCGCGCGCTCAACACCTTCTTCACGGATGACCGATTCGATCGCCTGTAGCCAGTCGCGAGTTTCGATCGGATCCACGTCATTGGGTAAACGTTCTGACATGGGGGGTATTCCTTATCTGTGTCTAATACGTTGAATTGTCTGGAGCCTGTCTCCCTGCACTCTGGTAAGCCAAAGCACAGGGAGACAGGCCCGTCGCTATGCCCTCAATCCTGGCATAAATCTCGCCAGCGGTGTCGGGCCGGGTTTCCGCGTTATAGTTACGCGCTATTCATTACGTTGCTGTAAACGTCGCAGGGAGCGCTCTCTACGACTCTGCTCCCGACTTCTGTCCAGCAATATTTCCTCTATAAACGCCAGGTGGCGGTGTGAGGCTTCGCGTGCCTGTTCAGGTTCGCGTGCCACAATCGCCTCAAAAATACTGGCGCGGTGACCGCTCACTTTTGCCAGCATTTCGCGGCGCGAGTAGAGCAATTCAAAATTCTGTCGAACGTTCTGTTCCAACATCGGCCCCATGGAACGGAGCAAATGCAACAGCACCACATTATGCGCCGCCTCTGTGACAGCGATCTGATACTGCATGACCGCGTTAGCCTCGGCGTCCAGATCCCCGCAATCTTGTGCAGCCTGTATCTGCACATGGCAGTGGCGAATGCGCTCGATGTCTTCATCGGTACCACGCAGCGCGGCGTAGTAAGCCGCGATCCCTTCCAGCGCGTGGCGCGTTTCCAGTAAATCAAACTGTGATTCCGGATGACCGGCAAGCAGTTCAACCAGCGGATCGCTCAGGCTCTGCCACAGGCTTTTCTGCACAAAGGTGCCACCACCCTGACGGCGCAGCAGCAGACCTTTCGCTTCCAGCCGCTGGATAGCTTCACGCAGAGAAGGACGGGAGACATCGAACTGTTTAGCCAGTTCACGTTCAGGGAGTAGCTTTTCACCCGGACGCAGCGTCCCTTCCATAATCAGGGACTCGAGCTGTCGCTCAATTGCATCGGATAGCTTTGGTTGGCGGATTTTGCTGTAGGCCATCGTCCCTTCTTCTGCCTGTTGCCGGAGTAAATTGGTAATACCAATTGCAATAAGGTGCCCGTAAAGTAACAAAGTATTCACCTGATGTCTATATGGCAACCGACTGAAATCGGACGGCGGTCTCGTTAATCTGCAACAGGTTAGTGGTTAAAAAGCGACCCTGAAGCACGCGGAATTAAATGTTAAATTTTTTAACTTTCATGAAATCCGGCAAGCGCTTAGTGCCCTGTCCCCCCCTCGCCATAAGGTAAACCTGGTCGTCTTTTCACCCGCTAAATGACAGAAACGTGAATTCTGCCCGACAGGCGGTTTTTTAAGCACTCTCCCGCACAAAAAGAGAAAGCGAGTGCAATGGGCAGCGCTTATCACTATTCTTGTCGCGAAGGTAGCATTACCCTCTAATTCTTACCTACTGCACTGTACAGAATTCAGTACATAGATGTACTAAAAGACCGACAAAGGCACGTCCTGAGTTAAAAAAATAACGAGACCATGAGGTTATTATGGAACAACAGCAGGGCGACAAGCTGAAGCGCGGACTTAAAAACCGCCATATTCAGCTCATCGCGTTAGGAGGTGCCGTCGGTACCGGCCTGTTTCTGGGGATCGCTGACACTATCAGAATGGCCGGCCCGTCTGTGCTGCTGGGCTATGCCATCGGCGGATTTATCGCCTTCCTGATCATGCGTCAGCTCGGTGAAATGGTGGTTGAAGAGCCGGTAGCCGGTTCGTTCAGCCATTTTGCCTATAAATACTGGGGCAACTTTGCTGGTTTCGCCTCGGGCTGGAACTACTGGATCCTCTATGTCCTGGTGGCAATGGCCGAGCTGACTGCCGTCGGCAAGTACATTCAGTACTGGTATCCGGAAATCCCGACATGGGTTTCTGCCGCGGTTTTCTTCCTGCTGATCAACGCTATTAACCTGACAAACGTAAAAGTTTACGGTGAGATGGAGTTCTGGTTCGCCATCATTAAAGTGGTTGCGGTGGTCGGGATGATTGTCTTCGGTGCCTGGCTGCTGTTTGGTGGCCATGCCGGTCCGGATGCGACCGTGACGAATCTCTGGGATAAAGGCGGCTTCTTCCCGAATGGCATCTCCGGCCTGGTGATGGCGATGGCGGTGATCATGTTCTCCTTCGGCGGTCTTGAGCTGGTGGGGATTACGGCAGCCGAAGCGGACAACCCGGAAAAGAGCATTCCTAAAGCCACCAATCAGGTGCTGTACCGTATCCTGATTTTCTATATTGGCTCGCTGACCATCCTGCTGTCGCTTTATCCGTGGACCAAAGTGATTGGCGGTGCCAGCCCGTTTGTGATGATTTTCCACGATCTCGGTGACAGCCTGGTGGCTAATGCGCTGAACGTGGTGATCCTGACGGCGGCCCTCTCTGTTTATAACAGCTGCGTCTACTGCAACAGCCGTATGCTGTACGGCCTGGCTAAACAGGGCAACGGCCCGAAATCGCTGCTGAAAGTGGACGCCCGTGGCGTACCTGTTGTGGCGATTGGCGTCTCTGCTGCGGCTACCGCCATCTGCGTGCTGATTAACTATCTGATGCCTGGCGAAGCCTTTGGTCTGCTGATGGCGCTGGTAGTTTCCGCGCTGGTGATCAACTGGGCGATGATCAGCCTGGCTCACCTGAAGTTCCGCCGTAAGAAAGATCAGCAAGGCGTGCAGACGCGCTTCAAAGCGCTTTTCTATCCTGCCGGTAACTGGATCTGCCTGCTGTTCCTGGTGGGCATTCTGGTGATTATGGCGATGACCCCAGGTATGGCGATCTCCGTGTGGCTGATCCCGGTCTGGCTGGTAATCCTGGCCATTGGCTACGCGATTAAGAACCGCGCTGCGAAAGCCTGATTGATTTAACCCAGTCTTAAAGGGTGCTAAGGCGCCCTTTTTTATTGTCTTTTTTTCCTGAAAATATCGCTGAAATGCATCAAATAAAATCGATTTTGATTCTAAAACCTGTAATAACCGGTGTTAATTATTGCAAAGTGTAACCAGACGGGTTACAAATCAGTCTCTTCAACAGGGAATATAAGGAAATTATAAAATGAGAGAATTGACTACACAGGAAATTGAAGTGGTTAGCGGCGCAGGCCTGTTCCGCGATCTGACTGGCTGGGGAGGACAACAGGCAGGCGGCTTTATCGGACAGGCACTTGGTAGTCTGGTGATGATTCCAGTTGTTACCACTGTGGTTTCCAACATTACTGGCTATATCGGTAAGCAAGTCGGCGGCTTTACTGGTGATGCTTTTGGATCGCTGGTTGAAGGCCTTTTCGGCGGCAACGATGAAACACCTTCAGCCTGATTTTAAGCGCTGTTAATCAAATCCTCCGGCAGTAACAAAGATAGTTTCGAGCGTCACCGGAGCTATCGGAAATAAAATCGGTGGATTTATTGGTGACAGTATCGGTGCATTAATCGGCGTTTTTTTTGGTGGCAATAGCACGGACACTGGAACCGACACGCCTTCAGAATAAATAGTCACAGCTGCTAAGTGATACATCCAATTGGCTGGATGTATCACTCATCATTGAGGGCATTACACAAGAGCACCGTAAATAGTGAGCAACGCCACCACCACCACGATCACCAGTGAAACTTTCTTCGCCAGTGAAACAGCCACGCGCGGTGTTTCCACCTTATCCGTATGTGGATCCCGCGCCAGTGAGAACTGTGCAAGACGGGTCAGCACCTGATATTGCGAAGTATGCCAATCGCCCAGCGAAGCAAACCAGGCGGGCAGCGCACGTTCACCATGACCCAACAGGGCATAAGCCACGCCAACCAGACGCACTGGTATCCAGTCGATAACGTGGAGGATTGCATCAATACCAGACTGTGAGCGCTCCAGCGGGGAGTAATGACGGGCCAGCCAGCTCTGCCAGGCTCGTAAGAATGCGTATCCCACCAGCAAAACCGGCCCCCACGGACCACCCACCACAAACCAGAACAGCGGCGCCAGATAGAAGCGAAAGTTAATCCACAGCAGAGCATTTTGCAGCTCGCAAAGATACTCGCGTTCATTACACTCCACAGGCAGGCCGTGGATCAGCGTCAGCTCTTCCGCCATCGCGGTATGGGCTTCAGTATCGTTATGGCTGGCCGCCTTAAGATAAGCATGATAATGAAGGCGCACAGACCCCGCCCCAATGCACAGCAGGCCCACACCAATCCAGAAAATCAGCAGCAAAAGCCCAAAGAATAATCCTTTCAGTGCCTGCAGACACAGCGCCACTACCATCATAGCCACCAGCGTCATCAGCACAGTCCGGAGCATTGAAAAATGCTTACGTCTGCGGAAAAAACCAGCCAGATGATGATCCAGCTGCCAGTGCTCACCCATTTTAAACAGGCGTTCCCAGCCTAATACCAACAACAAACTAAAAAGCGTCATGCCTGTTACTCCTGCTCTGGCGTGGCACCGGGCTGGCCCAGCGCACCCCGAAATCTTACCCAGTCAAATGCCGGACCAGGATCGGTCTTTCTTTCCGGCGCAATATCACTATGCCCGGTCATGTGTTCAGTAATTTGCGGATAGTGCTTAGTCAGTAAACGGGTTACCTCTTCCAGCGCCTGGTACTGCGCATCGGTATAGGGCAGCGTATCCGTCCCCTCCAGCTCGATGCCAATGGAAAAGTCGTTACAGGCTTCGCGGCCCTGATAACAGGAAACGCCCGCATGCCAAGCTCGCTGATGGAAAGGAACATACTGAACGATTTCGCCATCGCGGCGGATCAGGCAGTGAGCAGAGACCCGCAAATGAGCAATACCGGCAAAATAGGGATCGGCTTCGGGATCGAGAGTGCCGGTAAACAACGCATCAATCCATGGACCGCCAAATTTTCCCGGCGGCAGGCTGATGTTGTGGATCACCAGCAGCGTTGGCGTTTCATTATCGGGGCGCTCGTTGAAATGGGGAGAAGACACCCGTTTCACTCCGTGGATCCACCCTGCTTGCAGCTGCATGCTCTGCTCTCCTTTCATAAAGATTTCATCAGAGTAGCATGATTCTCTTTTTCGGAAAGCACATTGCATGGCCGGAAAAAATCGCCCGGAAAAATTTTTCTTTTTTTTGCATCCAGTTTGCCCCCTCATCCGTAAATAGCTTTTTGAGGCAAATTTGCCTTCCCTACTCCACAAGAAATGCATCATGAAAACGTTAGTTCGCACGGCTATCTGCGCGTCATTACTGTTCAGCGGTGTTGTCATAGCTGACTCAATGTCCGGTACGGTTATGGTTGGGGGCGCGGCGATGTTTCTCGAAAAATATTGTCTGGAATGCGGTGAACCCGAAAGATCACACAACCCTGGTGGCTGCCGTTAAAGCTGCCGGACTGGTCGATACGTTGCAAGGCAAAGGGCCATTCACCGTCTTCGCCCCGACTAATGAGGCCTTTGCCAAACTTCCGGCGGGTACGGTAGATAACCTGCTGAAGCTGGAGAATAAGACCATGCTGACCAGCGTGCTCACCTACCATGTAGTGGCTGGCAAGCCGCAGACAAACAGGCTAGCATGGTCGGACTCTCTATCCGACCTTTCGGAGTTTGATCATGACTACCCGTCGTTACGATCCGGACAGCCGTCGAACCGCGCTGCTCGACCGTATTGAGGATGATATTCCACCAAGCGTTGCTCAGGCCCTGCGTGAAGATCTGGGCGGTGAAGTAGATCCTGCCAATGATATTACCGCCAGCCTGCTGCCTGCCGATACCACTTCCCACGCGGTGGTGATCACCCGTGAAGACGGCATATTTTGCGGCAAACGTTGGGTGGAGGAAGTCTTTATCCAGCTTGGCAACAAAACACAGATCGTCTGGCATGTTGAAGATGGTGATGCGATCAAAGCCAACCAGCCGCTGTTTGAAGTCACCGGCCCCGCTGCGTTGATCCTGACTGCAGAGCGCACCGCGCTGAATTTTGTCCAGACGCTTTCAGGCGTGGCAACCGAGGTCAGCCGATATGTGGCTATTCTCGATGGTACCCGAACCCAACTGCTGGATACACGCAAAACCTTGCCGGGACTGCGTACCGCGCTGAAGTATGCCGTGCTCTGCGGCGGCGGAGCCAACCACCGCCTTGGCTTATCGGATGCTTTCCTGATTAAAGAGAACCACATCATTGCCACCGGTTCGATTCATCAGGCCGTGGAAAAAGCCTTCTGGCTACATCCGGACGTGCCGGTCGAAGTGGAAGTCGAATCTCTGGATGAGCTGGATCAGGCCATTGATGCCGGAGCCGATATCATCATGCTGGATAACTTCAGCGTGGAGCAGATGCGTGAAGCTGTTAAGCGCACCGATGGCCGCGCCCTGCTGGAAGTTTCCGGCAATGTCACTGACGAGACGCTGCGCATCTTCGCGGAAACCGGTGTCGATTACATCTCTGTTGGCGCGTTAACCAAGCATGTTCGTGCATTGGACCTCTCTATGCGTTTTCGTTAAGTTGCCCTTTTTATACCCCACGCCATCCATTAAGTGATGGCGTTTTTCTTTCTTTACCACCATCTTGCGAGCCGCTTTCAGGCGGCAATGTATGCTCATGCAACGCGCTGAAATTCTCTCCATACCGGCTCGAGAAACTGATTTTGCCTGCTGTTCAGGGATAATGGCTGGCGCTACCTTGCAGACCTCTACACCACAAGGAGGTCTGCTATGGAATACCAGCAAGGATTTACCCTGATTGAACTGATGATTGTGATTGCCATCATCGCCATCCTCAGCGCGATTGGGCTGCCCGCTTACCAGGGCTACCTGCAGAAAGCCGCTCTGACCGACATGTTGCAAACGGCTATGCCGTTCAAAACGTCCGTTGAAATCTGTGCAATTGAGCAGGGAGGAATCGGGAGCTGCAGTGAAGGTAGTCATGGCATTCCTGCCGGTAAAGGGTCCCGCTACGTCTCTGCGGTGACTGTCGAGGCCGGAGCAGTGACCCTGACCGGGCAGGAGAGCCTGAACGGTCTGAAGGTCACCATGCAGCCAGTCTGGGATGGCGCAGAAGGCCAGATGAGCTGGCAGCGCAGCTGCGCCTCCTCACAATCAGGGCTGAAAGAAGCCTGCGAAAACGTCTTCCGTTTTGCCGATCTTGCCAGCGGGAGTCACCCATGATCACTTCATCCACACGGCGCGCCGTCGAAACCATCTGCCAGCAAAATCAGGCAGTGATCCTGAGCTTTACTGCTGAGCGGTTGAATATTGCTTCTGCGACCGCCCTCCCACAGGAGATCATGGCAGCACTCCGTTTTGCGGCTCACTGCACCATTGATGTTGAATACTGGCCACCTGCGCGGCTTGAACATTTCCGCAATGAACAGGCCCAGTCTTCCGGCACCCGCCAGACCGAAGCGGCTGCGGGAAACAGCGAAACGGCGACGGAACGGATTGATCACCTGCTTTTTTTAGCGATTCAGCAACGGGCCTCGGACGTGCATATTGAGCCACAGGCAGAAGGCCTGCGCATTCGCTTTCGGGTGGATGGCGTGCTGCAAAGTGTTCCGTCCGTTTTCAGCGACAATGGCAACGCGCTACTGGCCCGCCTGAAAATTCTGGCCAGTCTGGATATCGCCGAGCGTCGGATGCCACAGGACGGGCAGTTTACGCTGACGTTAAGGGGAAAACAGGCTTCCTTTCGCCTCTCCACGCTGCAAACCGGCTTTGGCGAGAAAGCCGTTATCCGCCTGCTGCAAAACGAAACTCAGTCGGTGGCTATGGAAAATCTGGGAATGCCGCCAGCTTCCCTCCGGCGATTCCGTGAGGCACTGGCGCGACCGCAGGGGCTGATCCTGGTAACCGGCCCCACAGGGAGTGGCAAAACCTTTACCCTCTACAGCGGGCTGAGTTCGCTTAACGATCCCTGCCGCAACTTATGCAGCGTGGAAGATCCCATTGAGATCCCACTGGCTGGCGTCAATCAGACCCAGATCCACCCCAAAGCAGGGCTGGACTTTAATCGTGTCCTGCGTGCACTGCTGCGTCAGGATCCTGATGTGATCATGATTGGCGAAATCCGCGATGCCGAAACGGCAGAGATTGCCATTAAAGCGGCGCAAACGGGCCATCTGGTCCTCTCCACGCTGCATACCAATTCCACCACGGAAACGCTGACGCGGCTGGGACAGATTGGCATCCCTGGCTATTTACTGGCTTCGGCTCTGAAACTGGTGATTGCCCAACGTCTGGTTCGTCGTCTCTGCCCACACTGTCGCCAGCCTGGAGAAGCCCTGGCCCACTTCCCGAGAACTTTATGGCCCGGTACGGTCAAAACCTGGCGGGCCGTGGGATGTGAACGTTGTTACTCCGGTTATTACGGACGGCTGGCGCTCTTTGAACTACTGCCGATCACTGCTCCACTGCAAACCGCCATTGCTGCGGACTGCTCACACGAAAAACTGCTGGAGCTGACACAACGGCAGGGATTCAATTCTTTATTCGTTGAGGGACTGCACTGTGTTAATCGGGGTGATACCACGCTGGCAGAACTGAATCGCATTGTTGGAACAGAGGATGGCTGATCCGCTTCTGTTCCGCTGGCAAGCGGTCAGCGCTGACGGGCAGTTAAGGCAGGGGGCATTTTTCTGCCTTAACCGGCAGGAGGCTATGGAGCGACTGGTCGCGCAGGATTTTCTTCCCCTGCAGCTGACAGCAGGGCGGCGTTATCGTGCCAGAGACTGGAAATGGCAGGATAAGATCACCCTCTTCCGCCAGCTTGCCACGCTGCTCCGGGCGGGGATGACGCTTTCTGCCAGCCTGCAACTGGCCGGTGAAGGACACAGCGAACCGGGCTGGCAGGCCTTGCTCGGCTATATACAGCAGCGCGTGACCGGGGGGATGCCCTTTTCACAGGCACTGGCGGAGTGGCCAACTGTCTTCCCGGCGCTGTTTCCTGCTCTGATGCAGACAGGAGAGCTGACCGGACAGATGGACGAATGCTGCCGGCAGCTAGCCAGCCAACAGGAAAAGCAACGGTTGCTGCAAAAGAAGCTGGTTAAAGCTCTGCGCTACCCGCTGTTTGTACTGGCAATCGCTCTGCTGGTCAGCATCGGGATGCTGCTCTTTGTCCTGCCGGAGTTCGTTACCATTTACCAGGCTTTTGATGCTCCCCTGCCTTTGTTCACCACCGCAGTGATCTCGCTTTCCCTGAACATGCAGGAGTATGGACCGATCCTGCTGCCCGTGGGGCTTACCGCGATCTGTGGCTGGCGATGGCAAACGCGCCGTTCTCCCGACTGGCAGCGCTGGCACCAGCGGGGATTGCTGAAGCTTCCGTTAATTGGCGAGCTGTTCCGCGATGGCCAGCTGAGCAAAATATTTATAACCCTGGCGCTGACTCAGCAAGCGGGCCTAACACTGCTGCAAAGTTTAAAGGCGGTGGAAAAGACCCTGGGTCAGAGACTTTGGCAGGAAGCGATTGCCGGACTACAGCAACACATCTCCGGAGGCAATCCTCTGCATCAGGCTCTGGACGGGCATCCGCTGTTCACGCCTTTAAGTTTTCAGTTGATTAAAGTGGGGGAAGAAGCCGGATCGTTAGACAGCATGCTGTCCCGGTTGGGAGAACTTTACGAAAATGCCACGCATGAACGGGCGGATAATCTGGCTGCGGCGCTGGAACCGCTGATGATGGTAGTGACGGGGGGAATAGTCGGTACGCTGGTGATTGCCATGTATCTGCCAATCTTTAATCTGGGTGAAGCTCTGGGTTAAAAGTCCACCCCGCAGAGGGCGGGATGGGCAACGGAGACTGGCTGAGCAACTGCTGGCGCTTAGCGGTTAAACACCCTGTTTTCCTGCTCTGCCACGCGGATAAATGTGGTGCGCTTGGTCAGCTCTTTCAGCCGCTCGGCCCCAACATAGGTACAGGCTGAACGCAGGCCACCGAGAATATCGCGGGCAGTGGTGTCCACCGGGCCACGAACGGGCAGCTTAACGGTTTTACCTTCTGCTGCGCGATAGCCTGCCACGCCGCCCACGTGGCGGTTCATGGCCGACTCTGAGCTCATGCCGTAGAACAACATAAACTGCTCACCATTTTCTTCGACGATAGTGCCTTCACACTCATCGTGCGCTGCCAGCATCCCCCCCAGCATTACAAAATCAGCACCGCCGCCGAACGCTTTGGCCACGTCACCCGGTACCGAGCAGCCACCATCGCTGACAATCTGGCCGCCAAGACCATGAGCAGCATCGGCACATTCGATCACCGCAGAAAGCTGAGGATAGCCCACTCCGGTTTTAACCCTGGTGGTGCAGACGGAACCCGGGCCAATGCCTACTTTAACGATGTCCGCACCGGAGAGGATCAGCTCCTCAACCATTTCGCCAGTCACCACATTTCCGGCACAGATGGTTTTCCCCGGGCAGGCTTCACGGGCGCGCTTCAGGAAATCTACAAAATGCTCGGAGTAACCGTTAGCCACATCAATACAGATAAAATTGAGTGCCGGAGAGAGTGCCAGAATCTGCTGCATCTTGATGAAATCAGCTTCTGAGGTACCGGTAGAAACCATCACGTGCTTCAGCACGCTTTCGGGCACGCGGGATATAAACGCCTGCCACTGCGCCACATTGTAATGTTTATGAACGGCGGTAAGCACATCGAAAGAGGCCAGCGCCTCTGCCATGCTGAAGGTGCCAACGGTGTCCATATTCGCGGCAATAATCGGCACACCTGACCAGGCAACGCCGGAATGTTTGAAGGTGAACTGACGGTTCAGCTCTACCTGTGAGCGGCTTTTCAGCGTGGAACGCTTTGGCCGGATCAGAACATCTTTAAAACCTAACTTAATATCTTCTTCAATACGCATAAATCACTTCCTGGTTGATGGCGCAAATCTGACGATCGGGCGCTGCTGCCAGCTCCAGTGAAGCTATCATACGCGGTAAAAACGCGCCGACAAGACTGCGAAAACAGGTTTATTTACGCTACAATCGCATAAATTTATCCGACACTCTGTGATGTGATCTGTGCCTCATTATTCCCGCAAGCTTCGCGGCGGGCGATCGCAGCAAAGATTGATGGCACTGGTCAGTACCGTAAGAAAAGAGGCTTATGCGCTATACTGTTGCGCTGACCGGCGGGATCGGCAGCGGAAAAACGACCATTGCCAATGCCTTTGCCGCACGTGGAGTGGATATTGTCGACGCCGATATCATCGCGCGACAGGTAGTGGAACCGGGAAAACCGGCTCTGGCCGCTATCCATGATAAGTTTGGTGGGGATGTATTACAGAAAGATGGCACGCTGAACCGGGCGGCTTTACGGCAGCGCATCTTCTCCTCGCCTCTGGATAAAACCTGGCTTAATGCCCTGTTGCACCCCCTGATCCACGCAGAAACTCACCGCCAGCTGGCGCTGACTCAATCCGCATGGTGTTTATGGGTGGTACCGCTGCTGGTTGAAAATAATTTACAGCACCTGGCGAACCGGGTGCTGGTAGTGGACGTCGATCGCGACACGCAGCTGAGACGTACCATGGCCAGGGACGGGATCGGCCGCGAACAGGCTGAGCATATTCTGGCTGCACAGGCAACGCGCGAACAGCGACTTGCCGTGGCCGATGACATTATTGATAACGGCGGGTCACCAGATGATGTGGCCGCGCGAGTTGCTCTTCTGGACCAGCGTTACCGCCAGCTTGCCGGAGCAACAGACCAGGATTAACAGCATGAGCACAACCGTTTTATTTGAGTACCCTTTGAACGAAAAAATGCGCACCTGGCTGCGAATTGAATTCCTGCTCAGCCAGCTGGAGAGCAGCCGGACGATTACCGACCATCTGGGTGCTCTGACCTTTTTCCGTAATGCAGCAGAGCTGTTAGACGTTTTTGAGCGCGGCGAATTACGTACCGAAATCGCCAAGGAGCTGGATAAGCAACAGCAGAAACTGCGCTCCTGGGCCGAGGTGCCGGGTGTGGATATGGAGCTGATCAACAGCCTGCGCGACAGCCTGAAATCCCGTTCCGCCACGCTGATGGCCGCACCGCGTATGGGCCAGCTGATGCGTGAAGATCGCCTGATCGGGCTGGTTCGCCAGCGCCTGAGTATCCCAGGTGGCTGCTGCAGTTTTGATCTCCCCACATTACATATCTGGCTGCATATCGGGCAGGAAATGCGTGATGCACAGGTGACGCAATGGATGGATTCCCTCGCCCCGATCCGAGACGCGCTGACGCTGATCTTCGATCTGATCCGCCAGTCTGGCGAATTCCGCAACCACACCAGCCTGAACGGCTTTTTCCAGGATAACGCCGAAGGCGCTGAGTTGTTACGCCTGCAGCTGCTCCTTGCCGACTCGCTCTATCCGCAGGTTTCCGGCCATAAAAGCCGCTATGCCATCCGTTTTCTGCCGCTCGACAGCGAGCATGGCGAAGTGCCGGCGCGTCTCGATTTCCAACTGGCCTGCTGCTAAGGTTTTTTGCTGATGAATGATGAAGTAATGATTGTGCAATGCCCGACCTGTTCAAAAGATGTGATCTGGGATGAGCTGAGCCTCTGGCGTCCGTTCTGCAGCAAGCGCTGCCAGCTTATCGATCTGGGCGAATGGGCAAACGAAGAGAAACGGATTGCCAGCGAAGGCGAGCACTCAGAAAGCGATGACTGGAGCGAGCTGCCTAGGGATCGGGATTAATCTGCGTCTGTCCCTTGACGGAAGCTGTCGCGCTTAAGCATTTTTAATCGCCTGAGCCCGCCAGTTTCTGTGGCGGGCAATGCATTACTCTGCTTCGGCCAGCAGGCGGGCCACAATCGGTACGTTAGCCGGTGGAAACTCTTCTGCCACCAAATCCTTTTGCGCAACCCAGCGCTGAGGCTGCCCTTCCCGTCCGTAAGGCTCGCCCTGCCAGTTTTCCACGATAAAGAAATGCAGCGTCACCCGAAGCTGGCTGTCCGCATGTTCAGACTGGTCAAAAGCGACGGCGCTGGTGACTTCAATCCCGGTTTCTTCATACAGCTCGCGCTTCAGCGCCTGCTCCGGCGTTTCACCCGGTTCGATTTTCCCGCCAGGAAACTCCCACAGATCGCCCATATGCGACTGAGCGGAACGCCTGGCCAGAAAGATATTCTGGTGTTGATCGCGGATTATGCCTACCGCCACTTGCAGATGCTTCATTCATTTTTTCTCTGAGAGACTTTACACCCCGCCACTATTCCAGCGTTCGCGTCTGATAACAAGTCAGAAACAGCCTCTTACGAGCCTCCCCGCAATTTTTTTATGCAATACCCTGCAATGAAGGATAGCCAGCGACGCCTCCCACTCCCGGGGGGTATAGTCGCCCCGGAAGTCATCGCCAGGCCATTCAAAGGAGGGAAAATGTGTATGACACTGCAACATCATCAGCTGTTCGTGACCGGAGTGCTGGCAAACGTCGTAACGTTGCTGGTTGTCTGGCGCATTCCGGGCGGCATTCTTCTGCTGCTGACGCTGCTGCTGAGCTGGTTATTGCTGGGCTTGGCAGCGATCGATATCCACTCTCTGCAGCTTCCGGACCGGCTGACGCTGACGCTGCTGTGGTCAGGGTTACTGAGCAACGCAGGCGGTTTTCTACCGGTGCCGCCGCTGACTGAGGCAGTCTTCGGTGCAGTGGCAGGCTACAGCGTGCTTTTTCTGCTCTCAAAGGGATACCGACTGTTGCGGGGAAAAGAGGGGCTGGGGCTGGGTGATGCCAAACTGCTGGCCGCTCTCGGCGCGTGGCTGGGGGTTTTCTGGCTTCCGGTGCTGATGCTGATGGCTTCAGCAGTAGCGCTGATAGCGCTTGTTGCCGCCAGGTTGCTCAGCGGCCGCTCGTTGCAACAGCCATTTCCCTTTGGTCCGGCGCTGGCGCTGGCAGGCTGGGTGCTGTTTCTCTGGCAGAACGGCTGAGGACAGGCTGGCTACTGTTTCTCTGACTGAACGGCTGTCGGGCTGGCCAGGCTCTTCAACGCTATTCAGGAAAGATGGCGAAAAAAAGGGCCGGAGAGAATCTCCAGCCCCTTTAACGTCACAACCGGCTGTTATGCCAGACGGCCATGGCACTGCTTGTATTTTTTACCTGAACCACAAGGACACAGATCGTTACGACCCACTTTGCGATCGCCGGTTTGATCCGCCAGCGCAATCGCTGCTTCGGTTTCAGTATCCACATGGCTCAGCTGCTGCTGCTGCGCCAGACGCCCGGCTTCTTCACGACGATGCTCTTCCATGGCTTCCACTTCTTCCGGCATGCGCACCTGAACTTTGCTCAGGGTGCTGATCACTTCATACTTCAGTGACTCCAGCATCGCGGCGAACATGGCGAAGGATTCGCGCTTATATTCCTGTTTTGGATCTTTCTGAGCATAACCACGCAGGTGGATACCCTGACGCAGGTAATCCATCGCTGCCAGGTGCTCTTTCCACAGGCTGTCCAGCGTCTGCAGCATCACGCCTTTCTCGAAGTTACGCATCATCTCAATGCCAACCACTTCTTCTTTACGCTGATACAGCTCCTTCGCCTGCTCCATGATGCGCTCACGCAGCGTCTCTTCATGCAATTCTGGCTCTTTATCCAGCCATTCAGCAATCGGCAATGCCAGATCGAAGTCGTTGTTCAGACGCTCTTCCAGCCCCGGCACATCCCACATCTCTTCCAGAGACTGCGGGGGAATGTAGCTGTCGATGGTGGTTTTGAACACATCTTCACGGATGCTGCCGATGGTTTCAGAGACGTCCGCCACGTCCAGCAGCTCGTTACGCTGAGTGTAGATAGCGCGACGCTGGTCGTTAGCCACGTCATCATATTCCAGCAGTTGCTTACGAATATCGAAGTTACGGCTTTCCACTTTACGCTGTGCGTTGGCAATCGCTTTGGTCACCCATGGATGCTCGATAGCTTCGCCCGGCTTCATGCCCAGCTTGCGCATCATGTTGGTGACGCGGTCGGAGGCAAAGATACGCATCAGCGCATCTTCCATCGACAGGTAGAAACGGGAAGAACCGTTGTCACCCTGACGACCAGAACGGCCACGCAGCTGGTTATCGATACGACGGGATTCATGGCGCTCGGTACCAATGATGTGCAGACCGCCTGAAGCCAGTACCGCATCATGGCGAATCTGCCACGCGCTCTTAATCTCTTCAATCTGTTCCGCCGTTGGCGCTTCCAGCGAGGCAATCTCTGCCTGCCAGCTACCACCCAGCACGATATCCGTACCACGACCAGCCATGTTGGTGGCGATGGTCACAGCCGCTGGCTGACCAGCCTGTGCAACAATATCCGCTTCACGGGCGTGGAACTTGGCGTTCAGTACAGCATGCTTGATCCCGGCGCGGGTCAGCTCTTCTGACACCACTTCAGACTTCTCGATGGAGATAGTACCCACCAGCACCGGCTGGCCGTTGGCGGTGCGCTCACGGATATCTTCGATGATAGCGTCGATCTTCTCTTTCTCGGTCATGTAGACCAGATCCGGCAGATCTTTACGCACCATTGGACGGTTGGTCGGCACCACGATGGTTTCCAGCTTGTAGATCGAGCTGAATTCAAACGCTTCGGTGTCTGCTGTACCGGTCATGCCCGCCAGTTTGGCGTACAGGCGGAAGTAGTTCTGGAAGGTGATAGAGGCCAGCGTCTGGTTCTCATTCTGGATCTCCACACCCTCTTTGGCTTCCACGGCCTGATGCAGGCCGTCAGACCAGCGACGACCCTGCATGGTACGCCCGGTGTGTTCATCAACGATGATCACTTCACCGTCTTTCACGATGTAGTCAACGTCACGGGTGAACAGCACGTGGGCACGCAGTGCGGCGGTCACGTGGTGCATCATCATAATGTTGCCCGGAGAGTAAAGAGACTCACCCTCTTCCATGATGCCTTCGCTGACCATAAGCTCTTCAATGGCAACCAGACCACGCTCGGTCAGGTGGACCTGACGGGCTTTTTCATCCACGGAGAAGTGGCCTTCCCCCTGGAAGGTGTCGGAATCCTCTTTTTCCTGACGGATCAGACTCGGGATGATCTTGTTAACTTTGATATACAGCTCAGAGCTGTCTTCTGCCGGCCCGGAGATGATCAGCGGGGTACGCGCTTCATCGATCAGGATGGAGTCGACCTCATCCACCAGCGCATAGTTCAGCTTACGCTGCACGCGGTCTTCAGGGCTGAAGGCCATGTTGTCGCGCAGGTAGTCAAAACCGTATTCGTTGTTAGTTCCGTAGGTGATGTCCGCAGCGTAGGCTTCACGTTTGGCCGGAGCAGGCATGCCTGGCAAGTTGATGCCGATGGTCAGGCCGAGGAATTCAAACAGGCCACGGTTGTTTTCCGCATCACGCTGAGCCAGATAGTCATTCACGGTAACCACGTGAACGCCTTTGCCACTGAGGGCATTCAGGTAAGCTGGCAGCGTTGCGGTCAACGTTTTACCTTCACCGGTACGCATTTCCGCGATGCAGCGATCGTTCAGTACCATACCGCCGAGCAGCTGGACGTCAAAGTGACGCATGCCGAACACGCGCTTACTGGCTTCACGCACGGTCGCAAAGGCTTCCGGGATCAGATTTTCCAGCACTTCGCCCTTTTCCAGACGCGCACGGAACTCAACGGTTTTCCCTTTCAGCTCATCGTCAGACAGCTTTTCGAAATCCGGTTCCATTTTGTTGATCTGTTCAACGACTTTGCGCATACGGCGTAGCGTGCGGTCATTGCTGCTACCAAAAACTTTGGTTAATAATTTGATTAACATAGTAAATAAATTCTCTCAACCACCGCGTTCTGCGGTGAAGCATTTAATTCAGGTTTGATGGATTAACAAATATTATGCGAGAGAAGCAGGTCCGGCGCGGATGCCCTGAATCCGGGCCAGCCAAAGACCGGCCTGATATCGGGGCTGGATTGTCGCCTGGCGCTGTTCTGTCTGGCGAATAATGGCTGGCGGTTTTGCCTCGTGGGTCAGTAACCCATTGAGCGTATCCAGCAGCGCCAGCTTCTGTACTTCGAGCGGCACGGCCTGCTCGGCTGCTGGCAGACTGGCTGGCGTCAGCGTAAAGGAGAGATGGCGGATAACGGTGCGGATGGCATGCTGATGCCAGTAATCCACCGTAAAATTCGGCCTGCGGGCGCTTTCCTGCAGCAGAGCGAGGTGGTCATTGCGTACGCCGCTGCTGATATTCAGGCTTCGGGAAGAGGTTTCTGGTAAGGTTGTACGATCGCTGTCAGCATGTGGCAGGCCGAGACTCGCCGCGACCATCCCCAACAGGAGATGCGGCCAGAAATAACGTCTGCCAAATTGTCGCCAACGATTTAGAATACCCACTGTTTTCCGCCGGAGCCTGCTATGCGCGATAGTCGCCCGCAATCTATAGAAAATTTATTCGAAGCAACTGAAGGCCAGGGAATGCTGCAATCCATTCAGCATCGCGCCATTGCGCTGAACAAGCTGAACCGTGCGGTGCAGGGTGTTCTCCCGGCACAGCTGCATCCCTGGTGCCGCGTGGCGAATTTTCGCCAGGGCATTCTGGTGCTCGAAACCGCTAATGCCAGCTGGATGATGCGCTTACGCTATGAGCAATCCAGTCTGCTGTCAGCTTTACGAACGCAAATATTACCATCTTTGACGGCAATCGACATCAGGATAAATCCATCGTTAGCAGTAAAAGGTCAGGAAAGCGCGCAGGAAAGCAGCAAACAGTCAGAAGAGAAATCAGCAGGACGCCAGCTCAGTGAGCACAGTGCGGAAATATTGCGGAGTGTCGCAAGCCGAAGCCCGGAAAAACTGAAGAAGGTAATAGAACGACTGGCGTCACTGGCCGGAGAGAGTACCAGCTCAACCAGTCGTAATAAGTAGCTCTGGCTTATGCCAGAACCAGATTGGGTGCCCTGAAGGTCACCGGCAGCTCTGCTTCGTCTTCGAAGGTCGCCCATTCCCAGGCTTCCTGCTTAGCCAGAACAGCCTGCAGCAGCTTGTTGTTCAGTGCATGACCGCCTTTGAATGCGGTAAACGCACCAATGATGTTATGACCACACATAAACAGATCGCCAATAGCATCAAGCATTTTGTGACGCACGAATTCGTCTTCAAAGCGTAAACCGTCTTCGTTCAATACGCGGTAGTCATCCACCACGATTGCACAGTCAAAGCTGCCGCCGAGGCACAAGCCACGGGACTGCAGTGCTTCGATGTCACGCATAAAGCCGAACGTACGGGCACGGCTGAGCTGGCGCGCAAAGGCTTCAGCAGAGAAGTCCATGCTGTAGCGTTGTGAGCTGGCATCAATCGCCGGGTGTTTAAAGTCGATAGTGAAATCCAGCGTAAACCCGTTATGCGGTCTCAGTTCCGCCCATTTGTCGCCATCTTCAACCCGGACAGGCTGTTTGATGCGGACAAATTTCTTCGCGCAGTTCAGTTCTTCAATGCCAGCATCCATCAGCAGATAGATAAAGGGGGCAGCGCTGCCATCCATAATAGGAATTTCAGGCGCGTTCACTTCCACCACAATATTATCAATGCCAAGGCCTGCGAGGGCTGCATTCAGGTGTTCGACTGTAGAAATACGCACGTCATGCTCATTAACCAGGCAAGTGCAGAGCATGGTATCACGCACGGATTTGGCATCAGCCGGGAAATCAACCGGTGGATTCAAGTCAGTGCGGCGATAGATGACCCCGGTATTAGCCGGCGCAGGGCGTAACGTCAGTGTGACTTTCTTGCCGGTATGTAAACCGACACCCGTCGCCTGAACAATACGTTTTAATGTCCGTTGTTTGATCATCGCATTATCTCGCAAAATTACTCATCCGACCGCCAGTATATCTCATTGGCGGGCGAACACTTTAGCACAAAGAGCGGAGAATCCCAACTCTCAGGAAATTCTTAGTCCGCCTGCTTACGCAGGAAGGCCGGAATATCCAGATAATCAGGCTCTTTGTTGGTTTGCGTACCCGGATCGTTGACCACTTTCGCCGCAGGTTTCTGCTCCTGAGGCAGCGGGGCCATGCCGTGCTGCTGATAGCGATGATCCATCACAGGCTGGGTTTGCTGCTGTTTATTGGTTACCAGCGTGATTTCCGGACGTTTGTCCATGCCGATACCAGTAGCAACAACGGTTACGCGCAGCTCGTCGTTCATTTCCGGATCCAGCGAGGTACCGATAACCACGGTCGCATTGTCGGAAGCAAACGCACGGATGGTGTTACCCACAGTCTCGAACTCATCCAGACGCAGGTCGAAGCCAGCAGTGATGTTAACCAGCACGCCGCGAGCGCCAGACAGGTCGATATCTTCCAGCAGTGGACTGGAGATCGCCATTTCAGCCGCTTCTTCAGCGCGGTCTTCACCACAAGCCACGCCAGAACCCATCATCGCGTAGCCCATTTCGGACATCACGGTGCGCACGTCAGCAAAGTCGACGTTCATCAGGCCAGGACGGGTGATCAGTTCAGCGATACCCTGTACCGCGCCTTTCAGCACGTCGTTGGCTGCGCCAAACGCATCCAGCAGAGAGATACCACGGCCCAGAACTTTCAACAGCTTGTCGTTTGGAATTGTAATCAGAGAATCGACATGCTTGGAGAGTTCGGCAATCCCCTGCTCAGCGAAAGCCATGCGTTTTTTGCCTTCGAAATTGAAAGGCTTTGTCACCACAGCAACTGTCAGGATACCTAAGTCTTTTGCGACTTCAGCCACAACTGGTGCAGCGCCGGTACCCGTACCGCCACCCATGCCAGCTGCGATAAACACCATGTCTGCACCTTCCAGCGCCTGACGCAGTGCTTCACGATCTTCTTCAGCAGAGTTACGACCCACTTCCGGGTTCGCGCCAGCCCCCAGACCTTTGGTAATCCCGTTACCAATCTGGATAGTCTGGCCTACTGCCGTTTTACGTAACGCCTGGGCGTCGGTGTTAACGGCAAAGAACTCTACGCCTTCGATGCGCTCGCGCACCATGTGCTCTACGGCGTTACCGCCGCCGCCGCCGACGCCGATGACTTTAATCACCGCGTCATTGGTTAATTCCATAGGTTCAAACATAATTTCTCTCCGTTATGTGCCTGTCGCCGGGAGATCATAAATAAGCTTAGCATGATCCCCTTTTCTCAAAATTAAAACTCTTTTCTCAGCCAGCTGTTGATTCGTTTAAACCAGTTGCCCACTGAGGCTCTTTTTTCCACATCTGCCTCACCGCTGAGGTGAGACTCTTTTCCGTAGTGCAGTAAGCCAACCGCCGTTGAGTAGTATGGCTCCTGCGAGTAATCCGTTAATCCAGTAATGTTCAGCGGCTGTCCGATACGCACCTGCGTGTGGAACACACGCTGGGCGCAAGCCGCCAATCCTTCAATCTGTGCCGCGCCGCCGGTCAGGACAATACCTGCCGCCAGGTGGTGCTTAACGCCCTGGGTGCGCAGTTGCTCCTGCAATTGCAGGATTTCATCGTTCACCAGGTTCAGCAGCTCGGTATAACGGGGTTCAATCACTTCAGCCAGCGTCTGTCGCTGCAGGCTTCTTGGTGGTCGGCCGCCCACGCTCGGCACTTCAACGTTTTCGTCTTTGCCCACAATGGAGCCCAGCGCACAGCCGTGACGAACTTTAATCGCTTCCGCATCGGTTGGCGGAGTCCCGAATGCGTAAGCGATGTCGCTGGTAACCACGTTACCTGCGTAGGGAATCACTTTGGTGTGGCGCAGTGCCCCACCGGTATAGACCGCGATATCCATGGTACCGCCGCCTACGTCCACCACACAGACGCCCAGCTCACGTTCATCCTCAGTCAGCACGGCAAAGCTGGAAGCCAGACCGGCAAAAATCAGTTGGTCAACTTTCAGGCCACATCGTTCAACCGCTTTGACAATGTTTTTTGCCATATCGTTGTGGCATGTGATCAGGTGCACCTTTGCCTGCATACGGACGCCGGACAAACCGACCGGGTTCTTGATCCCTTCCTGATAGTCGATCGCATATTCTTGCGGAATAACATGGAGGATGCGGTGTTCATCACGAACACGGACGGATTTCGCGGTGTGGACCACGTTTTCCACATCTTCCTGGGTCACTTCCTCTTCGGAAATAGGAACCATCCCTATTTCGTTCTGGCAACTGATGTGTTTCCCCGATAATGCAAGGTATACCGAAGAAATCTGACAGTCTGCCATCAGCTCTGCCTGGTCAATCGCACGCTGTACGCACTTCACGACGGACTCCAGATCGTTCACGCCGCCTTTATCCATCCCGCGGGAGGGACAACTGCCCACCCCGATGATGTTGACCATGCCATCGGGCAGAATTTCCCCTACCAAAGCGGCGACCTTCGCGGTGCCGATTTCGAGTCCAACTACCAGTTTTCTGTCCGTCGCCTTGATCATTGTTGTTTAGCCTGTGCCTGATTCTGTTGCTTGTTACCGTCAGTGGTTTGAATTAATGGCGGTGCCCATCCTACTGCCGCGCCAGAGTCATATCGCAGGTCCACGTAACTGATCCGCTTGTTTTCCGTTTGTGCCTGCTGCTGCAGCGTTGGGGAGAGCTGGATGAAGCGCTTCAGCCTCTTCATATCCTCGTTGCGCCCTAACTCCAGACGCACATCATCGCTCAACACCAGCTGCCATGACCGCCGCGCGGTCATTGAGGCCGCCTTCAACTTAAACTTGCTGGCGGCCAGCAGGTCACTCATCTGGTGATACCCGGTCAGAACCTCTGACTCGCTGCCTTCCGGACCGTAAAGCATTGGCAACGCTTCTTTACCAATGTGGTTGGCCGGCACGCTGAAGGATTTTCCTTCGGCATCAACCATGTGCAGGTCATTCCAGCGAGCTACGGGCACATATTCAACCAGATGAATCTTTAATTCGTCCGGCCACTGCTTACGCACGCTCACCTGCTGGATCCACGGCAGGCGTTCAATCTGCTGCTGGATAACATCCACGTCCTGCGACATGAAGGTTCCCGGCGCGCCAAGCGACAAAATAGCCTGGCGAATATCATCATTAGTGGTGTAGTGCATCTGCCCTGTCACCACAAGCCTGGACAGCGGCAGGCGGGAAGCATCATTCATCCACTTCACCACCACTAATCCTCCAGCCAGCATTACACCCAGCACCATCAGCAGAAAGATGATGCCCGCCAGCCTGGAGCCATTACTGCGGCCGGTACGCGCTTTTTCCTGCGCCTCACGGTTTCGGACATTCAGAGCGGCCTGTGACATATCAGTCGGCCAGCTCCAGAATACGGGCGACCAGCTGCGGGAAGGTCATTCCGGCCTGCTTGCCTGCCATCGGCACCAGGCTGTGGCTGGTCATGCCTGGCGAGGTATTAACCTCCAGCAGATAAAACTCGCCATCGCCGCCCATCATCACGTCCACTCGTCCCCAGCCGCTGCAGCCCAGAGCGCGCCAGGCCTTCAGCACGATGTCGCTCAGTTCAGCTTCTTTTTCAGCAGACAATCCGCTCGGGCAGAAGTATTCAGTATCGTCAGAAAAGTATTTAGCTTCATAGTCATAGAATTCAGAAACGACCTGAATTCGTATAGACGGTAGAATGTCATTACCGATCACGCCAACGGTATATTCCGGACCGCTCAAAAAAGCCTCAATCAGCACGTCATCATCGTGACGGAAAGCCTCATCAATCGCAGCCTGAAGCGAGTCAGCCTGATTCACGCGGGTGATCCCGACGCTGGAGCCTTCATTGCTTGGCTTAACGAACAGCGGCAGCCCTAAAGCAGCAATGCGCGCCTGGGTTTCTGCGCCAAGACCCGCATCCATCTCCTTACGGGTGATAGCCACATAAGGGGAAACCGGCAAACCACAGCCTTGCCACAGGCATTTGGTGCGCAGCTTGTCCATGGTGATGGCCGATGCCATCACGCCGCTGCCGGTATAAGGGATCTGCAGGAACTCAAGCACGCCCTGCAGCGTACCATCTTCACCACCGCGACCATGCAGCGCGATAAAGGCTTTATCGAACCCCTCTTCTTTCAGACGCATTACCGGGAAATCACGAATATCCACCGCATGAGCATCAATACCGGCTTCTTTCAGCCCGGCCAGCACTGCGTTACCGGACATCAGCGAAACTTCACGCTCAGCAGAAGTGCCACCCAGCAATACCGCTACTTTCTCAGCCATGATGATCCCCTTCTTTCGTCTGCGGTTGTAACTTCTGGTCGGCTAGCTTGCGGGCGACACGCCCCACATTGCCTGCGCCCTGCACCAGGATTAAATCGTTGCCGGAAAGCGCAGGTGCCAGCATTTCCAGCACTGAATCATGGTCTGAGACCAGAATCGGGTCGACTTTGCCACGGCTGCGAATGGTGCGGCACAGCGAACGGCTGTCCGCTCCCGGAATCGGTGTTTCACCGGCCGGGTAGACATCCAGCATCACCAGCACATCCACCTGCGACAGGACGTTGGCAAAGTCGTCATACAGATCGCGGGTTCGCGTGTAGCGGTGCGGCTGGAAAATCATTACCAGCTGACGGTCAGGCCAGCCAGCGCGTGCGGCCTTAATTGTCACATCCACTTCCGTTGGATGGTGGCCGTAGTCATCAACCAGCATTGCCGTGCCCTGCACACCGTTCACTTCCTGCAGCGGATATTCGCCAAGGAAATCAAAACGGCGACCGGTACCCTGGAAGCTTTCCAACGCACTGAGGATCTCTTCATCATCAATGCCTTCTTCTGTTGCCACAGCAACCGCAGCAGCGGCGTTCAGCGCGTTGTGACGACCTGGCGCATTCAACGTAACGCGCATTAGCGGTTTGTCCTGGCGGGCCAGAGTAAAGTGCCCCTGAGCGCCATGCTGCTCATAGCTGGCAATGCGCACATCAGCGTCTTCGCTGAAGCCATAAGTGGTGATCTGACGCCCGACGCGAGGGATTAAGTCGCGGATAACGGCATCATCAACACAAAGCACCGCACGGCCATAAAACGGCAAATTGTGCAGGAAGTTAATGAACGTCTGCTTCAGGTTCTCAAAGTCGCCCTGGTATGTATCCATATGGTCAGCTTCGATGTTGGTGACAATCGCCACCATCGGCTGCAGGTGCAGGAACGAAGCATCGCTCTCATCCGCTTCCGCAATCAGGTAACGGCTGCTGCCCAGTCGGGCATGGGTGCCTGCCGCCTTAACCAGACCGCCGTTCACAAACGTTGGATCCAGGCCGCCTTCTGCATAAATGCTGGAAACCATCGCCGTGGTGGTCGTTTTACCGTGGGTACCTGCAACGGCAATGCCGTGGCGGAAACGCATCAGTTCGGCCAGCATCTCTGCACGGCGGATCACCGGGATACGCGCTTCACGAGCGGCGATAATTTCCGGGTTGTCCTGCGATACTGCGGTGGAAACCACCACCACGCTGGCATCGCTGACGTTCTCAGGGCGATGGTTAAAATAGATGGTCGCACCCAGCGCAGTCAGATGCTGGGTCACCGCGTTTGGGGCCAGATCCGAACCGCTGATTTCATAGCCTTCATTCGCCAACACTTCAGCAATACCGCCCATGCCGGCACCACCGATGCCCACAAAGTGAATGTGCCGGACGCGACGCATCTCGGGCACGATAGAACGCAGTTTTGCCAGTTGTTGTGTATTCATCTCTTCTGCCTGTCGGCGCCTTTCGGTAACCGGTTATGAGACGAATAAATTCGTCCCAGGAAATTCATTTTTTACAGTGCCGCTTTGCTGACTTCCGCTGCCACCCTTTCGGTTGCATCCGGGATAGCCACTGCACGGGCTTTCTCTGCCATGTTCAGTAATGCCGGACGATCCCATCCGGCCAGCGTATCCGCCACGACTTCCGCAGTGAACTGCGGTTGTTCGTAAATTTTTGCTGCACCTGCTTTCTCCAGTGGCAGCGCGTTCCAGTACTGCTGACGATCCTTATGCTGGAACGGAACGAAGATGGCCGGTAAACCTGCCGCCGCCACTTCGCTGACGGTGAGCGCCCCTGAGCGACAAACCACCACGTCTGCCCAGGCATAGGCCGCTGCCATATCGTCAATAAACTCTGTCACTTTGTGGCCAGTTTGGTTCACTTGCTGGTAAGCCTGATTCACACTTTCCAGCGCGCCTTTCCCTACCTGATGCCAGAGCGTAATTTTATCGCCAAGCTTCGCAGCTACTTCCGGCATGGTCTGGTTCAGCACGCGAGCGCCCTGACTGCCACCAATCACCAGCACGCGAACCGGGCCAGAACGATCCGCCATCCGCACTTCAGGCAATGGCAGCGCCAGCACATCGGTTCTCACCGGATTCCCCACCACTTCCGCATTCGGGAATGCACCGGGGAAGGCCTGCATCACTTTTTTGGCAATCTTCGCCAGCCATTTGTTGGTCAGCCCGGCAATGCCGTTCTGCTCATGCAGCACCACCGGGATGCCGCAGCTCCAGGCGGCCAGGCCACCAGGACCGGAAACATAACCGCCCATGCCCAGCACCACGTCCGGCTGATAAGCCTTCATAATCGCTCTGGCCTGGCGTACCGCAGTGAAGATACGCAGCGGGGCGGCGATCATCGCCTTAAGCCCTTTGCCGCGCAGCCCACTGATGCGGATAAAATCAATATCGATACCGTTTTTCGGGACCAGATCGGCTTCCATACGGTCCGCCGTGCCGAGCCAGCGCACCTGCCAGCCCTGCTCCATCAGATGGTGAGCTACCGCCAGCCCGGGGAACACATGTCCGCCAGTTCCGCCAGCCATCACCATCAAACGCTTGCCTTTCATCGACTACCTCGCGTAAACGCCTGGGCTTTGGCCAGTCGCGTTTCATAATCTATGCGTAACAAAAACACGATGGCGGTCGACATAATGATCAGGCTGGACCCGCCGTAACTGATCAGCGGCAGCGTCAGACCTTTGGTCGGCAGCATACCGGCTGCAGCCCCCACGTTAACCAGCGCCTGGAAGCTGAACCACACGCCGATGGAGCAGCCAAGAAAACCGGAAAAACGCTGATCAAGTTCCAGAGCGCGCCGACCAATGGACATCGCGCGAAAAGCGACGAAGAATACCATTAAGAGCGCCAAAACCACACCGATATAACCCAGTTCTTCACCAATAATGGAGAAGATAAAATCGGTATGGGCTTCCGGCAGATACTCCAGTTTCTGTACCGAATTCCCCAGCCCCTGCCCCCAGAATTCGCCACGGCCAAAAGCCATCAGTGACTGGGTTAACTGGTAACCGCTGCCGAACGGATCTTCCCAGGGATTCCAGAAGGACGTTACGCGGCGCATACGGTACGGTTCGGCGATAATCAGCAGACAAACAGCGAAAATTCCGGAGCCGATAATTGCCAGGAACTGCCATAATTTTGCCCCGGCAAGGAACAACATCGCCAGCGTGGTCACAAACAACACAACCACGGTACCCAGGTCGGGCTGCGCCAGCAGAAGAACGGCCAGCACCACCATCACGCCCATCGGCTTACAGAAGCCCCAGAAGTTGTTGCGAACCTCATCAACCTTGCGCACCAGATAGCTGGCCAGGTAGCAAAACAGGGACAGCTTCGACATCTCAGCAGGCTGAATACGCAGCGGACCAAGGGCAAGCCAGCGGGATGCACCGTTGACCGAACTGCCCACCACCAGCACAATCAGCAGCATCACTACCGTGACCAACAGCATGATGTTGCTGTAACGCTGCCAGAAGTCCATTGGCACACGCAGAGTAACCAGTGCCATGCCCAATGCCAGCGCGATATAGAACGCATCACGCTTTGCGAAATAGAAGGGGTCATCCGACAAACGCTGCCCGACCGGCATTGAGGCCGAAGTCACCATCACAAAACCTAAAATGGCCAGACCCAGCGTCAGCCACAGCAGGGTACGATCGTACAGCACCATTGAGCCGGCATCGCTTTCACGCGGTCCCATTACCCAGTCTTTCAGACGATCGGATAGCCCACCCGCAAGGCTCAGTCCTTTCAAGCGCATCAGCCCAGCTCCTTCGCCAGTTGAGTAAACGCATCGCCGCGCTGCTCAAAGTTTTTAAATTGATCGAGGCTGGCACAGGCTGGCGACAGCAACACCATGTCGCCTGACTGCACTTTCGCTGCGATTTGCACCATCGCTTCGGCCATAGTGTCCGTTTGCACGGCTTTCTCCGGGCACAGCGCGGCAAGTTCATCACCATCGCGCCCGAAACAGTAAATCCGCACGTTATCGCCCTGCAGATAGCGGGTCAGCGGGCTGAAGTCAGCCGATTTACCGTCACCGCCCAGCAGCAGCCAGAGCGTGCCTTTCACCTGTAGTCCGTTCAGCGCGGCTTCGGTGCTGCCGACGTTGGTAGCTTTAGAGTCATTGATCCAGCGCACGCCGTTATGGTCATAAGCCAGCTGGAAGCGATGATCCAGTCCGGTGAAGGTTGTCAGGGCTTTCAGGCTGGATGTCCGGGGCAAGCCGACTGCATCCGCCAGCGCCAGTGCTGCCAGCGCGTTCGTGTAGTTATGCTGACCAACCAGTGTCATCTCATCGGTGTTCAGCACTTTCTCGCCCTTCACCCGCAGCCAGATGCTGCCCTGCTGGCGGTTAAGATGATAGTCACCCACGTCAACACCAAAGCTCACACAGCGCTTGTCCGCTCCGCGAACCGGCATGGTCATTCCGTCATCGGCGTTGACCACACAGACAGTCGCATGCTCGTACACCCGCAGCTTGGCCGCACGATACTGCTGCATCCCCAGTGGATAGCGATCCATATGATCCTCAGTCACGTTGAGGATCGTGGCGGCTGCAGCTTTCAGGCTGCTGGTGGTTTCCAGCTGAAAGCTCGACAGCTCCAGCACGTAAAGCTGAGCGGGCTGATCCAGCAGCATCAGCGCTGGCAGGCCAATATTGCCGCCCACGCCAACCTGCCAGCCCGCAGCTTCAGCCATCTCACCCACTAAAGTGGTGACGGTACTTTTGCCGTTTGAGCCGGTGATCGCCACAATCGGTGCCTGCGCTTCACGGCAGAACAGTTCGATATCGCCAACAATTTCCACGCCTGCATCGGCGGCATCCATCAGGGAAGGATGCGAAAGGGCCATCCCCGGGCTGGCCACGATCAGGTCCGCTTCAAGCAGCCAGCTGTCATTCAGCGAACCGAGCCAGCGTTCCACATCTGAAGGCAGCTTGTTCAGTCCTGGCGGCACGACACGGGTATCCATCACACGTGGCGTAACGCCGCGTGCTAAAAAGAAATCAACACAGGACTGACCGGTCAGGCCCAACCCGATGATGACGACTTTTTTACCCTGATAGTCAGCCATAGTTACCGCACCTTCAGCGTTGCCAGGCCAATCAGCACCAGCATCAGTGAAATAATCCAGAAGCGCACGATGACGCGCGGCTCCGGCCAGCCTTTCAGCTCATAGTGATGATGGATCGGCGCCATGCGGAAGATGCGCTGACCGCGCAGCTTGAACGAACCAACCTGCAGGATCACCGACAGGGTCTCCACCACGAACACTCCGCCCATAATCACCAGCAGGAATTCCTGACGCAGCAGCACTGCGATAGTGCCCAGCGCGCCACCCAGAGCCAGAGAGCCAACATCACCCATAAAAACCTGAGCCGGATAGGTGTTGAACCACAGGAAGCCCAGGCCCGCGCCGACAATAGCGGTACAGACAATCACCAGCTCACCGGCGTGGCGCAGATAGGGGATATGCAGGTATTCGGCAAACTTGACGTTACCGGTAGCCCACGCCACCAGCGCAAAACCAGCCGCAACAAATACGGTCGGCATAATTGCCAGGCCATCCAGACCGTCGGTCAGGTTCACAGCGTTACCGGTCCCTACGATCACGAAGTAAGCCAGTACAACGTAGAACAGCCCCAGCTGCGGCATGATGTCTTTAAAGAACGGCACGACCAGCTCAGTGGCTGGCGTCCCTTTACCGGCGGCGTATAACGCGAAGGCAACACCCAGCGAAATCACTGACATCCAGAAATATTTCCAGCGGGCAATCAGCCCTTTGGTATCTTTGCGCACCACTTTGCGGTAGTCATCAACGAAGCCGATGATGCCAAAGCCCACCAGCACCACCAGCACGCACCAGACGTAAGGATTGGAAGGATAGGCCCACATCAGTACCGAAACGGTGATGGAGAACAGGATCATAATCCCGCCCATCGTCGGCGTGCCGCGCTTGCTGAAGTGCGACTCCGGGCCGTCGTTGCGAACGACCTGGCCAAATGACATTTCCTGCAGACGGGCGATCATCAGTGGGCCCATCCACAAAGAGATAAACAGAGCGGTCAGCAGGCTGACAATGGCACGAAACGTCAGATAGGAAAAGACGTTGAAGCCAGAATAATAAGTGACCAGATGCTCGGCCAGCCAGACTAACATGTTCCTTTCTCCTGTAAGCTCTGCACTACCTGCTCCATGGCGGCACTACGCGAGCCTTTGACTAAGACGGTAATAATTGGCTGCTGTGACAGCAGCGTTCTGAGGCGTGCTGTGGCGGCAGATTTATCGCTGAAATGCTCACCCACCCCACTGGCATCACTGATTGCCTTGCTTAAAGTTCCCACGCTGAGGACCTTATCAATCCCTGCCTGACGCGCCGACCTGCCCACCTCACGGTGACACTCTTCAGCTTCATCACCCAGTTCCGCCATGTCTCCCACCACCATCACGCGATAGCCTGGCATTTCGGCCAGCACCTGCGCAGCTGCGGTCATCGACCCCACATTGGCGTTATAGCTGTCATCCAGCAGCAATTTCCCTTCTGCCAGCAGCATCGGGAACAGACGGCCAGGCACCGCTTTCAGGCCTGACAAACCTTTCTGAATGGCGCTGAGTGGCGCATCCACAGACAGCGCCAGTGAAGCCGCTGCCAGCGCATTGGCCACGTTATGGCGACCAGGCAGCGGCAGCTGAATGTTGATGCTGCCCGCAGGAGTCATCATCACAAAGTGCGTGCCGCTGCTGGTCACCTGAATATCTGTGGCAAAGAAGTCACTGTCAGCCTGCGGCTGGGCGGAGAAACGCCAGACCGTTTTGCTGTGCAGCATGCTCTGCCAGTGCGGCCAGTCGTTGCTGTCCGCATTGAGGATCGCCGTGCCTTTGACCGGTAATCCCTGGAAAATTTCGCCTTTGGCTTTTGCCACGCCAGCCAGCGAACCAAACCCTTCCAGATGGGCCGCAGCCAGGTTGTTCACCAGCGCAGTCTCGGGGCGGGTAATGTCGGTGGTATAAGCGATTTCGCCCTGATGGTTCGCACCCAGCTCAATCACCGCGTACTGGTGTTCGGCAGTCAGGCGCAACAGCGTCAGAGGTACGCCGATATCATTGTTCAGGTTGCCTGCGGTATAGAGCGTCTCGCCACATTCCCGCAGGATGGCAGCGGTCATCTCTTTCACCGAGGTTTTTCCGGAAGAGCCGGTCAGGGCCACAACGCGCGCTGTGGATTGCAGGCGAACCCAGCCAGCCAGCTGTCCGAGCGCAATGCGGGTGTCGGCCACCACCACCTGCGGAACAGCAACAGGTAAGTGCTTACTCACCAACAACGCTGCCGAGCCGGCAGCAATCGCGTCCCCGACGAAATCATGCGCGTCAAAACGCTCGCCCTTCAGAGCAATAAACAGGCACCCGGCACTGACCTTGCGTGTGTCAGTAGTCACTTCAGCAAAAGTCAGGTCGCCACCGTAGAGCTTGCCGCCGGTCAGTTCAGCCAGAGTCTGTAACGAAAGCGCGATCATGCCACTACCCCCAGTAATCTGGCGACCGTTACACGGTCGGAGTAGTCCAGACGGCGGTTACCGACGATCTGGTAATCTTCATGGCCTTTGCCAGCGACCAGTACGATATCGCCCTCTTTCGCCTGCAAGACGGTGTTAGTGACCGCTTGCGCACGTCCCGGCATTATACGGGCGCGACCGGCATCAAGCAGCCCACTCAGCACATCTGCCACAATCGCCGCAGGATCTTCACTGCGCGGGTTGTCATCCGTAATCACCACCACGTCGGAAAACTGCTCGGCAATCGCTCCCATCAGTGGGCGCTTACCTTTATCGCGATCCCCGCCGCAACCGAAGACGCACCACAGCTGCCCTTTACAGTGCAGGCGTGCCGCCAGCAGCGCTTTTTCCAGCGCGTCGGGCGTATGAGCATAATCCACCACCACCGTTGGCTTGCCTGCTGCAGTGAACACTTCCATCCGCCCGGTGACAGGCTGCAACTGATTACCGGTCGCAATCAGCGAGGCCAGCGGGTAGCCAACAGCTAACAGTGTGCCCAGCGCCACCAGCAGGTTGCTGACGTTAAATGCTCCCATCAGACGGCTGTCAATTTCGCCATTGCCCCAGCTGGATTCGAACGTCACCTTCGCACCGTTGTCGTGATAGTCGACAGCAGTCGCCTTCAGCCAGCGCCCACGACAGCCCGGCTGTAAATTGTTTTCCATTGTCACGGCCACGGCATCCGGCAGTTTTTCCAGCCAGCGGCGTCCCACTTCGTCATCGGCATTAACGATCGCCTGACCCACCTGATGCTCAGAGAACAGCAGCCATTTCGCGGCTTCGTAGCGCGCCATGTCACCGTGATAATCAAGATGGTCGCGGCTCAGATTGGTAAACGCAGCGGCGGCAAAAGGCAGTGCTGCCACACGATGCTGCACCAGACCGTGGGAGGAAACCTCCATCGCCGCCAGCGTGGCACCCTGCTCCACCAGCGTACTCAGCATGTGCTGAACCTCTACCGCCGAGCCAGTGGTGTTTTCTGCCGGAGCCAGATGTCCGTACAGGCCATTGCCGACGGTGCCCATTACCGCACCGGTTTCACCCAGCAGCTGGGCCCATTGCGCCAGCAACTGGGTGGTGGTGGTTTTGCCGTTAGTCCCGGTCACGCCAATCAGGCGCAGCTTTTCCCCGGGTTGCTGGTAGAAACGTCCTGCCAGGGCAGACAGACGTTGAGCAAGCTGGGCCAGGTAGATCACCGGCACGCCGTGCATCTCTTTGATTTCACCATCTTCAGCTTCACCCTCTGCGTCGGCAATCACTGCCGCCACGCCCTGAGCAATAGCCTGAGGAATAAAGCGGCGTCCATCCGCCTCATGGCCTTTCACCGCCACAAACAGATCGCCGGAAGCCGCCAGACGGCTGTCCAGTATCATTTCACGAAGCATCCGTTCCGGTGCGCCAGGCACCCACGGAGCCAGTAAATCGCGCAGGTTACGATCTGTCACTCGATCCCTCACTTCTGTTCTCTGCCATCTCGTTTTTGTCGCCCGCAGGCGGCAGGCCATCAGGCTCAATGTTCATAGTGCGCAGAACACCGCCCATAATGGCGCCGAATACCGGTGCAGAAACTGCACCACCGTAATACTTGCCAGCCTGTGGATCGTTAATCACCACCACCAGCGCAAACCGGGGACGACTCGCTGGTGCCACGCCAGCGGTATATGCGATGTATTTGTTGACGTATTTGCCATCCGGCCCGACTTTTTTAGCGGTACCGGTTTTAATGGCGATGCGGTAACCCTTGATGGCCGCTTTCACGCCTCCGCCACCGGGCAGCGCCACGCTTTCCATCATGTGCATCACGGTGCGCACCAGTTCTTCAGGAAAAACGCGCTGACCCGCCACCGGCGGGTCGACTTTGGTAATGGACAGCGGGCGATAGACACCATAACTGCCTATGGTTGCGTAGACTCGCGCTAACTGTAACGGCGTTACCATCAGCCCGTAGCCGAAAGAGAAGGTGGCCCTCTCTATGTCAGACCACCGTTGTTTTTGAGGATATAAGCCACTGCTTTCTCCGACCAACCCCAAATTGGTCGCCTTTCCCAGTCCAAAACGTGAGTAAGTGTCTACTAACGCTGAGGATGGCATCGCTAACGCCAGTCTTGAAACACCGACGTTACTCGATTTCTGCAAAACCCCGGTCAGGGTCAGCTCACTGTAGCGGGCCACGTCTTTGATCTCGTGGCCGTTAATACGATAAGGAACGGTATTCAGTACGCTGTTTTCTCTCACCACGCCGCGCTGCAGAGCAGTCATCACCACCATCGGCTTCACCGTTGAACCAGGTTCGAAAATATCGGTGATAGCGCGGTTACGCATCACATCTTTCGTGGTGCCGGACAGGTTGTTCGGGTTGTAAGCCGGGCTGTTCGCCATCGCCAGCACCTCACCGGTATTCACATCCACCAACACCGCAGTGCCTGATTCCGCCTTGTTAAAGGCCACGGCGTTGTTCAGTTCACGGTAAACCAGCGCCTGTAAACGTTCATCGATACTCAGCGCCAGGTTGTGAGCCGCACGGCTGTCGACAGAGGAGATATCTTCAATCACGCGGCCATTGCGGTCTTTACGGACAGTACGTTCACCTGGTTGCCCGGTCAGCCATTTATCAAAGCTCTTCTCAACGCCTTCAATGCCCTGACCATCGATGTTGGTGAAACCAATCAGATGGGAAGTCACCTGTCCGGCAGGATAATAGCGGCGTGACTCTTCACGCAGGTTGATACCGGGAAGCTTAAGCTTTTTGATGTAGTCGCCAATGGCAGGGTTCACCTGGCGGGCCAGATACACAAAGCGCCCCTTCGGATTGGCATTCACGCGGGCTGACAGCTGATCCAGCGGGATGGAGAGCGCATCAGACAGCGCCTTCCAGCGGCTGTCCATGGTGATGCCGCCCTTATCGTTAAGTTCTTTCGGATCAGCCCAGATAGCATTAACCGGGACGCTGACCGCCAGAGGGCGTCCGGCACGATCGGTGATCATGCCGCGGGCAGTGGGAACAGCCTGCACGCGCAGGGAACGCATATCCCCTTCGCGCACCAGTTTGTCGGGGTTAATCACCTGCAGGTAGGCCATGCGGGCCAGCAATCCTCCTAAGCCCAGCAAAATGCAGACGCAAAGCAACGCAAAACGCCAGCTGACAAAGCTGGCTTGATCTTCCGGGCGTTTCAACTTCTGCGTCTTAGTTGCGGCTTTCATTCAGTCCCTTACGGTTGTACCACGATGTTTTCCTGCGATGGGTCGACATGCTGCATCTGCAGTTTTTCCGTTGCCGTCCTCTCAACCCGGCTGTGATCGCCGAGGGCATTCTCTTCCAGGATCAGGTTGCGCCACTCGATATCCAGCGCATCACGTTCCAGTACCAGCTGTTCACGCTGGGCGGTAAGCAGGCGGGTTTTATGCGCCGTGGTCACCACCAGTACCGAAGAGACCAACACGCCGACAGCAAGGATTAACGGAATTTTGCCGTGGCGTAACAGATCGCCTGCAATGACTCCCGGTAAACTGTGTCGCTCGTTGCCAATCATGACGCGGTCCTCTCAGCGATACGTAAAACAGAGCTGCGCGCCCGTGGGTTTTCAGCCACTTCAGCTTCGCCCGGCATCATCTTGCCCAGAGCCTTAAGCTGACGCCCCCCTAACTTGCTTAACTGCGCCTCGGTCATTGGCAGACCAGCCGGAACCTGCGGACCGCGGCTCTGCTCGCGCATAAAGCGCTTCACAATGCGGTCTTCCAGTGAGTGGAAGCTGATCACCGACAGACGTCCTTCCGGAGCCAGCGCGGATAACGCACCTTTCAGTGCCTGCTCAATCTCTTCCAGCTCGCTGTTCACCCAGATACGGATTGCCTGAAAACTGCGGGTCGCCGGGTGTTTAAACTTGTCCTTCACTGGCGTGGCGGCATAAATCACATCCGCCAGCTCCTTGGTGCGCGTCATGGGCTGTTCACGGTTGCGCTCAACAATGGCGCGGGCGATACGCCTGGCAAACCGCTCTTCACCAAAAGTCTTCAGCACGAAAGCGATATCGTTCTCTTCAGCCTGAAGCAGCCATTGCGAGGCCGACAATCCTTTGGTCGGGTCCATTCGCATGTCCAGCGGTCCGTCGCGCATAAATGAGAAGCCCCGCTCGGCATCATCCAGCTGCGGGGAAGAGACCCCCAAATCCAGCAGAATGCCATCAATTTTGCCGGTCAGCCCCCGCTCTTCGGCATAGTCTGCCAGCGCGGAAAAGGGGCCGTGAATAATGGTGAAACGCGGGTCAGTAATGTCGGCTGCGGCTGCAATTGCTTGCGGGTCGCGATCGATGGCATACAGGCGGCCCTTCTCTCCCAGCTGTGAGAGGATCAGGCGTGAATGCCCACCTCGTCCAAAGGTGCCATCAATATAGTTGCCGTCAGATTTGATATTGAGGCCGTTAACCGCCTCGTCCAACAGCACCGTGGTATGTCTGAAATTTTCCTGCATAGCTATAGTGACAAGTCCTGCAAACGCTCAGATAACGGCTCCTGAGTCGACTGCTCCGCGTCAATATCCTCCCTGACTTGTTGATACCAGGTCTGTTCATCCCACAGCTCAAATTTGTTGAACTGTCCAACCAGCATCACTTCTTTGGTCAGGTTCGCGTGCTGGCGCAGCGTGTTCGCCACCAGCAGACGGCCTGCATTATCCATCTGGCATTCGCTGGCATGCCCGAGTAACAAACGCTGAACACGGCGTTCTGCGGGGTTCATGCTTGATAAGCGCGCCAGCTTACGTTCAATAATTTCCCATTCGGGAAGGGTATAAAGCAGCAGGCATGGCTGGTGGAGGTCAATGGTACAAACCATTTGCCCCTGTGATTCCCCGATCAGCGTTTCGCGATAGCGCGTAGGCACGGCGAGCCGCCCCTTGCTGTCGAGATTGACTAACGTTGCCCCACGGAACATGCCAGCCTCACCCTCCAGTTACCCTCTTTCACCACTTTCCACCACAAATTCCCACCAAAGGAGTTTACGGAGCGGAGGAAAACATTGTCAAGCCGCAGCGGACGCCGATTAGGATTATTTCTTTACTGATAAAAACGCAAAGGAGTTAAAAAATCGCGGATCACTCAGGAATTTAAAAATAAACTAATGAATAGTGGCAGGAATTTCTGGAAGAATTTTACATTGCTCAAAAATATGCCAGTTTCAGGCCGCAAAAATTTCCGGAAGAACTTTGCGACGCGGGCGGCATTTTAAGGTATTTCCTAACAAAATCCCAGTCTGCACCCGTTGCACCTGTGCCAGAGCTTAAGCAGATGTGTGGATTCCTAATAAACGTGAGGCAATATATAAAGATAAGGTTAAGCTCCTTCGCCTTTACTTTTACTTACGTAATGAAGCAGAGGGTTAACGTTAACATTTTTAAACGGATGGATGAGAGAGGATCTCAGTGGGAAAAGTTTTAAAGGCAGCGCTGGACTGCCTTTTTTTGTAAAACGTTAAGTTGTCTTGCGGCTTAATCGCCCACGGCGGTATAGATTACGGCGAATTCGGGTTAATCCCGGTTTGGGTTTACGCGGCTCGTCCAGGCTGGCCAGCACCAGCTCCAACACCCGTTCCGCCACATCGCGGTGACGCTGGCCCACGGCCAGTACCGGACATTCGAGGAAATCCAGCAGCTCATGATCGCCGAAAGTGGCAATTGCCAGATCGGTTGGCAAGCGTCCTTCATGCTTCAGCGTCACGTCCATTACGCCCTGCAACAGACCGAACGAAGTGGTGAACAGCGCATCCGGCATGGGATTGGTTTCCAGCCAGGTTTCAAACAATGCTGCTGCGGCGGACCGTTCAAAACTGTTGGCGTAAATAAAATCAATTTTACGCGGATCGTCTTTCCACGCCTGGCGGAACCCCATTTCACGCAGGAAGCTGACCGACAACTCTGGCAGCGCACCGAGGAACAGGACAGACTCAACCGGCTGCTTACGCAATTCAGCCGCCAGCATCTCTGAATCGTCCTGGTCTGCTCCCACCACGCTGGTGAAGTGTTCACGATCCAGCGCGCGGTCCAGCGCAATGATCGGCAGCGGATCGTTGGCCCAGCGCTGGTAGAAAGGGTGATCCGGCGGCAGAGCGGTGGAGACGATAATCGCATCAACCTGACGCTGCAGCAGATGCTCAACGCAGCGCATCTCGTTGTCGGGCTGATCTTCAGAGCAGGCAATCAGCAGCTGATAGCCGCGCTGGCGAGCCTGGCGTTCAAGATAGTTAGCGATGCGGGTGTAGCTGGTATTCTCAAGGTCGGGAATAACCAGGCCAATAGAGCGGGTACGCCCTGCACGCAGTCCTGCAGCAACCGCGTTAGGATGGTAATTATGCTCACGCACTACCGCCATCACCTTCTCGACGGTTTTATCGCTGACACGATACTGCTTAGCTTTACCATTGATAACGTAGCTGGCCGTCGTGCGCGATACTCCGGCAAGGCGCGCAATTTCATCCAGTTTCACAATAACTCCACCTGGCACCGCAACGGCGCAAAAAATAGCCACATCGCGGCTATGGATAAGACATTTGTTACATCTAACAGCAGATTAGTTTAGCGAGCAACTGCTTTTAGTTATGCGCGGGAGCTTTCTGTCAAAAATAAAAAACCCGGCATTACGCCGGGTTAGCTTAGTACAGAGCCTGTTGACAGGCGAAATTATCGCATAATGCGATCGCCCCTGGAGACGCCAACGATACCGGAGCGGGCCACTTCAACAATTTCGGCCACGCCACGCACGGTGCTCAGGAAGGCATCCAGCTTGTCGCTGGTCCCGGCGAGCTGAACCGTATAAAGCGACGGCGTGACGTCAACGATCTGACCGCGGAAAATTTCAGCGCTGCGCTTCACCTCTTCACGGCCGTAACCGCTGGCCTGGATTTTCACCAGCATAATCTCACGCTCAACGTAAGCGCCCTGCCCCAGTTCACTGACACGCAGCACGTCCACCAGCTTATGCAACTGCTTTTCGATCTGCTCCAGCACCTTTTCATCACCCACGGTCTGAATGGTCATGCGCGAAAGCGTTGGATCGTCAGTTGGCGCGACGGTCAGGCTTTCAATGTTGTAACCGCGCTGGGAGAACAGGCCCACCACGCGCGACAATGCGCCGGATTCGTTTTCCAGCAGTACCGATAAAACACGACGCATAATTAAGTCCTCTCCGTTTTGCTCAGCCACATTTCGTCCATCCCGCCACCGCGAATCTGCATTGGGTATACGTGCTCGGTGCCATCAACGTTGACATCCACAAACACCAGCCGCCCTTTGCCCAACTCTTCCAGCGCCTGGGTCAGCTTCGGCTCCAGCTCATGAGGATGGTTGATGCCGATCCCGACATGGCCGTAAGCCTCCGCCAGACGGACGAAATCAGGCAGCGATTCCATATAGGACTGAGAATGGCGGCCGGAGTAAATCATGTCCTGCCACTGCTTCACCATACCGAGGAAACGGTTGTTGAGGCTCAGCACCAGCACTGGCAGATCATACTGCAGCGCAGTGGACAGCTCCTGAATGTTCATCTGGATACTGCCGTCGCCAGTGACGCAAACCACGGTTTCTTCCGGCAGCGCCAGCTTAACTCCCAGCGCGGCTGGCAGGCCAAAGCCCATGGTGCCGAGACCGCCTGAGTTAATCCAACGGCGCGGCTTGTCAAACTGGTAGTAGAGCGCGGCGAACATCTGATGCTGTCCCACATCGGAGGTCACATACGCCTCGCCTTTGGTCAGGCGCCAGATGGTTTCGATCACAGCCTGCGGTTTGATCTTTTCGCTGCTGCGATCGAACTCCAGACAGTGACGGGCACGCCACTGTTCGATGCTCTGCCACCAGTCGCGCAGGCTGTCATAATTCTGTTCATTTTCGCCCTGAACCATCAGCTCGATCATCTGGCTCAGCACCTGTTTCGCATCACCGACGATCGGCACATCTGCCGCCACAGTTTTCGAAATTGACGTCGGATCGATGTCAATATGCAGCACCGTCGCGTTCGGACAATACCTGGCGAGATTGTTGGTGGTCCGGTCATCAAAGCGCACGCCGACGGCAAAAATCACATCAGCATTATGCATGGTCATGTTGGCTTCATAGGTGCCGTGCATCCCCAGCATTCCGACGCTCTGCCGATGGGTGCCCGGAAACGCGCCCAGCCCCATCAGCGAGCAGGTCACCGGCAGATTCAGTTTTTCAGCAATCTGGCGCAGCTCATCGTGACACTCTGCGTTAATCACGCCGCCACCGGCATAGATCACCGGTTTTTTGGCGGCCAGCAGAGTTTGCAGCGCGCGCTTAATTTGTCCCTTATGCCCCTGCGTGGTCGGGTTATAAGAACGCATGCTGACAGATTCCGGCCAGACGTAAGGCAGCTTGTTCGCCGGGCTCATCACATCTTTCGGCAGGTCGATTACCACCGGTCCGGGACGGCCGCTGGAGGCCAGCCAGAAAGCTTTTTTCATTACCGCAGGAATATCTTCCGCCAGCCTGACCATAAAGCTGTGCTTCACCACCGGCCGGGAGATGCCGACCATGTCGCACTCCTGGAAGGCATCATAACCAATCAGCGAAGAAGGCACCTGACCGGAGAGCACGACCATCGGAATGGAATCCATGTAAGCAGTGGCAATGCCGGTAATGGCATTGGTTGCACCCGGGCCGGAGGTGACCAGCACCACGCCCACTTCACCGGTAGAACGGGAATAGCCATCTGCCATATGCACGGCACCCTGCTCATGGCGGACCAGCACGTGGTCAATACCGCCGACAGTCTGCAGTGCATCGTAGATATCCAGTACGGCCCCGCCGGGGTAGCCGAATACATGTTTAACGCCCTGATCGATCAACGATCGGACGACCATCTCGGCTCCTGACAACATCTCCATTTTTGCCTCCAGGCTTTAAGGTGCTGATTTATCTGCGAGCGCCTCCGGCAAGGACGCAGGGCGGGAGCGGGCGGATAAGGTCAAAACCTGTATTTAGTAAAGGGGTGGAAATCGTTTCCAAAATCCAGGTACAGGGCAGCGCCCCGGTATTTTTGCTTTTAGTTGAGGAAATACCATAACCGCAGAAAAGTTAGCAGGCAAACGCCATCCAGGTTACCGGGGCAGGACAGTGGATGCTAAGGCGCTACTTCCGGTGGGGACTTAACGACAAATACACTGACCAGACGGCTGAAGAAAAGCGGTTTATACTGCCGGAAAATTAATTTACAGCGCGATCGTTTTGTTATTAAAACAAAGTTAACAAGATTTGAAGCGTACCTGTTCAAACTTTGTCACTATTTTAGATTTATATTCTTAATGAATTTAATTTCTTAAAATAATTAACTGATCCCAGGGTTATTATTAGCCGGGTTAATCCATAAGTTTTACCTATGCAACACATTGATTAAAAAGGTGTTTCAGACCTGATTCTATGGGATATATTTTCTCATCCGCCGGGCAGAGATTTCTGAGAACAGCCACCGTGCCTTTTTCTTCTGCAACCTGCCCTGGCCTCAGAATAATTTCCCTTAACCGCACCGTTATAACCTTACGGCCAGGGTTGACATCCCCCCCGGCTTTCAAGTATCAATAAGGGAACAGCAAATTTACGAGGTCTGACTCAATGATTCGTACCACCCTCCTACTTGGTCTACTACTAAACGCATTCACTGTGCGCGGTAGACTTGTGGGCGGAATGAATCACTGATTCAGGCTTGCAAGCCTGGAAAACCCGCGCCATTGCGCGGGTTTTTTTATGCCCGTAGTTCTGGCAAAGCAAACACGACAAGGAATACCCGATGAGCGAACAAGTAATTATTTTCGATACCACTCTGCGTGACGGCGAACAGGCGTTACAGGCTAGTCTGAGCGTTAAAGAAAAACTGCAAATCGCACTCGCACTGGAGCGTATGGGCGTTGATGTGATGGAAGTCGGCTTCCCTATCTCCTCTCCTGGTGACTTTGAATCGGTACAAACCATTGCCCGTCAGGTTAAAAACAGCCGTGTTTGCGCCCTGGCGCGCTGCGTTGAGAAGGACATTGACGCAGCCTATGAAGCCCTGAAAGTGGCAGAGGCCTACCGTATTCATACCTTCCTGGCGACTTCGCCAATGCATATCGCTACCAAATTGCGCAGCACGCTGCCGGAAGTGATTGAGCGTGCAGTGACCATGGTGAAACGCGCCCGTAACTACACCAACGACGTTGAATTCTCCTGCGAAGATGGCGGCCGTACCCCTGTTGATGATCTGTGCCGCGTGGTGGAAGCGGCGATCAATGCCGGTGCCACCACCATCAATATCCCGGATACCGTGGGTTACACCCTGCCGGGCGAGTACAGCAACATCTTCGCTCAGCTGCGCAACCGCGTACCCAACATTGATAAAGCCATTCTGTCCGTGCATACCCATGACGATTTGGGCATGGCGACCGGTAACGTTCTGGCTGCGCTGCAGGCCGGTGCCCGACAGGTAGAAGGAACCATCAACGGTCTGGGCGAGCGTGCCGGTAACTGTGCACTGGAAGAAGTGATCATGGCGATCAAAGTCCGCAGCCAGCTGATGAACCTGCACACCAACATCAAACATAACGAAATCTACCGCACCAGCCAGATGGTCAGCCAGATTTGTAATATGCCTATCCCGGCTAACAAAGCAGTGGTCGGTACCGGTGCCTTCGCCCACTCCTCCGGTATTCATCAGGACGGCGTGCTGAAGAACCGTGAAAACTACGAAATCATGACCCCGGAGTCGATCGGCCTGAATCAGGTGCAGTTGAACCTGACCTCACGCTCCGGCCGTGCGGCAGTAAAACACCGCATGGATGAAATGGGTTATAAAGAGAATGACTACAATCTGGATGCGCTGTATGACGCTTTCCTGAAGCTGGCGGACAAAAAAGGCCAGGTGTTCGATTACGATCTGGAAGCGCTGGCGTTCATCAACAGACAGAACGAAGAGCCTGAACACTTCCGCCTGGATTACTTCAGCGTGCAGTCCGGCTCGAGCGTGATGGCAACTGCCTCCGTGAAGCTGGGCTGTGGTGAAGAAGTGAAATCCGAAGCGGCAACCGGTAACGGCCCGGTAGACGCAGTCTATCAGGCGATCAACCGCATCACCGATTTCGATGCCGAACTGGTGAAATATCAGCTGACCGCCAAAGGTCACGGCAAAGATGCGCTGGGTCAGGTGGATATCGTGGTCAACTACAACGGCCGTAAATTCCACGGCGTGGGTCTGGCAACAGATATCGTGGAATCCTCAGCCAAAGCGATGATCAATGCCCTGAACAACATCTGGCGCGCCCGTCAGGTTGAGCAGGAACTGCAGCGTAAATCTAAAGCCAAAGACCAGAAGGAAGCGGTGTAATGTCCAGGACTTATCATATTGCAGTGTTACCCGGTGACGGAATCGGCCCGGAAGTTATGGCTCAGGCCGGTAAAGTGCTCGATGCCATACGTCAGCGTTTTGGTATGCGCATCACCACCAGCGAATATGATGTCGGCGGCGTGGCCATCGACCGTCACGGCGAACCGCTGCCACCAGCAACAGTCGCAGGCTGCGAACAGGCAGATGCCATTCTGTTTGGTTCGGTAGGTGGCCCGAAATGGGAACATTTACCTCCTGCGGAGCAGCCAGAGCGAGGTGCCCTGCTGCCTTTGCGTAAACACTTTAAGCTGTTCAGCAACCTGCGACCGGCCAGCCTGCATCAGGGGCTGGAAGCCTTCTGCCCATTGCGCAGCGATATTGCGGCCCAAGGCTTTGATATCCTGGTGGTGCGTGAGCTGACCGGCGGCATCTATTTTGGTCAGCCAAAAGGTCGTGAAGGCAGCGGCCAGCACGAGCGCGCTTTCGATACTGAGGTGTATCACCGTTTTGAGATTGAGCGTATTGCCCGTATCGCCTTTGAATCAGCCCGCAAGCGCCGCAAAAAAGTCACCTCAATCGATAAAGCTAACGTGCTGCAGTCCTCGATTTTGTGGCGTCAGATTGTGAATGAAGTGGCGTCAGATTATCCGGATGTCGAACTGAGCCACATGTATATCGACAACGCCACCATGCAGCTGATCAAAGAGCCATCGCAGTTCGACGTGATGCTTTGTTCAAACCTGTTCGGCGACATTCTCTCCGACGAATGCGCGATGATCACCGGTTCGATGGGCATGCTGCCGTCTGCCAGCCTCAACGAGCAGGGCTTCGGCCTGTTTGAGCCAGCGGGTGGCTCCGCCCCGGATATCGCCGGTAAAAATATTGCCAACCCGATTGCCCAGATCCTCTCCCTCTCACTGCTGCTGCGCTACAGCCTGGACGCAGCCGAAGCTGCCGATGCCATTGAGCAGGCAGTCAGCCGCGCGCTGGCGGAAGGCTACCGCACCGGAGATTTAGCCGGTGACGGCAACGCCATCAGCACCGGGGAAATGGGCTCGATTATTGCCCGATTTATCAGCGAAACCTGATTATGAAAACATTATACGAGAAGCTGTTTGATGCCCATGTCGTGTATGAAGCGCCAAATGAAACGCCGCTGCTGTACATCGATCGCCACCTGGTGCATGAAGTGACCTCAGCGCAGGCCTTTGATGGCCTGCGGGCGCACGGACGACCGGTGCGCCAGCCGTCAAAGACCTTCGCAACAATGGATCACAACGTCTCCACCCAGACCCGTGATATTAACGCCAGCGGCGAGATGGCCCGCATCCAGATGTCGATGCTGATCAAGAACTGCGAAGAGTTTGGCGTGCGTTTGTATGACCTTAAACACCCTTTCCAGGGCATCGTACATGTGATTGGTCCTGAGCAGGGGATGTCCCTGCCGGGCATGACCATCGTCTGCGGCGACTCGCACACCTCCACCCACGGTGCTTTCGGGGCGCTGGCCTTTGGTATCGGCACCTCCGAGGTGGAACACGTGCTGGCAACGCAGACGCTGAAACAGTCCCGTGCCAAAACAATGAAGATAGAAGTGTTCGGCCAGACCGCACCGGGGATCACAGCCAAAGATATCGCGCTGGCGATTATTGGCAAAACCGGCAGCGGCGGCGGTAACGGCCATGTGGTTGAGTTTTGCGGTCCGGCTGTGGAAGCCCTGAGCATGGAAGGCCGAATGACGCTGTGTAATATGGCCATTGAACTGGGGGCGAAAGCGGGCCTGGTCGCACCGGATGACACCACCTTCAACTATGTTAAAGGCCGCCAGTTTGCCCCCGACGCTCAGGCTTGGGACGAGGCGGTGGCTTACTGGCGCACGCTGAAATCCGACAGCGGCGCGAAGTTCGACAAAGTGGTCACCCTGAATGCGGCCGATATTGCTCCACAGGTGACCTGGGGAACCAATCCGGGACAGGTGATTGCGGTGAATGACTTTATTCCCGACCCGGCCTCGTTCAGCGATCCTAACGAGCGGGCTTCAGCGGAAAAAGCACTGGCCTATATGGATCTCAAACCAGGGATCAGGCTGACCGACGTTTCGATCGATAAAGTGTTTATCGGATCCTGCACCAACTCGCGTATCGAAGATTTGCGGGCCGCTGCGGCAGTCGTTAAAGGACACAAAATCGCTGATGGGGTGCAGGCTTATGTGGTGCCAGGCTCCGGACCGGTTAAAACTCAGGCTGAAGCGGAAGGTCTGGACAAGATCTTCCTCGATGCCGGTTTCGAATGGCGCTTGCCTGGCTGCTCGATGTGCCTGGCGATGAACAATGACCGCCTTAACCCGGGCGAGCGTTGTGCCTCCACCAGCAACCGTAATTTTGAAGGTCGCCAGGGGCGCGGAGGGCGTACTCATCTGCTCAGCCCGGCCATGGCGGCAGCGGCGGCAATAGCCGGTCACTTTGCTGACATACGCGAGCAGAACAGCATGCAGCCAGTGTCCGCAGCGACCCTCAATTAAGGAGCCACCATGGCGAGGAAATTTACGCAGCATACCGGTATTGTGGTGCCAATGGATGCCGCCAACGTGGACACCGATGCCATCATCCCGAAGCAGTTTTTGCAGATGGTGACGCGCACCGGTTTTGGCCGCAACCTGTTCTATGACTGGCGTTATACCGATGCGGAAGGCCAAATCCCAAACCCGGATTTTGTGCTTAACAAACCGGCGTTCAGCGGTGCCAGCATTATGCTGACGCGCGAGAACTTTGGCTGTGGCTCTTCCCGCGAACATGCTCCCTGGGCGCTGACCGACTATGGCATTCAGGCGATTGTCGGCAGCGACTTCGCGGACATCTTTGCCAACAACTCTTTCAATAATCAGCTGTTGCTGGTGACGCTGAGCGAAGAGGAAGTGGACGAACTGTTCCGGAAAGTGGCGGATGAGCCTGGCGTGAGTTTTACGGTCGATCTGGAAAACCAGCAGGTCATCGCTGGTGAGAAGCGCTATCCGTTCAGCATCGACAGCTTCCGCCGTCACTGCCTGATTAACGGGCTGGATAGCATTGGTCTGACGCTGCAGCACGATGTGGATATCAGCGCTTACGAGCAAAAACAGCCTGCGTTTTTACGGTAACCAACGCATCTTATATTGCGAAGGCTGACATCTGGCTGAAACCAGCTTCAGCCAACTCAGCAATGTAAAGCACGGGGAACGCAGGCCAGAAAGTTCCCTTTCATCGTTAAACTATTCCGTTATGGTGCCTGCGCGGGGAACACAGGCCGCTCATAAAGACGCAAAAGGCGTCATCCGTGACTGCCCGACTCACGCCGTCCATGGCGTGAGACGCTTTATTCCCGGCCTGTGTTCCCCGCGCCACATGCTTCAGTGTCGTCTGATGAAACCCTCATCCGCTTCTTCCGACATAACCAAATCCGACATAACCAAAATCGTCTGATAAAGATTTCAGTCAGTTCTCAGACATCCTTTACTTTAGCGGACATCGCCAGCGAGACCAGCGAGAGAAGCAGCGCCGCCCAGTACACCGAAGAGTGCCCGAACGTCTCCGCCAGCGCGCCCTGCAGTACTCCCGCCAGGATCACCCCGGTCATAATACTGTTGGTGAACAACGTGGTGGCTGCTCCCGGCCGCCCCGGCATCAGATCCTGAAAATAGAGCATACCAATCCCCGCCACGATGCCGATAAACACCGCATTAAAGATCTGCAGCACCATAAGCGCCACCCGCGAGTGGAACAGCACCAGCCCAAGGTAAAACACCACGCCCGCCGCCACGGCGAACAGCATCATTTTGCGCTTACCAAACCGCTTAACGTAATGCCCTGCCAGCAGCATGGCTGGAATTTCCAGCCCGGCAGCCACGCCCATCAGCAGCCCGGCCAGACGGTCAGGCAGGCCTAACACGCTGCTGATATACAGCGGCATATCAATGATATACATGGTGTTGCAGGTCCACATCAGCAACGAGGCAATAAACAGTAGCCTGACATCTTTATTCTTCCACGCGCTGGTCTGAGTCATCACCACTTCCGGCGACTGCTCAACCCTGGGCACGGAAGGTAACGCAAACCAAATCAGCGCGATACACACCACAAACAGCCCGGCAGCAACCAGAAACATGGTGGTGAAGCCGTAATTGAGCGCCAGTGCGAAAGAGAGCGGCGGCCCGACAACCCATGCCAGAGAAAGCTGTGCACGCATCACCGAGCTGAACATCACCACTTCCCGCGCCGAGCTGTCGGCATATTCACGGGCCAGCGCAAAAATCTGCGGCATCGACACGCTGGCCAGCGCGGACAGCAGTACGCCAAAAGTGATCAGCGTCAGGTAGTGACGATTAAAGGCAAACAGCAGTGCATTCCCCACCGCCATCAGGCAGCAGAACAGGATCAGCATTCTCCGGTCGCCGCTGTTATCGGAGCGTTTGGCCAGCAACAGGCTGACCACAATGCCCGCTATCGCGTTGACGGTATAGAACAGTCCCACCCAGAACGGACGCACCACCACCTCGCGCGTCAGGAACAGGCTGAGCGTCGGTGCCTGCAGCGCACCCGCCACGCCCACCATAAAAGAGACGGCCATAAACGCGAGATAGACAGGATTAAGACGACGGCGAGGCGAAAGAAGCGATTTCATACCTGGTCCTTCAAGAAAAATGTCGTTGCACAAAGCGGACGACAAAGAGGAAGCATAGAAGAAAAAACGGCCCAATGAAAAAAGCCAGCAGGTAAAAAACCGGCTGGCTGGTGAAGTCGCACCATACTCAGATATAAATAGTTCACGATGTCAGAGCGCCATTCAGAGAATGCCTCCCGCTCTTTCATCTGTGCCTATTATTGGCCTAATATAAGGCAGGAAAAACAGACAGCTTTACCGCAAGGGTTCCCCTTTTATGTCCTCACCCCGCTTACAACAGCAGTTCATCCGGCTCTGGCAATGCTGCGAAGGGCAGTCGCAGGAGACCACCCTAAGCGAGCTGGCCATACAACTCAGCTGCTCCCGTCGCCATATGCGTAACCTGCTGAATGCTATGCAGGCTCAGGGATGGCTGGAATGGCAGGCCGAAGCTGGCAGGGGAAAACGCTCGAAGCTCAGCTTCCTCTATACCGGGCTGGCGCTGCAGCAGCAGCGCGCGGAAGACCTGCTGGAGCAGGATCGCATCGATCAGCTGGTGCAGCTGGTGGGAGATAAAAATACCGTCCGCCAGATGCTGATTTCCCATCTGGGACGGAGCTTCCGCCAGGGCAAACATATCCTGCGCGTGCTCTATTACCGATCGCTGCTCAACCTGCTGCCCGGCACCCCGCTCCGGCGTTCGGAGACGCATCTTGCCCGGCAAATCTTCAGCGGGCTGACGCGGATAAATGAGGAAAATGGGGAAATAGAAGCCGATATTGCCCACCACTGGCAACAGGTCTCGCCACTGCACTGGCGTTTTTATTTACGTCCCGCAATCCATTTCCATCATGGCCGCGAGCTGGAGATGGCCGACGTTATCGCCACGCTCGAAAGACTGAAAAACCAGCCGCTGTACGCCAACCTCCGGCAAATTGCCTCTTCCACCCCCTGGACACTGGATATCCACCTGCACCATCCCGAAAGCTGGCTGCCGTGGCTGCTGGGTAGCGTCAATACCATGATCCTGCCAGAAGAGTGGCCTTCAATGCCGGACTTCTCCCGTCAACCGGTTGGCACTGGCCCCTATGCCGTGGTGCGAAATCAGCAGACCCAGCTGCGGATCCAGGCTTTTGATGACTATTTTGGTTTCCGTGCGCTGATCGACGAGGTCAACATCTGGGTGCTGCCGGATATCAGCGAGGAACTGGTCTATTCCGGCGTCAGGCTACAGGGCGGCAACGTTGACGAAAAATCAGAAGAGAGCCGCCTGGAAGAAGGCTGTTACTTCCTGCTGTTCGACCAGCGTTCTGAACAGGGACGCAATGAACAACTGCGGCGCTGGGTGAGCATGATTTTCAATCCGATAGCCCTGCTCAGCAATGCGGGAATTGGCTATCAGCGCTACTGGTTCCCGGCCTATGGCCTGCTGCCACGCTGGCACCACCGGCGAGATATGACCGTCACTCCCAAACCTGAGGGACTGACCTCGCTGACGCTCACCTGGTACAACGATCATATTGAACATCAGGGTATCGCCAACGCGCTTGAACCCATTCTGGCGGCGAACGGTGTGAAACTGGTGACTCAGCAGGTCGACTATGAGACCTGGCACCGTGGCGAGGCAGAAAGCGATATCTGGCTGGGCAGCGCTAACTTTACCCTGCCGCTGGAGTTCTCGCTGTTCGCCCTGCTTTATGAAGTCCCGCTGGTGCACCACTGCGTGAAAATTGACTGGGAAAAAGATGCACAGCTGTGGCGTGAACAGAAGCTACCGCTGGCGGAATGGAGCAAACAGTTGATCAACACCTACAGCCTGCATCCCCTGTTCCACCACTGGCTGCTGCTGGAAGGTGAACGAAGCATGCGCGGCGTGCGGATGAACACTTTGGGCTGGTTTGACTTTAAATCTGCCTGGTTTGCCCCGCCCGAATCATGACGCTTTCGCTACCGCCGTGAAATCACTAGAATAGGCCGTTCTCAACGGGGTGCGTAACAGGTTATTAACTTCTTACGCTGAGACAGACCCGTCGAACCTGATCCGGATTATACCGGCGTAGGGATTTGAGAGTGTTTTAGCCCGCTCAGATCCTTTGCGATACCCTAACCATCAAGGAAACGCAAAGTGTTAAAGAAAGTCCTTCCTCTGCTAATTATCAGTGCATTCCCTGCTTTTGCCGCCAAACCTCAGCTTACGGTTTACACCTACGACTCCTTCTCTGCCGACTGGGGCCCCGGCCCGGCAATCAAGAAAGCCTTTGAAGCCAACTGCGGCTGCGAACTGAAGTACGTCACGCTGGAAGACGGCGTTTCGCTGCTTAATCGCGTGCGTATGGAAGGTAAAAACAGCAAGGCTGACGTGGTACTGGGGCTGGATAACAACCTGCTGGATGCCGCTGAAAAAACCAACCTGTTTGCCAAAAGCAACGTCGACACCAGCAAAACCACCGTGCCTGGCGGCTGGAAAGACAGCACATTTGTGCCTTTTGACTATGGCTGGTACGCCTTTGTTTATGACAAAACTAAGCTGCAAAATCCGCCGAAAAGCCTGAAAGAACTGGTGGAGACCGATCGCCCGCTGAAGGTGATTTATGAAGATCCCCGTACCAGCACGCCAGGCCTGGGCCTGCTGCTGTGGATGCAGAAAGTCTATGGCGATAAATCCCCGGAAGCCTGGCAGAAACTGGCGAAGAAAACGGTCACCGTGACCAAGGGCTGGAGTGAAGCCTATGGGCTGTTCCTGAAGGGCGAGAGCGACATGGTGCTCAGTTACACCACTTCTCCGGCGTATCACCTGATCGAAGAGAAGAAGTCGCAGTATGCTGCGGCCAACTTCAGCGAAGGCCACTACCTGCAGGTTGAAGTTGCCGGGCAGCTGAAATCCAGCAAACAGCCACAGCTGGCGCAGAAGTTTATGCAGTTCATGCTGGATAAACCCTTCCAGGACACCATCCCGACCGGCAACTGGATGTATCCGGTAGTGAAAAGCCAGCTGCCAGCCGGGTTTGATACCCTGACCGTTCCGGCCACCTCACTGCAATACCCCCCGCAGGAAGTGGCCAGCCATCGCAGCGAATGGATCAGTGCATGGCAACGCGCCGTCAGCCGCTGATCCTCGCGGCTTTAGTGCCCGGCGGGCTGGCAGCGATGCTGCTGGTCGCCGTGGCTCTTCTGGCTTTCTGTGCTTTGTGGTACAACGCGCCAGAGATCGACTGGAGCGCTGTCTGGCATGATGATTATCTGTGGCACGTGCTGCGCTTCTCATTCCTGCAGGCTTCTCTCTCCGCCGTACTGGCTGTGGTGCCCGCGATCCCGCTGGCCCGTGCGCTGTACCGACGCCGCTTCAGGGGAAGAGAAGCCTTGCTGAGGTTGTGCGCCATGACGCTGGTGTTGCCGGTGCTGGTGGCGGTGTTCGGTATCCTCAGCGTTTACGGCCGCACCGGCTGGCTGGCCACGCTCTGTGCCGGGCTTGGAATCGAGTACAATTTCACCCCTTACGGGCTGCAGGGCATCCTGCTGGCACATGTTTTCTTTAACCTCCCGCTGGCGTCCCGGTTACTGTTGCAGGCGCTGGAGCAAATACCCGGCGAGCAGCGCCAGCTGGCCGCTCAACTGGGCATGAAAGGCTGGTATCACTTCCGCATTGTGGAATGGCCGTGGCTGCGACGCCAAATCCTGCCAGCCGGTGCGCTGATCTTTATGCTGTGCTTCGCCAGCTTTGCCACCGTGCTGTCACTGGGCGGCGGTCCCAAAGCGACCACCATCGAACTCGCCATTTTCCAGGCGCTGAGCTTTGATTACGATCCGGGGCGAGCGGCGCTGCTGGCGCTGATTCAGATGGCGTGCTGCCTGGGGCTGGTGATGCTCAGCCAGCGCCTCAGTAAAGCCATTCCGTCCGGCACGGCCAGCGTCAGCGGTTGGCGTAATCCGCAGGACAGCCTGTCGGCAAAAACTCTGGATACTGTACTGATCTCGCTGGCCCTGCTGCTGCTAGTACCGCCACTGCTGGCGGTGATTGTGGATGGTATCAATCGCGGCTTGCCCACCGTGCTGCAACAACCGGCGCTGTGGCAGGCCACGTTCACTTCAGTCCGTATTGCGGTGGCTGCGGGTCTACTCTGTGTGATCCTGACGACCATGCTGCTATGGAGCAGCCGGGAACTCCGGCTTAAGCAGCGTGAGTTTGCCGGACAGGCGCTGGAGCTGAGCGGCATGCTGATCCTCGCCATGCCGGGCATCGTGCTGGCGACCGGCTTTTTCCTGTTACTCAACCAGACCACTGGCCTGCCGCAATCGGCAGAGGGCATCGTGATTTTCACCAATGCGCTGATGGCCGTGCCTTACGCCATGAAAGTACTGGAAAACCCGCTGCGCGACATTGCCGAACGCTATAACCGCCTGTGCCTGTCGCTGGATATCCGCGGCTGGAACCGGCTGCGACTGATTGAACTGCGGGCGCTGAAGCGACCGCTGGCTCAGGCGCTGGCTTTCGCCTGCGTGCTGTCAATTGGCGATTTCGGCGTGGTGGCGCTGTTCGGCAATGAAGACTTCCGTACGCTGCCGTTCTACCTCTACCAGCAAATTGGCTCTTACCGCAGTGAAGACGGTGCGGTAACCGCCCTGCTGCTGCTGTTGCTGTGTTTCCTGTTATTTACCCTGATTGAAAAACTGCCGGGCCGCTATGCTGACGCTGACTAACCTTACCTGGATCTATAACCACCTGCCGATGCGCTTTTCACTCAATATGCAGGTCGGGGAAAGGCTTGCCGTGCTGGGGCCAAGCGGCGCGGGGAAAAGTACCCTGCTGAGCCTGATTGCCGGTTTTCTGACGGCGGACAGCGGCAGCCTGCTGATTAACGGCGAGGAGCACAGCGAGACGCCTCCCGCCAGGCGACCGGTCTCAATGCTGTTTCAGGAGAATAATCTGTTTCCGCATCTGACGGTAGCGCAGAACATTGGCCTGGGGTTAGATCCGGGGCTGAAACTGGATCACCAGCAAAAGCAGGCGCTGCAAAGCATTGCGCAGCGTGTCGGACTGGGAGAGTACCTGACGCGCCTGCCTGGAGAACTGTCTGGTGGTCAGCGCCAGCGTGCCGCCCTCGCCCGTTGCCTGGTACGGAAACAGCCGGTACTGCTGCTGGACGAACCTTTCTCGGCGCTGGATCCGGCACTACGTCAGGAGATGCTGCAACTGGTGGATGAAGTTTGCCTGGAACGCAATATCACCCTGCTGATGGTATCGCACAGTATTGAAGACGCTGCACGCATTACGCCGCGCAGCGTGCTGATTGTTGATGGCCGGGTGTACTGGGACGGCAGCACTTCCGCGCTGCTGCAGGGCGAGGTAAGTGAAGCTGCCGTGTTGGGGATCAGTGTCCGATAAAGACCTGCCACAGTAGCTGGCGGAAGACCGGCATCATCGGGTTAAACTGAAGGGCGACAAAGCTGGCGACAGCAATCACCATCATTAACGGTGCCAGCCAGCGCAGGCGGGAAGACGGCAGATACGGCGTCGCCCAGTCGGACTGTTTTTTCGCCCGAAGCCAGCGCCAGCACAGCCAGCAGCCAAGCCACATCAGCAGCGCTACCGCCAGCAGGAGCCATTTAAACGTGCCGCTGCTGGCCTCCTTTGGCACATCAATCGCCACCCCGGCCAGGATCCCCGGCAACAGGTAGAGCGGCGGCCACAGCACGCAGCCGATAATATTCGGCGGAATAAACTTCTTCACCGGCAGCTCAAGCATCCCCGCCACCAGCGGGATCAGCGGTCGGGTTGGCCCGACAAAACGGCCGACAATGATGGTGAACATGCTGTGCTGATGTAACGCATGCTCGGTCTTATTCATCAGCGCCTGATGCTTTTTAATAAAGGACCAGCGGTGCAGCGGCCCTTTAAACTGCCAGCCGATCAGATAGGAGGCCCAGTCACCTACCAGGCAACCGACGGTACCCGCAAGCCAGGCAGGATACAGTCCGATTTGCCCGCTGCCGATCAGTGCGCCAAACGACGCCATCAGCACCGTTCCGGGCAGCAGCAATCCCACCAGCGCCAGCGACTCGAAAAAGGTAATCAACCCTACAGCCAGCAGCGACCAGGCAAGTGATTGCGTAATAAGATGTTCCAGCCAGGCTTCCATACTATCCACATTCTTTTCATCAGGATGACGGATTGTCGTGAGCCACCCTGAATCCGTCAAGCGCTGTTTTGTATGCGGATACTGTTAAGAGCGGCAACCTGACAGCGCCCGTCACTACAGACACTGTATAAATAAACATGCTATTATTGGGTATTATTACGGCAATAAGGATCACAGGTGAACGACGCACGCGCAGGCTTTCTGCTCACCCGCCACTGGCGGGATACTCCTTCAGGCACCGAAGTGGTGCTGTGGCTGGCGACTGATGCCGGTCCGCAGCGCGTGGTGGTGCCGCCACAGGAGTCGGTCGCCTTTATTCCCCAGGAGTCTCTGCCGCAGGTTAAAGCTCTGCTGAAACAGGAGCGCCATTACCGGCTGGTCCCGCTTGAGCTGAAAGACTTTCGCCAGCGTCCCGTGGCGGGTCTCTATTGCAAACAGTACCGTCAGTTGCAAAAGTTGGAGAAGCTGCTGCGCGAAAACGGCGTGATGGTCTTTGAGGCGGATATCCGCCCACCGGAACGTTTTCTGATGGAACGCTTTATCACTTCTCCGGTGTGGTTCAGCGGCCAGCCTGCCGGCCACAGTCTGATCAACGCCCGCCTCAAGCCTAATCCTGAGTACCGGCCGCCGCTGAAATGGGTATCGCTGGATATTGAAACCACCCGCCACGGCGAGCTGTACTGCATTGGGCTGGAGGGCTGCGGCCAGCGCGATGTCTATATGCTCGGCCCGGAAAATGGCGACGCCAGCGGGCTGGACTTCAATCTGGAATACGTTTCCAGTCGCCCGCAACTGCTGGAAAAACTTAACACGTGGTTTGAGCAGCACGATCCTGACGTGCTGATTGGCTGGAATGTGGTGCAGTTCGATCTGAGGATGCTGCAAAAGCATGCGGATCGCTACGGCATCCCGCTGCGTCTTGGCCGCAATCATGAGGTGCTGGAGTGGCGTGAGCATGGCTTCAAGCCCGGTGTGTTCTTCGCTCAGGCTACCGGCCGACTGATTATCGACGGCATTGAAGCGCTGAAATCCGCCTTCTGGAATTTTGACTCATTTAGTCTGGAATCGGTCTCACGAGAATTGCTGGGTGAAGGTAAGGCCATCGATAATCCGTGGGACAGAATGCAGGAGATCGACCAGCGTTTTGCAGAAAACAAACCGGCACTGGCTCTGTATAACCTGAAGGACTGCGAGCTGGTTACGCGCATTTTCCAGCACACCGAGCTGATGCCGTTCCTGCTGGAGCGGGCCACGGTCAACGGGCTGGCAGCAGATCGCCACGGCGGGTCGGTTGCCGCTTTCGGCCATCTTTATCTGCCCCGTATGCACCGCGCCGGGTTTGTCGCGCCCGGGCTGGGTGAAGTTGCCCCGGAAGCCAGCCCGGGTGGCTACGTGATGGATTCCCGCCCCGGCCTGTATGACTCCATGCTGGTGCTGGATTACAAAAGCCTCTATCCCTCCATAATTCGTACTTTCCTGATCGATCCGGTCGGGCTGGTCGAGGGCATGGCGCATCCTGATGATGCCGATTCGATCAGCGGTTTTCGCGGTGCACGCTTCTCACGAACCCGTCACTGCCTGCCGGAAATTGTCAGCCAGATCTGGCAGGGCCGTGAAGCGGCCAGGAAACAGGGTAATAAGCCGCTTTCACAGGCGCTGAAAATCATTATGAACGCCTTCTATGGCGTGCTGGGCACCAGCGCCTGCCGCTTCTTCGATCCCCGGCTCGCTTCCTCCATTACCCTGCGCGGCCACGAAATCATGCGCCAGACCAAAGAGCTTGTGGAGGCCGAAGGGTATGACGTTATCTATGGCGATACCGACTCCACCTTTGTCTGGCTGAAAACCGCACATGATGAAGAGAGCGCCGCCGTCATTGGTCGCCGTCTGGTGGAGAAGGTCAACAGCTGGTGGCGCGAGCATTTGCAGCAGGAGTACGGGCTGGAAAGCGCGCTGGAGCTGGAATATGAAACCCACTTCAGCCGTTTCCTGATGCCAACGATCCGCGGTGCGGAACAGGGCAGTAAAAAACGTTACGCCGGGCTGATCCGCGAAGGCGAAAAAGAGCGGATGGTCTTTAAAGGCCTGGAGACGGTGCGAACTGACTGGACACCGCTGGCGCAAAACTTTCAGCAGGCGCTGTATCTGAAGATTTTTAAAAACCAGCCTTATCAGGAGTTTATCCGCGAAACGGTGCGCCAACTGCTGGATGGCGAGCTGGACAGCCAGCTGACCTACGGTAAAAGATTGCGCCGTCCGCTGGACGATTATCAGCGTAATGTCCCACCCCACGTGCGAGCTGCGCGTATTGCCGATGAGCAAAATCAGAAACTGGGCCGGCCGCTGCAGTATCAGAATGGCGGGAAAATTCGCTATGTGATGGCCACTTCCGGTCCTGAACCGCTGGAGGCCCGCATCACGCCGCTTGACTACGACCATTACCTGTCGAAACAGCTTCAGCCGGTTGCTGACGGGATACTCCCCTTCCTGCAGGATGACTTTGCTACACTGGTAACAGGTCAGTTGGGGCTTTTTTGACAGGTGACGAATGCGTTGCCTTCCAGTACCATAGCGCCCTTCCTGACGATCTGAATTTTTCTGCCGGGCAGTCATTGCCGGGCGGAAGTGCTATTGCCTGCTATAACCTCTGAGAGAATCGAGCCGAATATCTATGCCTTTTACACTTGGTCAACGCTGGATCAGCGATACGGAAAGCGAACTGGGATTGGGAACCGTGGTCGCGGTAGATACGCGCATGGTGACATTGCTTTTCCCCGCCACCGGCGAAAACCGTCTTTATGCTAAAAATGATTCTCCTATAACCCGTGTGATCTTTAATCCGGGCGATACCATTACCTGCCATGAAGGCTGGCAGCTAACCGTTGCCGATGTCAGTCACGAAAATGGCCTGGTGGCTTATACGGGCACCCGTCTGGATACTGAAGAGACCGACGTGGTGATGCGTGAAGTGATGCTCGACAGCAAGCTGGTGTTCAGCAAGCCGCAGGATCGCCTGTTCGCCGGTCAGTTGGATCGTATGGATCGTTTCGCCCTGCGCTTTCGCGCCCGCAAATATCAGAGCGAGCAATATCGCCTGCCGATCAGCGGCCTGCGTGGAATGCGTACCAGCCTGATCCCGCATCAGCTGCATATCGCCCACGATGTCGGTCGTCGCCACGCTCCCCGCGTTCTGCTGGCGGATGAAGTTGGCCTCGGGAAAACTATCGAAGCCGGGATGATTCTCCACCAGCAGTTGCTGGCAGGCCGTGCCGATCGAGTGCTGATTATCGTGCCGGAAACGCTGCAGCACCAGTGGCTGGTTGAGATGCTGCGCCGCTTTAACCTGCGCTTCGCACTGTTTGATGACGACCGCTATGTGCAGGCACAGCTGGACAGCGACAACGCCTTCGAGACGGAACAGCTGGTGATCTGCTCGCTGGACTTCGTCCGTCGTAACAAACAGCGCCTGGAAATGCTGGCCGATGCATCCTGGGATCTGATGATCGTCGATGAAGCGCACCACCTTGCATGGGAAGAGGGTCAGCCAAGCCGTGAATATCAGGTGATTGAGCAGCTGGCCGAACAGATTCCCGGCGTACTGTTGCTGACCGCGACGCCGGAGCAGCTGGGAATGGAGAGCCATTTCGCCCGTCTGCGCCTGCTGGATCCGGACCGTTTCCACGACTTCGCTGCCTTTGTGGAAGAACAGCAGCATTTCCGCCCGGTAGCAGACGCGGTAGCTGGCCTGCTGGCTGATAAAGCGATTAGCGACCAGGAAATGAACCTGCTCAACGACCTGGTGGGCGAGCAGGACATTGAACCGCTGCTGCAGACCGCTAACAGCGATCGCGAAGGTAAGCTGGAAGCCCGACAGGAACTGGTCAGCATGCTGATGGACCGACACGGCACCAGCCGCGTGCTGTTCCGTAACACCCGTAACGGCGTGAAGGGCTTCCCGAAACGTGAGCTGCACCAGATCCGCCTGCCGCTGCCAACGCAGTATCAGACAGCGATCAAAGTCTCCGGTATCATGGGCGCGCGTAAAGCTGCCGATGAGCGCGCACGCGATATGCTCTATCCGGAACAGATTTATCAGGAATTTGAAGGCGACAGCGGCACCTGGTGGAACTTTGATCCGCGCGTTGAGTGGCTGATGGGCTTCCTGACCAGCCACCGCGAGCACAAGGTGCTGGTGATTTGTGCTAAAGCCGCCACGGCCCTGCAGCTGGAACAGGTGCTGCGCGAGCGCGAAGGCATCCGTGCTGCCGTATTCCATGAAGGCCTGTCGATTATTGAACGTGACCGTGCGGCGGCCTGGTTCGCCTCTGAAGAAGATGGCGCGCAGGTTCTGCTCTGCTCGGAGATCGGTTCCGAAGGCCGCAACTTCCAGTTCGCCAGCCAGATGGTGATGTTCGATCTGCCCTTTAACCCGGATCTGCTGGAGCAGCGTATTGGTCGTCTCGATCGTATCGGTCAGGCGCACGATATTCAGATCCACGTGCCGTATCTGGAGAAAACCGCCCAGTCAGTGCTGGTGCAGTGGTATCACGAAGGGCTGGATGCGTTTGAGCATACCTGTCCGACTGGTCGCGCAGTCTATGACAAAGTGTATCCGCAGCTGATCGAGTATCTGGCAGCGCCGGAAAACCCTCAGGGCCTGGACGAGTTTATCGTCGGATGCCGCAAACAGCATGATGCGCTGAAAAGCCAGCTGGAGCAGGGCCGCGATCGCCTGCTGGAACTGAACTCCAACGGCGGCGAAAAAGCCTCACAGCTTGCTGAACAAATCGGCGAACAGGATAACAACATCGAACTGGTCAATTTCGCGCTGAACCTGTTTGATATCGTCGGCATCAATCAGGAAGATCGCAGCGACAACCTGATCGTGCTGACGCCGGGCGATCATATGCTGGTGCCGGACTTCCCGGGACTGCCCGAAGATGGCTGTACGATCACCTTCGATCGCGGCCAGGCGCTGTCCCGTGAGGATGCCCAGTATGTGACCTGGGAGCATCCGATCATTCGTAACGGGCTGGATCTGATCCTCTCCGGCGATACCGGGAGCTGTGCACTTTCGCTACTGAAAAACAAAGCGCTGCCGGTGGGCACCCTGCTGGTTGAGCTGATTTATGTGGTTGAAGCACAGGCCCCTAAACACCTGCAGCTGACCCGCTTCCTGCCGCCAACGCCGGTACGTATGCTGGTTGACCGCAAGGGCACCAACCTGGCCGGTAAAGTTGAGTTTGAAAGTTTCAACCGCCAGTTGAATGCGGTTAACCGTCACACCGGCAGCAAACTGGTCAACGCAGTGCAGCAGGACGTGCATGCCATTCTGAAACTGGCGGAAGATCAGGCCGCGGAAGAAGCCCGCAAGTTGATCGATCTCGCCCGTCAGGAAGCGAATGAAAAGCTCAGCGCCGAGCTGTCACGGCTGGATGCCCTCAGCGCCGTCAATCCGAACATCCGCCAGGATGAGATTGACGCGCTGGAAAGCAACCGCGAGCAGGTGCTGGCCGCGCTGAACGATGCAGGATGGCGCCTGGATGCGCTGCGTCTGATTGTCGTCACGCATCAGTAAACATTCATGGGGCGGCTGGCCCTTACCCTGACAGGCAGGAAGATGGAACCCTATAACCCCCCGCAGGATCCCTGGCTACATATTCTGTATCAGGATGAACATATTATCGTGGTCAACAAGCCCAGCGGGCTGCTGTCCGTGCCAGGCCGTCTTGAGGATCACAAAGACAGCATCATGACACGCATCCAGCGCGACTTTCCTGCGGCGGAATCTGTACACCGGCTGGATATGGCAACCAGTGGCGTCATTGCGGTGGCACTGACCAAAGCGGCCGAGCGTGAGCTTAAACGGCAGTTCCGTGAACGCGAACCCAAAAAAACTTACGTGGCGCGCGTGTGGGGACACCCTGAGAAAGATAAAGGGATGATTGATTTACCGCTGATTTGCGACTGGCCGAACCGGCCAAAGCAAAAGGTGTGTTTTGAGACGGGCAAAGCCGCGCAGACTGAGTATGAAGTGCTGGAGTATGAAGCCGGCAACAGCGCCCGGGTGCTGCTGAAGCCGATTACCGGCCGTTCCCATCAGCTCAGAGTCCATCTGCTGGCGCTGGGCCACCCGATTCTGGGCGACAACTTCTATGCCCATGACCGCGCCCGTGCAATGGCCTCGCGCCTGCAACTCCATGCCGAAATGCTGACCATCACCCATCCGCAGTACCAGACGCCAATGACCTTCCGGCAGCCTGCGGATTTTTAGACCCGGGCTCCGTCAGCCAATGCAGTGAGACAAGGTGTTGGCCGTTAAACCGTAGTGATGCGCGGCACTGACCATCCTCTCCATTTGTGGCTTACCATGATCGGGGTGCATCTCTTCAAAACGGCAGCTCTTACCTGATAGGTAATATTTGCGATTTCCAAAGTTATGATAAGGCAGCAGATCGATCCCCTGGAAGCTGCGCTGCCCATTCACCATCGTCGCAATCAGCGCCATCATCTTGTGAGCTTGTTCCTCACCGTCATTCACTTCCGGGATAACCGGGATACGGATGCGCAGCGGTATGCCCTGCTGTAACAACTTCTTCAGATTATTCAGGATGCTGCGATTACTTACGCCGGTATAGCGTTGGTGCAGCGTTTCATCGGCCAGTTTAATATCATACAGAATCAGCTGGCTGGCTTCGCACGCCTGCCACACAGCAGACCAGGGCGCAAAACCGGACGTCTCCACAGCCGTGTGGATACCTTCCTGCCTCGCCCGCAGCAGCAGCGCCCGTGAAAACTCAGGCTGCATCGCCATTTCGCCGCCGCTGAGCGTCATACCGCCACCGGAAGTACGATAGTAAAGCTCATCGGCAGTCACCGCATGCATCACTTCCTCAACACTAAGCTTGCTGCCAATGTTACGTATTGCCGCAGCAGGACAGGCCCCATCGACAGGCCAGCCTGCGCAGAGGCTCCTGTCAGGCTGGGTGGTTTGTTTGCCCGGACAAGCCTGCCAGCACTGCACTTTTTCACAGCGTGAGCTGTCGAATAAGACCTCGGGATGCACCGCCAGGCTCTCTGGATTCGCACACCATGCGCAGGCCATCTGACACCCCTTCAGAAAGACCACGGTGCGAACACCGGGGCCATCATGCAGGGAAAAACGCTGAATATTAAACACCGTACCTTTGGTCATAGCAGCCTCAGAAATGGCCAAGCTGGGTGCGGCTGATAATTTCATCCTGAACCTCGCGGCTGAGTTCGACGAAGAAAGCGCTGTAACCTGCCACCCTGATCATCAGATTGCGAAACTGCTCCGGGTTTTCCTGGGCCTTGCGCAGTGTCTCATTGTCCACATAGCTGAACTGCATCTGGGCGTTGCCCAACATGCTGGCACTGCGCAGCAGGGTAATTAACCCTTGCTCACCTTCCATCGTATCCAGAATGCCATGCAGTAACTTGAAGTTATGCACCATGCCGATTTCCATCTCTTCAACATTGATGCGGCCAACGGAATTCACGATGGCTGTCGGACCGGCGAAGTCCGTTTGCTGAGAAGGACTGATGCCATCCGCCAGCGGCATTCCAGCCAGACGTCCGCTGGGAAGTGCGCCTGTCGCCATGCCGCAAGGCGTATTGTTAGAAATTGACAATGTGCCGTGGGTAAACGGCCCATAGAGCATTTGATACTGCCGGTGTTCATTTTCAATGAAACGGATCAGATCGCGGGCAATCAGATCAACCTCTTCAATATCATTACCGAATTTTGCCACGTTCTTACAGGCTAAATGCAGCGCCTCATGTCCCTCAAAATTATCGTTCAGTGCCTGTACCATTTCCTCCGGAGTGACCTGCTGCTGGCGGTAGACCAGCTCGCGCATCGCCATCATCGCATTGGCATAATCCGCCATGCCGGTCCAGATCAGGCCAGGGCCATTATTCACCATCGCTCCGCCGTGCATCACATCTTTGCCCTGTTCCACGCAGCCTTCCACCAGGCAGGAGATGAAGGGTTTTGGTGCCAGACGTTTGTGCAGCTTCTGCACTATCAGCGTCGCCCGGGCTGCCTGATGCACAACATGACTGAGCTGCTGTTTCACTGCGGATTCAAAAGCGTCATAAGTGGTCAGCGTATGCGGCTCACCGCTCTGCGGCCCAACCTGAGAACCACTGGCGGTCCTGCCGTTATTCAGGGCAAGTTCAATCGCACAGGTGAAGGTGGTATATCCAACGGAGGTCCACTGATAGATGCGGCCGGAACGCTGTGGCTCCACACAGCCCATCAGGCAATAATCGCGGGCATCTTCGTAATCGAATCCTTTACGCAACATCATTTTGATATGGGCATCATCGAAATGGCAGGCCGGGAAACCAATCCCCGCGCGGATCACTTCAACAATTTTACGCATAAAAGGCTGTGGTGACTGATTATGAATACGCACCGCCAGGCTGGGCTGATAGATTTTCAGCTTGCGTGAGCAGTCCATAATCAGCAGCGAAAGAGGATTGGTTGCATCGCCACCCTCACGTTTTTGCCCACCAACCACCAGGTTGACAAAAGGCTGATAGCCCGCAAAATACATCGCCGAAGAAGCACTGCAGATCCACAGGCATTCGGACATTTTGATCATCCAACAGCACAACAGCTCTTCTGCCTGCTCCAGAGTCAGGCGACCCGCAGCCAGATCCGCTTCCAGTAAAGGCCACAAGTATTGATCCACGCGGCCAAGCGAGATGCCGGTTTGATTCTCTTCAAGAATAAACAGTGACTGGGCAAACCAGATAGCCTGCAGAGCTTCGTGAAAGTTTGCCGGCGGATGTTCAGGCACGCGACGGCAGATAGCCGATAGTGCTTCCAGTTCAGCTTTGCGCTGTGCAGATGAGGTCTGCTGTGCCAGCTGCTGCGCATAGTCTGCGTAGCGGTGCGCATAGTCAGTGACGCCCTGACAGGTTTCAATAATGGCTTCGTAAAAGTACTGTTTTTCCTGATCCTCAGGACAGGTTGATGACAGGTGGTTCAGCGCCTCACGCGCCTCCTCCCGTACGCCACCCAACCCTTTTTTCAGCAAAATAATGTCGTACCCCGGACAGGTATCGCCGCCGCCATTTTGGGTTTTGATGCTTAAATCGCAAATTCCGTCATCGGTGCTCCACTCCCACAGCCCGGCATGACGAAGCTGGGTTTCGGCCATCTCATCCAGAGAACGCCCCTGCCAGAAGGGAAAAATGTCTTCACGCAGTTCACGTTTAACGTCTTCACTGATTACGTAAGGATCCTGAGCCCGCGTGGACATGCTGTCCAGCTCATCGGCTACCCAGCGCCAGGCAATTTCCGGCGAGACTTCTCCCCCACGGGCAGCTCCGGCAGGATGACTGATGATCAGTTCACCATCCTCAATTACCAGCGGTGCAATCTGACAGGCACGACGGAACGCCATAGCCCGCAACAACAAAGTCGGCATTCCAGGATAATTGCGGTAAATCTCGGTCACTGCACGGGCACGTGAGGCGGAAATAAAAGGTTTGGCCTGTAAATAACGTTCACGCAGGCTCGAAATCCTTGGCAGAAGAGAAGCATCTGAAATTGTAGTCATTTATATAATCCCATAATCACACAGCCAGCGACGATTAAAGCGATGCCGAGCATGCCGTATTTATCCATCTTCTGACGAAAGATCATTAACCCGACCAGGCTAATGAGCACAATCCCCAGTCCACACCATAATGCGTATGTCAGGCCAATGGATAACACCACCATCGCTTTTGAAAGTGAAAGGAAACAGAAGAAGTACAGGACTATTACGCCAAGCGTCATCCCCACGCGACGGAAATCATTTGTTTTTGGCAGTAAGCTGGTAGCCACGACTTCTAATACAATCGCCAAAAATAACCAAAGGAAACCCGCTAATGTAATGCTCATGATTTATTCTCCTGCGCAGAAGGGATGTCTTCCTCACTTTTTGCGAGCAAATTAATCACTAACACGCCCGAAATAATCAGCATCATGCCGCAAATACCTGCCAGGCTCAGCGCGGCACCAAACAGAAAGCGGTTAATCAGTGAAGTGGCGACAATGCCTGCGCCTGACCATAATGCATAAGCAAGGCCAATCGGAATTTTTTTCAGGGACCGTGTCAGCAGGTAATAAGAGCAGATATAGGCAGTCAGCGCTCCGACGGCAGGCAGTAAGTTTGTCATACCGCTGGATAACCCCAGCAGCGTAGTCCCGGTTATTTCCGTTATGACGGCAAACGCCAGGAACCAGGAGTATCTATCATTAGCCATATTTCCCCCAGGCAATTTAAAACATTGCATTAACATTCAACGAGAAACTATAAATATTATGCGTTATTTATTTCCCGATTAACTTTATCAGTAAGGCTGTCAATCCTTTTTAAACCAGTCAAAATTCGACGGTTGAAGATAAAGAATTTATGACTTCAGACAATAAAAATAAAAAAAGCCGCCAATAAAATATGACGGCCGTTTGATTATTGACATAAATATAAAGAGAAGGGAGAGGCTCTTCCTTCTCAGTAATCGAATGCTATTTAAACCCTTTTTCGCGCTTTATCAGGTCATAAGCGGCCTGAATTTCCTGCGCCTTCTGCTTGGCCATCTCCATCATCTGCGGTGGTAATCCTTTCGCCACCAGCTTGTCCGGATGATGTTCACTCATCAGCTTGCGGTAGGCACGTTTAATGGTGGCACCATCGTCACTGCTTTTCACGCCCAGCACGCTGCAGGCATCTTCCAGAGTCGGCCCACGCTGCCCGGGATTGAAGCCTCCCTGCGAGCCGCTACCGCCCCAGGACTGCCCACCGCCGCCAAACTGCTGGCCGCCTTCCATCATCCGCAGGAACTGATCAAACTGAGTGCGCGAAATCCCTAACTCTTCGGCAATCACGTACAGCACCTGCCTCTCGTTTGGATGCAGCGAGCCGTCGGCAAACGCGGCCTGGATCTGAATTTCCAGAAACATCCTAATCAGATCAAAGCGACCAAAGCAGGCGCTGCGTAATTCCCGCAATTTATTGCGCAGCGGATAGTCCCCCTCTTTCCCTTCACGAAACGCGCGCTGGGCTGAGGTTCTGGCTTCACCGTGCAGCTGCATGCGATCCATCAGCAGGGAAGCCATCTGTATATCCGCATCGGTCACCCGCCCTTTCGATTTGGTCAGATGGCCCATAACCTGAAAAGTGGTGCGGAAAAACAGCGTTTGTCTGGTTTGTTGATTGGTGAAATAGCCCTGTCCCTGGACCGCCCGCGCCTTATCAATCAGGTGGCCAATCAGCAGGCCAAACGCTAACCCCCAAAAGCCGGTGCCGCTTAACAAACCCAGCACAAGCCCAATTACTTTTCCCCAATAGCGCATATACTCCTCAATTCGCCATGCTGAAGGCTAAAAATTGCATTATCATACCTGTCATTTATCTCAGAGCCTAACGGCAACGCGGTCAAACCATCAGGCGTTACCCAACCATTTTCACATCTTCAATTTGAAAGATGAAGGGTATAACACTAGCGCAACGCAGTTGAGTACGTTAGTCTCTGACCGTTTGTCGGCATGATGCCAGCTATCACGGAATTTTCGATACCGCGTATGAAAAAACGATTACCTACTTTGCTGGCCACGCTTATCGGTACAGCGCTATACAGCCAGCAGGGTCTGGCCGACGACCTCGCATCGCAGTGTATGCTGGGTGTCCCAAGCTATAACCGTCCTCTGGTGCAGGGAAAAAATACTAACCAGCTGCCGGTAACGATCAACGCGGATAACGCTAAAGGCAATTATCCTGACAACGCCGTATTCACGGGCAAGGTTGACATAGAACAGGGCAACAGCCGCCTGCAGTCCGATGAAGTGCAACTGCACCAGAAGCTGCAGCCGGGCGAAACCACGCCGGTACGCACCGTCGACGCGCTGGGTAATGTGCACTATGACGACAATCAGGTCATCCTGAAAGGTCCGAAAGGCTGGTCCAACCTCAACACCAAAGACACCAACGTCTGGGATGGCAATTACCAAATGGTTGGCCGTCAGGGCCGTGGTACTGGCGATCAGATGAAGCTACGCGGGCAAAACCGCTACACCATTCTGGAAAACGGTACCTTTACCTCCTGTCTGCCTGGCGATAACAGCTGGAGCGTGGCGGGGACAGAGGTGATTGAAGACCGCGAAGAGCAGGTGGCCGAAATCTGGAACGCCCGCTTTAAAATTGGCGCAGTACCGGTGCTGTACAGCCCGTATCTGCAACTGCCCATTGGCGACCGTCGCCGCTCCGGTTTTCTGATCCCAAATGCCAAATATGGCAGTTCCAACGGGTTTGAGTTCATACTGCCCTATTACTGGAACATTGCGCCTCAGGCCGATGCCACCATCACGCCGCATTACATGAGTAATCGTGGCCTGCAGCTGCAGAACGAATTCCGCTATCTGACCAAAGCCGGTGCCGGCCTGATGGAGTTTGATTATCTGCCATCAGATGACCAGTACACCAAAGATGCCGCCGCCCGTGGTCTCACTAACGACAAAGATTCTGACCGCTGGATGTTCTTCTGGCGGCACTCCGGCGTCTACGATCAACACTGGCGTTTCAACGTCGACTACACCAAGGTCAGTGATGTTTATTACTTCACCGACCTGGATTCGCCGTATGCCAACTCCACCGATGGCTATGTGACGCAGAAATTCAGCGTGGGCTATGCCGAGAAAAACTGGGATGCAACGTTATCAACCAAGCAGTTCCAGATTTTCTCCACTCAGTCCAGTAACGATGTTTATCGCGCTGAGCCGCAGTTCGACTTCAACTACTACAAGAACGATGTCGGTCCTTTCGATACCCATCTGTACGCTCAGGCGGTGAAATTCACCAACGTTAACGAAGAGTATCCGGATGCCACCCGTCTGCACCTGGAACCGACGATTAACCTGCCGCTGGCTAACCGTTGGGGCAGCCTGAATACCGAAGCGAAATTGCTGGCCACTCATTACCAGCAGGATGATATCGACTACTGGAACGAGAACGTGGACACCAGCAAAGTTAACCAGCTGAAAAGCAGCGTTAACCGCGTCATGCCGCAGTTCAAGGTCGACGGCAAGATGGTCTTCGACCGCGATATGGACTGGTCACCGGGCTACACGCAGACGCTGGAACCACGTTTACAGTACCTCTATATCCCTTATCGCGACCAGAGTGATATCCGCGCTTACGACTCCACTCTGCTGCAAAGTGACTTTACCGGCCTGTTCCGCGATCGCACTTACAGTGGTCTGGATCGTATCGCTTCCGCCAACCAGATCACCAGCGGCGTGACCACGCGAATATTTGATAACGATCTGGTTGAACGTTTTAATGCTTCTGTGGGTCAAATCTACTCGTTTACTCCATCCCGTACCGGACTGGAGACCGCAGACACCGACGATCGCGGCAGCATTGAGTGGGCAGGTGACACTTACTGGAAGATTAGCGATCGCTGGAATGCCCGCGGTGGTGTGCAGTACGACACGAGCCTGAACGAAGTGTCGCAAGGAAGTGCGGTACTGGAATATCGTCGTGATGCAGACCGTATGGTGCAGCTGAACTACCGCTACACCAGCCCGGAATACATTCAGCAGACGCTGAGCCAGATTACCAACCCTGGCTACCAACAGGGGATCTCGCAGGTGGGTGCAACAGCCAGCTGGCCGATTGCCGATTCCTGGTCAGTGGTGGGCGCGTGGTATTACGATACCAAAGCGAAACAACCAGCCGATCAGTTGCTTGGCCTGCAGTACAGTTCCTGCTGTTATGCGATCCGTCTGGGATACGAACGTAAAATCACCAGTTGGGATACCCTTAACAGCAAAAGTAATTACGACAACAAAATCTCATTCAACATTGAGCTTCGGGGCCTGAGTCCGTCTTACAGCCTGGGCACCGGTGAAATGCTGCGTCAGGGCATCCTGCCTTATCAGCGCTCCTTCTGATGTTGTGATAAATAGTATGCAAACCCGCAGTGCGGATAGAAGAATGGAAAAAGTATGAAGAACTGGAGAATGCTGATCCTTGGTGCAGCGCTGACAGCCAGCACCGCGTTTGCAGCCCCGCAGGTAGTTGATAAAGTCGCCGCTGTGGTCAACAACGGCGTGGTATTAGAGAGTGACGTCGACGGCATGGTGCAGTCGGTGAAAAGTCAGGCTCAGGAAGCTGGCCAGCAGCTTCCTGATGATAAAACCCTGCGCCACCAGGTGGTTGAACGTCTGGTGATGGATAACATTCTGCTGCAGATGGCCAGGCAGGGCGGCATCCAGATTCAGGATGCTCAGGTCGACCAGGCGATTGCTAATATCGCCCAACAAAACAAATTGACCGTAGATCAGCTGCGTAGCCGCCTGGCTTACGACGGCATGAACTATGCTACCTATCGCGAGCAGATCCGCAAAGAGATGACGATTGCCGAAGTGCGTAACAACGAAGTGCGCCGCCGCATCACCATTCTGCCGCAGGAAGTGGATTCACTGGCGAAGCAGGTCTCTTCACAGAACAATGCTTCTACCGAACTGAACCTCAGCCACATTCTGCTGCCCCTGCCGGAAAACCCGACTCAGCAGCAGGTCGACGATCAGGAAAAACTGGCTAACCAGCTGGTCAGCGAAGCGAAAAGCGGCGGTGATTTCGGCAAACTGGCGATCACTTACTCCGCCGATCCGCAGGCGCTGAAGGGTGGCAACATGGGTTGGGGCCGTATACAGGAGCTGCCTTCCCTGTTCGCTCAGGCGCTGGTGACCGCTAAAAAAGGCGATATCATTGGCCCAATCCGTTCCGGCGTTGGCTTCCATATTCTGAAAGTTAACGATGTACGTGGTGACAACCAGAGCATTTCGGTGACTGAAGTTCATGCCCGTCACATTCTGCTGAAGCCATCGCCGGTAATGACCGACGATCAGGCGCGTCAGAAACTGGCTCAGGTTGCGGCTGATATCAACAGTGGCAAAACCACCTTTGCTCAGGCGGCGAAAGAACTCTCTCAGGATCCTGGCTCTGCGAACCAGGGCGGCGATCTGGGCTGGAGCTCTCCGGAAGTCTTTGACCCGGCCTTCCGCGATGCACTGCTGAAGCTGAAAAAAGGCCAGATGAGCAGCCCGGTTCACTCTTCCTTTGGCTGGCATCTGATTCAGCTGATGGATACCCGTCAGGTTGATAAAACAGATGCGGCGCAGAAAGAACGCGCTTACCGCCTGCTGTTCAATCGTAAGTTTGCTGAAGAAGCGCAGACCTGGATGCAGGAACAGCGTGCCTCGGCCTACGTGAAAATTCTGGATGTCAATGCTCAGTAATCTGCGCGTGGTAATCACTCCCGGCGAACCTGCCGGGATTGGTCCTGATGTCACCCTGCAACTGGCCCAGCACGACTGGCCAGTTGAACTGGTGATCTGTGCCGATCCAGCTTTGCTGCGCGAACGTGCGGCAAAGCTGGGTTTACCCCTGACGCTACGGGAATATCAGCCCGGCGTTGCCGCCCAGCCTCAGGCGGCCGGTACGCTGACGGTGCTGCCCGTAGCCACCCCGCAGCCGGTCAAAGCCGGTGAACTGTGCGTGGCGAACAGCCATTATGTGCTGGAAACGCTGGCAAGAGCCTGTGACGGTTGCCTGAACGGCGAATTTGCCGCGCTGATCACCGGCCCGGTGCATAAAGGCGTGATCAACGATGCCGGTATCCCGTTCAGCGGCCATACGGAATTCTTTGCCGATCGCGCAAGTTGTTCGCGCGTGGTGATGATGCTCGCGACAGAGGAGCTGCGTGTTGCGCTGGCAACCACGCATTTGCCGCTGAAGGATGTTTCAGCCAGCATCACCCGCGAAAGCCTGCACGAATTGATCGGCATCCTGCATGCCGACCTGAAAAGCAAATTTGGCCTCGCAACACCGCATATTTTTGTCTGCGGCCTGAATCCCCATGCGGGAGAAGGCGGCCATATGGGCCGGGAAGAGATCGATGTGATCATTCCTGCGCTGGATGAACTGCGCCAGCAAGGGATGCAGCTGACCGGTCCTCTTCCTGCGGACACGCTTTTCCAGCCAAAATATTTGCAGCATGCCGATGCGGTTCTGGCGATGTATCACGACCAGGGCCTGCCGGTGCTAAAATATCAGGGATTCGGTCGCGCGGTGAATATCACCCTCGGCCTGCCCTTTATCCGCACCTCCGTTGACCATGGCACCGCCTTAGAGCTGGCTGGCCTGGGCCACGCTGATGCGGGGAGCTTTGTTACGGCGCTTAACCTCGCCATCACCATGATCAAGAGCAGTAATGAATAATCGCGTCCATCAGGGCCACTTTGCCCGCAAACGTTTCGGACAGAACTTCCTTAACGACCAGTACATTATCGACAGCATCGTCTCCGCTATTCATCCGCAGTCCGGCGAGGCGGTCGTTGAGATCGGTCCCGGTCTGGGGGCGTTAACCGAACCGGTTGGCGAGCGTCTGGACGCCATGACGGTCATCGAACTTGACCGCGATCTGGCGGCCCGTTTGCAGACCCACCCTTTTCTGGGGCCGAAGCTGACCATTTTCCAGCAGGATGCCATGACCTTTGACTTCGCGGAATTAGCCCGAGAGAAAGGCCAGTCCTTGCGCGTATTTGGAAACCTGCCTTACAACATCTCTACCCCGTTGATGTTCCACCTTTTCAGCTATACTGATGCGATCCGCGATATGCACTTCATGTTGCAGAAAGAGGTGGTTAACCGTCTGGTTGCCGGGCCAGGCAGCAAAGCCTATGGCCGCCTGACGGTAATGGCACAGTACTACTGTCAGGTGATCCCGGTCCTGGAAGTACCGCCTGAATCCTTTACCCCGGCGCCAAAAGTGGACTCCGCCGTGGTGCGTCTGGTACCTCATGCCAACATTCCTCATTTGGTACAGGACATTCGCACCCTGAGCAGGATCACTACTGAAGCTTTTGGTAAGCGTCGCAAAACGCTGCGCAACAGCCTCGGCCACCTGTTCTCGCTGGAGGCCCTGCAGGAGATGAATATCGATCCGACTTTGCGGGCAGAAAACATCTCCGTGGCACAATACTGCCAGCTGGCTAACTGGCTGACTGCGCATCCACAGCCGCAGGAGAACTAACGTATGATTGATACGCCCCGTGTTTGTGTACAGGTGCAGAGTGCCTGGATTCCGTCACAGTCTGTTCCGGATGAAGACCGCTACGTTTTTGCATACACCATCACAATCCGCAATCTGGGGCGTACCGCCGTGCAGCTGCTGGGCCGTTACTGGCTGATCACTAACGGCAACGGCCGTGAAACAGAAGTGCAGGGAGAAGGTGTGGTCGGCGAACAGCCCCTCATCCAGCCCGGCGGCGAATTTCAGTACACCAGCGGCGCGGTGATCGAGACGCCGATGGGCACCATGCAGGGTCATTACGAAATGATCGACAGCGAGGGGAAAACCTTCCAGGTTGAGATCCCGGTGTTCAGGCTGGCTATCGCCAGCCATATCCACTAATTATCTCCAGCGGCTGGCCCTTTGCGGCCTTGCAGCTCAGCTCCGGACAGATTGATGAGTACTTATCTGATTGGCGACATTCATGGTTGCTACGATGAACTGCAGTCCCTGCTGAAGCAGGTTGATTTCGATCCTGAGCAGGATACGCTGTGGCTGACTGGCGACCTGGTCGCACGCGGCCCCGGCTCACTGGAAGTCCTGCGTTTTGTTCGCTCACTCGGCGAGGCGGTGAAGATCGTTCTGGGTAATCACGATCTGCATCTGCTGGCCGTCTTTGCGGGGATCAGCCGTAATAAACCGAAAGATCGCCTGACCACGCTGCTTGAAGCTGAAGATGCTGACGAGCTGATTAACTGGCTCCGTCGCCAGCCTTTGCTGCAGGTTGATGAAGAGAAAAAGCTGGTGATGGCCCATGCCGGGATCACGCCACAGTGGGATCTGAAAACGGCACAGGCCTGCGCCCGTGAAGTAGAAGCCGTGCTGTCCAGCGATACTTATCCTCTGTTTCTGGATGCCATGTACGGCGATATGCCCAGCAACTGGACTCCTGAACTCAGCGGCCTGGCTCGCCTACGCTTCAGTACCAATGCACTAACCAGAATGCGCTACTGCTTCCCCAACGGTCAGTTGGATATGATCTGTAAAGATACGCCGGAGTCTGCGCCACCGCCGTTAAAGCCGTGGTTCACCATTCCCGGACCGGTTTCCCGTGAATACACTATTGTATTCGGGCACTGGGCCTCGCTGGAAGGCAAAGGGACGCCGGAAGGCATTCTCGGGCTGGATACGGGGTGCTGCTGGGGAGGGTCGATGACTATGCTGCGCTGGGAAGATAAAGCGTGGTTTGTTCAGCCCTCTAACCGGGAACGGTCAGTCAAAGAGTAATAAGTGGGCAAGATAACGAACGGCACCTCAAGAGGTCAGACAGTTGAGGTACCGTTTTTTTATGCCTCGCGGCGGTCCAGGATTTCCCAGAAGCAGCTGTGGCTGTTCTTTTCATCCGCATCGCGGAATTCACTGAAGGTTGACTGCCACTCGTCAGGTTCGTAATCGGGGAAGGTCGTATCCCCTTCCACTTCCACATCAATGTGGGTCAGATACAGCCGGTCAGCACGCGGCAACAGCTGTTCATAGATGCGTCCACCGCCAATCACCATGATCTCTTCAACCTCTCCCGCAGCGCGCAGAGCATCATCAATCGAGGTCACCCAGGTCACCCCTTCAGCTTCGCCTTTCTGGCTGCTGATCACGATATTCAGACGGCCCGGTAACGGGCGACCGATCGATTCAAAAGTGCGGCGGCCCATCACGACTGGCTTGTTCAGCGTCTGGCGTTTAAACCAGGCAAGGTCGGCTGGCAGGTGCCACGGCATGGCATTTTCCATCCCAATAACGCGGTCGGCGGCCATCGCCGCAATAAGGCTTATCATCTGAAATACTCAACAGGTGTAAAATTGGCGCCATCATACGGAAAGGTGAAAGTTTCGTCGATAGCAAAGCTCCGGGAAATGCGTAAAGGTTCTTAACGCTCGTGTTTACATGTCTTTTGTCTGCACTTCACGCTAAAATAAACACAGCTTCCTGCTAAACTTCCCTATTTTAGTTGATACAGAAAATACCATGTTAGAAACCAGTTTATTCGTCGCTACCATCGCGGCCCTGGGGATGCTTTCGCCCGGACCCGACTTCTTTCTGATCATCAAAAACGCCGCTCGCTATCGCCGGAGCGCGGCCCTGATGACGGCACTTGGCGTGAACTGCGCCGTGGCTACCCATATGGCATATTGCGTGGCGGGCCTCGCGGTGGTGATCACCACCACGCCGTGGCTGTTTATGCTACTGAAATATGCCGGTGCGGCCTATCTGATCTATGTTGGCGTGCAGGCGCTACTGTCACGCGGTAACAGTAAAATGAATCTCAGCGCTGTTGAGCCAGAATCCACCTCACTGAAGAAGGCTTTCATGCAGGGATACCTGTGTAACTTGCTGAACCCGAAAGCAACGCTGTTTTTCCTGGCGATGTTTACCCAGGTGCTGAACGTCAACTCTGGTCTGGGAGAAAAAATCTGGTATGCCGGAATTATTCTTGGCCTCTCATCCCTGTGGTGGCCGATGCTGGTGTTCCTGATCCAGAGCGCCCCGGTGCGTCGCGGCCTGGCGAAAGCCCAGAAGCTGATCGACAAACTGCTCGGCGGCGTGCTGATTGCACTGGGGATCAAAGTCGCCCTCTCCTGATCCTCATGTCGCCCCTGACACAAAACCCGGGGCGGCCAGTTTGCTGGAAAACTTTATTGCAGGAAGGGAGCCATGAAAAAATGCAATATCTTCAATGAACTGATGAAAGGAAAAATCAGGCGGCCAGAAAGCCGCCTTTATCAATACGTTATGACGAGGTGGCAGGCAGCTTTTTAAACTCCTCTTTGGCTTTCTGCAGCTGCTGAGTAAAACCTTCATCGGCATGCAAGCGGGCCACAATAGCACCGCCTACAATCCGTGCCGCCGTGACATCACTCTGCCAGTGATAACCGCAGATCACCCTGCTCTGCCCCAGATCGTAACCCCGTTTGAGGATCGTATCCTGTCTGGCCGGGTTGATCTCCGCCAGCACCAGCGCGGTTGCCCAACCTATCGTGGTATGCCCGGAAGGATATGAGCCATTTTTGGAGAGGGTAGCCTCCTCATCAGAGCGGCAGGTAGGTTCATTGTAATAAGCGAAGGGCCGGATACGCATATAGTGCTGCTTTGCACTTCGGGTCGCCAGATCGCCTGCATCCTCACGCATTTTTTTTACCAGGCGATAAATTTCCGGCGTTTTTTCTTTGGTGATGGCATGCCCGAAAGCTTCTGAGAAAGCTTCTGCAACGCCGTCGCCTGCCACGTGCGCATCTTTCCACGCTTGCTTACCGCGCGGCGTATCCCGCATTAATTTAGCCGCGTCATATTGAGCTTTGTCATTGAGAAAATCGATGCTGTCGCCCGCCGGTGGGGGTGGAAGTAAGGCGAGACTGTCGAATGACTGGGATTCTTTCAGGAAGAAGACATCAGGATTGGTGGTGACATCAGGTGTGGCAAAAGCAGGCCAGACAGCCGCACAGGTCAGCGTGGCCAGTAAGATTTTTTTCATTATTCGTTCCTTATCATTATAAACAGTGCGCAAATCAGTCCGCGCTCAGCAGGTAAACTCTGTTACCAGGCTGAATGGTAAGGGATTGTTTCCATACACTCTGCCGTTAAGGTCACATATCTTTCAGCCGGATGGCCGCCGCGCCAAAAAAATCCCCGCCGGAGCGGGGATAATTTTTCAGGCTGACTTAGCCGTTAATCTGCGCATGCATTTCCTGCACCGAGATCACTTTCTCGGTTGGGTCAGCATTGAGCGACATCGCGGTAGCAAAACCGCCGTTAAGAGTGGTGTCATAGTGCACTTTGTACTGTAGCGCACTGCGGCGAATCAGTTTGGAGTCCTCAATCGCCTGACGACCTGCCGTGGTGTTAACAATATAGGCATACTCTCCGTTTTTCAGACGGTCCTGAATGTGCGGACGACCTTCATGCACCTTGTTCACCAGGCGAGGATTGATTCCCGCCTCACCCAGCACCACAGCGGTACCGTGAGTGGCATCCAGCTCAAAGCCCAGTTTCTGCAGCTTGGCTGCCAGATCCACAATGCGCTTCTTATCACCTTCACGCACTGACAGCAGCGCACGACCTGTTTTCTTCATGTTGCTCTGCGCGCCCAGCATCGCTTTAGCAAAGGCTTCTGCGAAGGTGCGGCCCACGCCCATCACTTCACCGGTAGAACGCATTTCCGGACCCAGGATGGGGTCAACGCCCTGGAACTTGTTAAACGGCAGAACGACCTCTTTCACCGAGTAATATGGCGGGATGACTTCTTCAGTCACCCCCTGTTCGGCCAGTGTTTTACCAGCCATCACGCGGGCAGCCACTTTAGCCAGCGGTACACCGGTCGCCTTGGAAACAAACGGGACGGTACGGGCAGCACGTGGGTTCACCTCAATCAGGTAAACTTCGTTATCCTTCACCGCAAACTGCACGTTCATCAGGCCGCGTACGCAGAGTTCGAAAGCCAGCTTCTCAACCTGCTGACGCATCACGTTCTGGATCTCTTTGCTCAGCGTGTAAGCTGGCAGAGAACAAGCGGAGTCACCGGAGTGAACGCCAGCCTGCTCGATGTGTTCCATGATGCCGCCAATCAGCACGCGCTCGCCGTCGCAGATTGCATCAACGTCCACTTCCACCGCGTCATCCAGGAAGCGATCCAGCAGCACCGGAGCATCGTTTGAAACGGAAACCGCAGTCTGGAAGTAACGCTTCAGGTCGATTTCATCGTAAACGATTTCCATCGCGCGGCCGCCCAGGACGTAAGACGGGCGCACCACCAGCGGATAACCGATTTTGGTTGCACGCTCAACGGCCTGATCCAGCGCGGTCACGGTGGCGTTTTCTGGCTGCTTCAGGCCCAGGCGGTCCACCGCCTGCTGGAAGCGTTCACGATCTTCCGCACGATCAATCGCATCCGGGCTGGTGCCGATAACCGGCACGCCGGCGGCTTCCAGTTCGCGGGCCAGTTTCAGCGGAGTTTGTCCGCCGTACTGAACGATCACGCCTTTAGGCTTCTCAATACGGACGATTTCCAGCACGTCTTCCAGCGTGACCGGCTCGAAGTACAGGCGGTCGGAAGTGTCATAATCAGTAGAAACCGTCTCAGGGTTACAGTTGACCATGATGGTCTCGTAACCGTCTTCGCGCAGCGCCAGAGCGGCGTGCACACAGCAGTAGTCAAATTCGATACCCTGGCCGATACGATTCGGGCCACCGCCCAGTACCATAATTTTTTCACGGTCGCTGTTCGGATTCGCTTCGCACTCTTCTTCATAGGTTGAGTACATATATGCCGTATCGGTGGAAAATTCAGCCGCACAGGTATCTACACGTTTGTAAACCGGATGCAGATTGTACTGATCACGTAGCTTACGCACTTCAGATTCGGCAACACCCGCCAGCACAGCCAGGCGCGCATCGGCGAAGCCCTTACGCTTCAGGGTACGCAGGAAGTCAGCCGTCAGGCCGTTGATACCTTCGCGGGCCACCTGCTCTTCCAGACGAACCAGCTCTTCAATCTGCACCAGGAACCAGAGGTCGATGTTAGTCAGGTTGAAGACGCCATCTACCGACATCCCTGCACGGAAGGCATCGGCTACGTACCAGATACGGTCTGAACCGGCATCTTTCAGTTCACGGCGGATGGTGGTCAGCGCTTCCGCATCGTTCAGGTCCACTTTCGGGTCAAACCCGTGAGCACCCACTTCCAGGCCGCGCAGCGCTTTCTGCATTGATTCCTGCAGGGTACGGCCAATAGCCATCACTTCACCGACAGATTTCATCTGGGTGGTCAGGCGGTCGTTAGCACCGGAAAATTTCTCGAAGTTGAAGCGAGGGATTTTCGTCACAACGTAGTCGATGGAAGGCTCGAATGACGCTGGAGTGCGGCCGCCGGTGATGTCGTTCATCAGTTCATCCAGCGTGTAGCCTACCGCCAGCTTGGCAGCGATTTTGGCAATCGGGAAACCGGTCGCTTTCGATGCCAGAGCGGAAGAGCGGGAAACACGTGGGTTCATCTCGATGATGATCAGACGGCCGTTTGCCGGGTTAACAGAGAACTGCACGTTAGACCCGCCGGTTTCCACGCCGATTTCACGCAGCACCGCCATCGAAGCGTTACGCATCACCTGATATTCTTTATCGGTCAGGGTCTGGGCTGGCGCTACGGTGATCGAGTCACCGGTGTGGATACCCATGGCGTCGAAGTTTTCGATTGAGCAGACAATGATGCAGTTGTCGTTTTTGTCACGCACCACTTCCATCTCATACTCTTTCCAGCCGATCAGAGATTCATCAATCAGCAGCTCGTTGGTTGGCGACAGGTCCAGCCCGCGCTCACAAATCTCTTCAAACTCTTCGCGGTTGTAAGCAATACCGCCGCCGGTGCCGCCCATGGTAAAGGAAGGACGGATAATGCATGGGAAGCCAACATCAGCTGCAACCGCCAGCGCTTCTTCCATATTGTGTGCGATACCAGAACGCGCGGTTTCCAGACCGATTTTCTTCATTGCCACGTCGAAACGGCGGCGATCTTCAGCCTTATCAATTGCGTCTGCGGTGGCACCGATCATGGTAACGCCGAACTCGGATAGCACGCCCTGACGTTCCAGTTCCAGCGCACAGTTCAGTGCAGTCTGGCCGCCCATGGTTGGCAGTACGGCATCCGGACGCTCTTTCTCAATGATTTTGCGCACCACTTCCCAGTGAATCGGTTCGATGTAGGTGGCATCGGCCATTTCCGGGTCGGTCATGATGGTGGCCGGGTTGGAGTTCACCAGGATAACGCGGTAACCCTCTTCGCGCAGCGCCTTACAGGCCTGGGCACCAGAGTAATCGAATTCGCAGGCCTGACCGATCACAATCGGGCCAGCACCAAGGATCAGGATACTTTTTATGTCGGTACGTTTTGGCATTTTCTCGCTCCTGATTATTTTGCGGTAGAACGGTAAGCTTCAATCAGTTCGATAAAGTGATCGAACAGCGGTGCGGCATCGTGCGGGCCTGGGCTGGCTTCAGGGTGTCCCTGGAAGCTGAACGCGGCCTTGTCGGTACGATGGATACCCTGCACCGTGTGGTCAAACAGCGAGCTGTGTGTCACCCGCAGATTCGCCGGTAAGTTGCTGTCATCGACGGCGAAACCATGGTTCTGTGCAGTGATCATCACGGTATTATTATCCAGATCTTTCACCGGGTGGTTACCGCCGTGATGGCCCAGTTTCATCTTGACGGTTTTCGCTCCGCTGGCCAGGGCAAGCAGCTGGTGACCCAGACAGATGCCGAAAACCGGCACATCAGTTTCCAGGAAGCGTTTTATAGCCGCGATAGCGTAGTCGCAAGGCTCCGGGTCACCCGGTCCGTTTGACAGGAAAATCCCGTCCGGATTCAGCTTCAGCACATCTTCCGCTGGCGTCTGCGCCGGAACGATGGTCAGGCGACAGCCGCGATCCACCAGCATACGCAGGATATTCCGCTTCACGCCGTAATCGTAAGCCACCACGTGGAAAGGCAGTTCGGCTTCGGTTTTCGGTGCGGGCAGGCCGCCATCCAGCGTCCAGCTCCCCTGCAGCCAGCTGTAAGTTTCCTCAGTGGTCACTTCTTTTGCCAGGTCCATGCCTTTCAGGCCAGGGAACGCCTGTGCTCTCTGCAGTGCCAGTGTGGCATCGGGTGCGTCACCGGAGATGATGCAGCCGTTCTGTGCCCCTTTTTCTCGCAGCAGACGAGTCAGCTTACGTGTATCGATATCGGCAATAGCGACAATATTGTGGCGCTTCAGGTAAGCCGAAAGCCCTTCTTCATTACGGAAGTTACTGGCAATCAGCGGCAGGTCGCGGATAACCAGACCCTGTGCGTGTACCTGAGAGGATTCTTCGTCAGCGGAGTTGGTGCCGACATTGCCGATATGGGGATAAGTAAGAGTAACGATCTGGCGGGAATAGGAAGGATCAGTGAGGATTTCTTGATAACCGGTCATCGAAGTGTTGAAAACAACTTCACCCACTGCCGATCCTGTTGCCCCGATGGCCCGACCGTGGAATTGGGTTCCGTCTTCCAGAACCAATAGCGCTGACTTAATCAAAACATCCTCCTGAGAATAAACAGTCACATTATTTGCATATTAATTCAGGTTAAACCCTTATATCAATGCAAAAACCGCCTGAGCTCTCGATTTTTGGCAAATTGCGCGCATTCTAATGATCGCCCCAGTTATTGTCTACCCTGCAGCCCGGTTTTTCTTACTTTTTTACTCAACTGACCGATAATTCGGATGATTTACGCTGAAAATAACAACTATCCCAGGCATTTAACCGGTTGCATGGACAATTGTGCATGAGAACAGCGAAGCGGGAGGAAAATAGTGGACCAAATGGTCAAAATTAACTTTTTAGCGGATCAAAGATGAGGATAACAACAACAAACACAAAGATGGTAATAAAAAAAACATGAAAAAATCAAAAATAACAAAATAAAAAGGGCAATAAAATTATTGCCCATTCAATCATAAAGTTAAGATTGAAATAACCACATCACGATGGTGCACAACACTTACAAATCATCGAGTTCAAGCACATTTCTCATATCGTAAAGACCAGATTTTCGAGAACCAATCCAGTCAGCAGCTTTAACTGCACCTTTTGCGAAGGTCATGCGGCTTGAAGCCTTATGGGTAATCTCCACGCGCTCGCCAATATCTGCAAACATCGCTGTATGTTCACCAACGATATCTCCTGCGCGAACGGTGGCAAAACCGATGGTTTGCGCTTTTCGCTCTCCGGTGTGACCTTCGCGGGCGTATACCGCGTGCTTGTTTAAATCCCACTCCATTGCATCAGCAATCGCTTCCCCCATGGCCAGTGCGGTGCCGGATGGGGCATCCACTTTATGCCGGTGATGGGCTTCAACAATCTCAATATCAGCATAGTCACCCATCACTTTGGCTGCCTTTTCCAGCAGCTTCAGCACCAGGTTAACGCCAACGCTGAAGTTGGCCGCGAACACGATACCAATATCTTCAGAGGCCGCTTTGATCGCCGCTTTACCCGCTTCATCAAAACCGGTGGTACCAATGACCATCGCCTTATGATGCTGGCGGCAGAAGGCCAGATACTTCAGCGTCCCTTCCGGGCGGGTGAAGTCAATCAGCACGTCAAAGTCATCCGCCACGGCGGCCAGGTTGTCGCTGACTTTAATGCCCAGTACGCCAATTCCTGCCAGCTCACCGGCGTCCACGCCGCTCAGCGAGGATCCCTCACGCGCCAGCGCGGCGCCCAGGCACACGCCTTGCGCCTCATGGGCTGCCTGAATTAACTGACGCCCCATGCGTCCCGGAGCGCCAACAATGGCAAGGCGGATCTGTGCATCTTTCATAGTGAATCCCTTGTGTCTGTGCATGCAAAGCGCAGTCAGGTTAACGACGTGTTAAACCTCGCGCCACAACAAAAAACCAGTAATAAGAATTTTATGTCAGCCGCGATGGATTATCAGTAAAACAAATTTTGTTCGCTTGCGGCAAAAAGTGAGAAAAGTGCGCCGCAACAGAACGGCGCGAAGGCGATGGCTGGTTTCAGCGGGCCTCTTTATTAAGGAGCAGAAGTTGGCTCAGGTGTGGAAGGGGTTAGCGTTTGTGAATTCATGCAGTTGAAGAGCAAAATTCCACCAACGATAACGGCCCCCGCTACAACAAGGCCAGCCAGCTTAAGACTCGCTATACTGATATCACATAAAAATCCACCGCCACCCACATTGCTGGTTTCGGATACGGTCAATGTTCTCATGTTAGTTTCCTTTTTAAACTGAGAGAAAAAACTCATTAAAAATAATTGTCAGTCTTTTTAAACCAACGAAGCAACCATAAATGGAAACAATATTCCATTCAAATTGATTATCAACACTAACAGAGTAAACCGGACAGTAAAAACGACTCAAACGCAAATCAATAAACAAGATTAATTAAATCATTATTTCAAAATAACGATTAAACCAGAATAACAAAAACACCTTTAAAAACAATAAACTGAATAAAATAAAAAAACCAGTGCACCTATCCGAAATAATCAGGTGCATTGGTAAAAACTTGTTTAATCAGACGCCACAGTAATTAACTGGTTTTCATTAAAAAAAGAGGGATTCAGTCATCTGTAACTGAATCCCTTTTTATCATGCATCCAGCTCTCTCACAGGAAGAGCATTTTGATATTAAGTGATTTCCTTAATATCAACCCGCAGCTCTTTCGGCACTTCGAAAACAATATTCTCTTCGCGGCCAATCAGCTCGATAGCCGCTTCGCCACCCAACTCGCGCAGGCGCTGGATCACTTCCTGTACCAGAATATCCGGTGCAGATGCTCCAGCCGTTACTCCCACACAGCTGACGCCCTTAATCCACTCTTCCTGAATATCTTCAGCAGAGTCGATCAGCCGCGCCAGTTTCCCGGCACGCTGAGCCAGCTCCGCCAGCCGATTGGAGTTGGAGGAGTTGCGGGACCCCACAACCAGCACCACATCGGCATCTTTCGCCAGCGTACGCACCGCTTCCTGGCGGTTAGTGGTGGCGTAGCAGATATCATCTTTACGCGGCCCGATAATTTTCGGGAAGCGCTCACGAAGGGCATCAATCACTTCATAAGTATCATCCACCGACAGCGTGGTCTGGGTCATGAAGCTCAGGTTCTGTTCATCCTTTACCTGCAGCTTATAGACATCTGCCGGTGACTCCACCAGGTACATGCCCCCTTTCGGGTTGCTGTACTGGCCCATGGTGCCTTCCACTTCCGGATGACCGGCGTGGCCGATGAGAATGGCTTCGGTGCCCTTACGGCTGGCACGAGCCACTTCCATATGCACTTTGGTCACCAGTGGGCAGGTGGCATCAAATAGCATAGTCAGATCGCGGGCACGGGCTTCTGCACGTACAGCCTGAGAAACACCGTGCGCGGAAAAAATCAGGATCGAGCCATCGGGCACTTCACTGATATCTTCAATAAAGATCGCGCCGCGCTCACGCAGGCTGTTAACAACATAACGGTTATGAACCACTTCATGACGCACGTAGATAGGCGCGCCGTACATTTCCAGCGCACGCTCCACGATGCTGATGGCACGATCGACACCGGCACAAAAGCCGCGGGGATTAGCCAACAGGATTTGCATTTGTCGCCTCCAGTACCGGATCGATCTCCAGTACTTCAACATCGAAGTGGATAATTTGTCCGGCCAGCGGATGGTTGAAATCCACGGTGATAGAATCACCGGAGATCTCACGGATCACTCCCGGCATTTCATTGCCATCCATCCCGCTGAACAACATAATCGCGCCGATCTCCGGTTCGCCCGCCAGGGTAAAATCACGACGGGAGAAATACTGGATAAGGTCCGGGCTGGTATGGCCGAAAGCCGATTCCGGCTCCAGCGAAAAGGCTTTCTTCTCGCCCACTTTCAGCCCCAGCAGCTCGGCTTCCAGTCCTTCGGACAGGCTGCCGTCGCCCAGGCTGAACAGCGCTGGCTTACCATTATTGCGCGTGGATTCCGCCGTTGAACCGTCAGCCAGTTTCAAGGTGAAATGCACCAGAACCGCGCTGTTGCGCTGTACAGAATCAGTCATGCCCTGCCCTTAACTTTTAGCTTGCTTGCTGGCAGGAGAAAGAAAACCTTCCAGCACAATCAGTGCAGCACCGATACAGATGCCGCAGTCAGCGATATTGAAAGTGGCAAAGTGCCAGTCGCCAACGTAGAAGTCGATAAAATCGACCACAAAACCGTGATAAGCCCGGTCAAACAGATTGCCCAGAGCACCACCGATAATCAGCGCATAAGCGATGTTATTCAGCTTCTTGCTGGCTTCGGTACGGTACATCATCACCAGCAGCGCCACCACGATGGCCACCGCAATCCCGGCGAAGAACCAGCGCTGCCAGCCCCCTTTATCCGCCAGGAAACTGAAGGCCGCGCCGTAGTTATGCGCATAAAAGAAGTTGAAGAAAGGCATCACCGGCATCGACTCATGCAGCGTCAGCGTATTCATGATCCACTGCTTGCTGGCGAAGTCGATGACAATCACCACCAGCACCAGCCAGATCCAGCGTAAACCGGTCGAGAAAATGGGCTTACTCATCAGGCAAACTTACGCTGTTCGCCAGCGCCCGCAATGTTGGTGACGCAGCGGCCACAGACGTCCGGGTGCTCAGCACTCTGACCAATATCAGTAGTGTAATGCCAGCAGCGTGGACATTTCTCGCCTTCTGCTTTGTGCAGGGCAATTTTCAGACCATTCAGCAATTCGCTCTGCTGCGCTTCTTCTGTGGCCAGCGCGTAATCCGCTACCTGCGCACCGGAGGTCAGCAGCACAAAGCGCAGCTCATCACCCAGGCTGGTCAGTTTTTTCGCCAGCGCCGCGTCGGCATACAGCGTCACGGTCACTTCCAGAGAACCACCCACCCGCTTGTCAGCACGAGCCTGTTCGATAACCTTGTTCACTTCGCCACGAACTTTCAGCAGCTCGGCCCAGTAGCTGTCGTTCATCGGTTCGTTATCCGCCAGACCAAACAGTCCGTCGTACCACTCTTCGGTGAAGACATACTTTTCGCGTTTGCCCGGTAGCTCGTTCCAGATCTCATCTGCAGTGAACGACATGATCGGTGCCATCCAGCGTACCAGTGCTTCCGCAATGTAATAGAGCGCGGTCTGGCAGCTGCGACGCGCCACACCATCGGCTTTAGCGGTGTACTGACGGTCTTTGATGATGTCCAGATAGAATGAACCCATCTCTACAGAACAGAACTGCATCAGACGCTGAACAACCTCATGGAAGTCATAGCTGGCGTAAGAAGCGATGATATCGTCCTGCGCGGCTTTGGCACGGCCTACCGCCCAGTGATCCAGCACCACCATATCCTCTGGCTTCACGCTGTCCGTTTCCGGGTTAAAGCCGTTCAGGTTTGCCAGCAGGAAGCGGGCGGTATTACGGATACGACGGTAAGAGTCTGCAGAGCGCTTGAGGATCTCGTCAGACACGGCCATCTCGCCGGAGTAGTCAGTAGAAGCCACCCACAGACGCAGAATGTCGCCACCCAGCTTGTTCATCACGTCCTGTGGAGAAACGGTGTTACCGATTGATTTCGACATTTTGCGGCCCTGACCATCCACGGTGAAGCCGTGAGTCAGTACCTGGCGGTAAGGCGCTTTGCCTTTCATCGCCGTTGAAATCATCAGAGAAGACATAAACCAGCCGCGATGCTGATCCGATCCTTCCAGATACATATCCGGCGTGTGGCCGCCAAATTCCGGGCGCGCATCCACTACAGAGTAGCTGGTTGATCCTGAATCGAACCAGACGTCCAGCGTGTCCGGTACCTTGACGTAATTTTCTGCGTCAGCACCCATCAGCTCTTTCGCGTCCAGATCCCACCAGGCCTGAATCCCGTCCTGCTCAACGCGCTCAGCGACTTTCTCCATCAGCTCAAGGGTATCCGGGTGCAGCTCTTCGGTCTCTTTATGCACGAACAGCGCCATCGGTACGCCCCACGTACGCTGACGTGAGATACACCAGTCAGGGCGGTTAGCCACCATGGATTCAATACGCGCCTGGCCCCAGTCCGGGATCCACTGCACGCCTTTGATCTCTTTCAGCGACTGCGCACGAAGGCCTTTCTGATCCATGCTGATAAACCACTGCGGAGTGGCACGGAAGATGATTGGTGTTTTGTGACGCCAGCAGTGGGGATAGCTGTGCAGCAGTTTTTCCACGTGCAGCAGCGCGCCTTTTTCACGCAGCAGCTCAACCATCATGTCGTTGGCTTTGAATACGTTCACACCATCCAGTGTCGGGTAAGTGCCCGGCAGGTAGCTACCGTCTGGCCCGACCGGATTAGCCACTTCAATGCCGTATTTCTGACAAATCACATAGTCATCCGGACCATGAGCTGGCGCAGTATGCACAGCACCGGTACCGGCTTCCAGCGTGACGTGCTCACCCAGAATTACTGGTGAGGTCAGTTCGAGGAACGGATGCTGGAAAGGCATCAGCTCCAGAGCTGCGCCTTTCGCCTCACCCAGTACCTGCCATTCCTTGATCCCGGCGCGCTTCATCACGCTCTCAACCAGATCTTTTGCCAGGATCAGCGCACGACCGTCGATCTGCACCAGCTGATAGTCAAATTCCGGGTGCAGAGAGATCGCACGGTTAGCTGGCATGGTCCACGGGGTGGTGGTCCAGATGACCAGAGAGATTGGGCCTTCAACGCTGTCAGCACCAAATTTGGCACGCACCGCGTCTTTGTCCACGGCGTTAAACATCACGTCGATGGAAGGGGACGTTTTGTCATAGTACTCAACTTCAGCTTCGGCCAACGCGGAACGGCAGTCCAGGCACCAATGCACCGGCTTGGCGCCTTTGTGCAGGTGACCATTGCCGATGATTTTACCCAGCGCACGGATAATATTGGCTTCCGTTTTGAAATTCATCGTCAGATACGGGCGATCCCAGTCACCCAGCACGCCCAGACGGATAAAGTCTTTTTTCTGGCCTTCAACCTGCTCCGCAGCATAGCTGCGGCAGGCTTCACGGAACTCGGCCGCGCTGACTTTCTCACCCGGCTTGCCGATCATCTGCTCGACTTTGTGCTCAATCGGCAGACCGTGGCAGTCCCAGCCCGGGACATAAGGCGAGTCGAATCCGGCCAGCCCCTTGGACTTAACAATTATGTCTTTCAGAATCTTGTTAACTGAGTGACCAATATGAATGCTGCCGTTCGCGTAAGGAGGGCCATCATGCAGGATAAAGGTTTTTTTCCCTTTTTTGGCTTCGCGGATGATGCCGTACAGATTGTCATCATACCAACGTTGCAGCATTCCCGGTTCGCGTTTGGCCAGATCGCCACGCATCGGGAACCCCGTTTCCGGCAAATTCAGGGTAGATTTATAGTCACTCATCAGATTCTCGATTCCGTATTTCGGTTCTGTTTAAACCGGTGTTTTCAGCCCAAAAAACGTTCGGGCAGTCACCACATCTTTAGCAATTTGCTCTTTAAGCGCGTCCAGTGAGGCAAAACGCTGCTCGTTACGAATTTTTTCACGGAGCACCACATCTATATGGCGACCGTACAGGTCCATTGCAACATCCAGCAGGTGAACTTCCAGCTGCTGGCGCATCCCGGCCACGGTGGGACGGGTGCCAATATTGGCCACGCCGGGCAGCGGCTTATCGCCAAGGCCATGAACTTCAACGGCATAGACCCCTTTTACCGGCGAAGCATAACGCTTCAACGGCAGATTAGCAGTGGGGAAGCCAATGGTACGGCCCAGCGCATCACCGTGTACCACCCGACCAGAAATGCTGAAGGGATGGCCCAAAAGCGTGGCCGCCAGCGGCAGATCGTCTTCTGCCAGTGCCTGTCGCACCGCAGTGCTGCTGATACGCTTGCCATCTTCACAGAAAGTCTGGGTGCTGATCACATCAAAGCCATGCTCGGCACCGGCTTTCTGTAATAGCAGGAAATCCCCCTGGCGACCAGCGCCAAAGCGGAAATCATCCCCAACAGCGAGGAATCTGACGCCAAGCTTATCGACCAGCAGGTCGGCGATAAAACTTTGCGCCGTCTGCGCAGCGAAACGTCGATCGAAGCGCACACAGAGCACCGCGCCCACACCGGCTTCACTCAGATAACGGACTTTTTCACGCAGGCGCGTCAGCCTTGGCGGGGCTTTATCGGCCGCAAACAGCTCAAGCGGCTGTGGCTCAAACAACATCACCACCACCGGCAGATTGCGCTGACGGCCTTCTTCGCACAGTCGGGTCAGCAGCGCCTGATGGCCGCGATGGACGCCATCGAAATTACCGATGGTCAGTACGCAGCCGCGATGCTGCTCCCTGAGATTATGTATGCCGCGGATAAACTTCATGGCTGGCTCAAATTTGTGGAAATCGGCGGATTATACCTTGTACAGTCGTGAAGGTTAACCCGCGAATGCGGCTTTCCGTTGTTCTTCGGGGCTTTTTCTGCCGTAAAAGGCGACTTCTTGCTTTAAGCTGCATTTATCTTCTGAATAAGCTGTATTCATCCGAACGAAGCTGGTAGAATCTTGCGCCATCGAAACGTAACCAGGTGTCGTTTTTTTAGCGACGCTTATTTGCACAAATCCATTGACAACCATGGGCCAAACGAGGCATATTCCTCGGCCTTTGAATTGTCCTCATAGAACTATTTGGGAGTTGGACCTTGGCTAATATCAAATCAGCTAAGAAACGCGCAGTAACGTCTGAGAAGCGTCGTAAGCACAACGCTAGCCGTCGTTCAATGTTGCGTACTTTTATCAAGAAAGTGTACGCGGCTATCGCTGTTGGCGATAAAGCAGCTGCACAGAATGCATTTAACGAAATGCAGCCAATTGTGGACCGTCAGGCAGCTAAAGGCCTGATCCACAAAAACAAAGCGGCACGCCATAAAGCAAACCTGGCTGCACAGATCGGCAAACTGGCTTAATCGCCACGCTGTCTGTCGCGCTCTGATTAAGAAACCGCCTCTGGCGGTTTTTTTATGTCTGCGATTTATGGAACACCTCGGTAAAATCCTTCTCGCAGATGCGCCTGACTGCCGGATGCTGGATCATTCGCTCGGCGAATATCACGTGATACTCCTCCACCACGCTCTCTATCCTTCCCAGTTCACCGATCCCTTTTTCATAGTAAACATCCCCGGCATAGCTGGATGGTGCCACAAAAATGGCATTGTTAGCCGCCCCGAAAGCCTTCATCAGCGCCGCATCATCAAACTCCCCCAGAATATCCACCGCCAGATTTTGCGTCTGGAACCAGTCAAGCAGTTTGCGCCCCAGCATTGAACGCCGCCCCGGTATCAGCAGTTTTCGCTGTTCAAGACAGGCCGGGAAAGGCAGCTCAGGCAGCGGATCGCGGCACCAGAAGCTGATGCCGCACTCACCCAGTTTGACCGAAAACAGTCCTTCCTGCTGGGTGGAGTCAATCGGGCAGTCGGAGAGGATCATATCCAGCTTTTGCTGGCTGAGCTGCTCCAGCAGCATCTCATGGGTGGATTCAAAGCAGCGCAGGTGAATACTTTCATCCACTACCACCGCCGTCTCCAGCAGCTGGCTGACTATTCGTTTAGAAAGCGCATCGGCCACGCCAACATCGAACAGCAGGCTGGCTTCCTTGCGGTAGTTAACAATATCCAGCATCTCCTGGCTGAGCAGGAACATCCTGTCGGCATAGCGAAACACCAGCTGACCCAGTTCAGAAGGCACCAGCCCTCTGCCCTGACGCTTAAATAACTTACCCTGTAACCGATCTTCCAGCGCCTTAATCTGGCCGGTGATGGTCTGCGGCGTCAGGTTGAGTACCTCAGCGGCACCCACCACAGAACCGGTTTTGCATACCTGCCAGAAGTAGTAGAGATGGTTGTAGTTGATCTGTGACACAGGCAGATTCCCGCGAGGAAGAACAAAAGCCGGTCAGCGTAAACTGACCGGCTCAGCATCAGCGAAGTTTGATTCGCAGCAGCGTATAACCCACCACGGCAGAGACGACCGAACCGGTGAGGATACCGAGCTTGGCGAGCTTCACCATTTCAATATGGGCGGCATCAAAGGCCAGCGAGGCGATAAATATCGACATGGTAAAGCCGATGCCGCAGAGCACACCGATGGCGGCAATGTCCCGCATCCGCGTGCTTTCCGGCAGCGCGGCGATCCTCAGCTTCACCGCCAGCCAGCAGATCAGCGTGATGCCCAGCGGCTTACCGACAAACAGGCCGAGAATGATGCCCAGCGGAACGGCAGAGAACAGACCGTCCAGAGAGATACCGGACAATGAAACGCCCGCATTGGCGAAGGCGAACAGCGGCAGGATCAGCCAGGTTACCCAGGGGGCTAAACTGTGGGCCAGATGAATGGCCGGAGAGTGGCCGTTCTTTTTCTCAAGAGGAATAAAGAAGCCCAGGATAACCCCAGCCAGCGTGGCATGAACGCCCGATTTAAGCACCGCGACCCACAGCACCATGCCCACCAGCATATAGACCGACAGATTACGCACGCCAAAGCGGTTCAGCAGAGCCAGCACCACTATCGCGCCAGCAGCCACGCACAGCGAGGTGACAGAGAGGTCCTGAGTATAAAAGAAGGCAATAATCAGGATCGCGCCGAGGTCATCAATCACTGCCAGCGCCATCAGGAACATCTTCAGCACAGGCGGCACCCGGCTGCCTAACAGCGCCAGGATACCCAGCGCAAAGGCGATGTCCGTGGCCGTTGGGATCGCCCAGCCGTGGATTGCCAGAGAGTCACTGTGGTTCATCATGGCAAAGATCGCGCCTGGCGCAATCATGCCGCCAATTGCCGCAATCAGCGGGAACATCGCCCGCTCACGGGTTGCGAGAGAACCCGATACCAGCTCGTGTTTAACCTCCAGTCCTATCATCAGGAAGAACAATGCCATCAGCGCATCGTTAATCCACAGCAGCAGATCTTTGCTGATGTCCAGAGAGCCGAACCGGAATTCAACCGGCATATCCAGCACGTCCTGATAAGACTGCTGAGTTCCGGCATAGTTAGCCAGAAACATGGCGACTGCCGCCGCAATAATCAGAACCACACCGCCGGTTGCTTCATTTTTTAGGAGTCGCTTAAGCGCCAGTTTCATGGAAACGTCCTGGTAAAAGAGAAAAACAAAGTGCGCATAGCATACGCACTTAGACAGCTCGTAAAAAACAGTTTATTCCCGCTTTATACTTCGCTATTTCCGAATAGTTGTATGCCCTCTCTGTCTCCGGTATTTGCACATTTTAAAAAAAAGTCCCGGACTTTCGACCGGGACTTTCTCATCGTACTTAAACGGCTTAAGCGTAAAAATTAACGGGTTAAATCGTCAAAGAATTTCTTCACGCCGTCGAAGAAGCTTTTGGAGCGCGGGCTGTTTTTCTCGCCGCTCGGGCCGCCAAAGCTCTCTTCCAGTTCACGCAGCAGAGACTTCTGCTTCTCGTTCAGGCTGACCGGGGTTTCCACCACCACGCGGCACAGCAGGTCACCCTGCGCACCACCGCGAACGGATTTAACACCCTTGCCGCGCATGCGGAACAGCTTGCCGGTCTGCGTTTCTGAAGGCACCTTCAGCTTCACGCGGCCATCGAGGGTTGGCACTTCAATTTCGCCCCCCAGTGCTGCCATAGCAAAGTTAATTGGCACTTCACAGTACAGGTTGTTCTCTTCACGCTCGAAGATTGGGTGCTTGCGCACGGAAACCTGAACATACAGATCGCCTGCTGGCGCGCCGTGCTCACCTGCTTCACCTTCGCCGGTCAGACGGATACGGTCGCCAGTGTCCACACCTGCCGGGATTTTCACGGACAGCGTTTTGGATTTTTCCACGCGGCCATGACCGTGGCAGGCATTACAAGGATCCTTGATCACAGAACCGCGTCCGTGACAGGTCGGACACGCCTGCTGCACGGTAAAGAAGCCCTGACGCATCTGCACCTGGCCCTGACCATGACAGGTCGGACAGGTTTGTGGCTGCGTACCGGATTTCGCGCCGCTGCCGTGGCAGACGTCACACTCTTCCAGCGTAGGGATACGGATCTCTTTGGTCACGCCGCGGACGGCTTCTTCAAGCGTCAGCTCCATGTTGTAGCGTAAATCGGCTCCGCGCGCGGCACGCTGCTGACGGCGGCCTCCGCCAAAGATGTCGCCGAACACGTCGCCAAAGATATCGCTGAAGTCCGCTCCGCCGCCGCCAAATCCGCCACCACCGCCCTGTTCAAAGGCTGCATGGCCGTATTGATCGTAAGCCGCACGCTTCTGAGCATCGGTCAGGATCTCATAAGCTTCCTTGACCTCTTTAAACCTGGCTTCGGATTCTTTATCACCTGGATTACGGTCAGGATGGAATTTCATCGCCAGGCGTTTATAGGCCTTTTTGATTTCACGCTCTTCCGCTGATTTGGAAACGCCTAAAATCTCGTAATAGTCTTTCTTCGCCATTCTGGTGTTCCTGCCCTTAACATGCATGCACGGGCGTGGAGAAACTCCTACGCCCGTGAGTTTAAGCAGTGGCCCTTAGCAGGCCACCGTGCCCGCTCAAGGGCGATTATTTTTTGTTGTCTTTTACTTCTTCAAATTCAGCATCAACAACATCGTCATCTTTCTTCGCAGAAGCGTCGGCTGCATCAGCTGCGCCGCCAGCAGCCTGCTGCTGCTGAGCAAACTCAATCAGCTTGCTGGAGACTTCCATCAGCGCCTGCATTTTCGCTTCGATGTCTGCTTTGTCTTCGCCTTTCAGCGCGGTGTTCAGCTCGGTCAGGGCTGCCTCGATTGGCGCCTTGTCGTCTGCTGGCAGTTTGTCACCGGCTTCATCCAGCTGCTTGCGGGTGCTGTGCGACAGATGATCGGCCTGGTTACGAACCTGCACCAGCTCTTCGAACTTACGGTCGGACTCGGCGTTAGCTTCCGCGTCACGAACCATTTTTTCGATTTCATCGTCGTTCAGACCAGAAGAAGCCTTGATGGTGATCTTCTGCTCTTTACCGCTGTTTTTATCCTTGGCAGAAACGTGCAGGATACCATCCGCATCAATGTCAAAGGTAACTTCGATCTGCGGCATGCCGCGCGGTGCGGACTGGATACCGTCGAGGTTGAACTGGCCCAGAGATTTGTTATCTGCTGCGCGTTTACGCTCACCCTGCACCACGTGAATGGTTACTGCAGACTGGTTATCTTCAGCTGTAGAGAACACCTGGCTGTGTTTGGTTGGGATAGTGGTGTTCTTGCTGATCAGCGAGGTCATCACGCCCCCCATGGTTTCGATACCCAGGGACAGTGGCGTCACGTCCAGCAGCAGAACGTCTTTCACTTCACCAGCCAGCACGCCGCCCTGAACCGCAGCACCTACGGCAACTGCTTCATCCGGGTTGACGTCTTTACGTGGCTCTTTACCGAAGAACTCAGCAACTTTCGCCTGCACCATTGGCATACGAGTCTGGCCACCCACCAGGATGACATCATTGATGTCAGACACGGACAGGCCGGCATCCTGCAGAGCGACTTTCAGCGGCTCGATAGAACGGGTCACCAGGTCTTCAACCAGGGATTCCAGTTTCGCACGGGTCACTTTAATGTTCAGGTGCTTAGGACCGGTCGCGTCTGCAGTGATGTACGGCAGGTTAACGTCGGTCTGCTGGGCAGAAGACAGTTCAATTTTCGCTTTCTCAGCGGCTTCTTTCAGGCGCTGCATCGCCAGCGGATCGTTGTGCAGATCGATGCCCTGATCTTTCTTAAATTCAGCCACGAGGTAGTTGATCATACGGCTGTCGAAGTCTTCACCACCCAGGTGGGTATCACCGTTGGTTGCCAGAACTTCGAAGGTTTTTTCGCCGTCAACTTCGTCGATTTCAATAATAGAGATATCGAAGGTACCGCCGCCCAGGTCATAAACCGCGATAGTACGGTTGCCCTGGCCTTTATCCATACCGTAAGCCAGTGCGGCTGCGGTTGGTTCGTTGATGATACGCTTCACGTCCAGACCGGCGATACGGCCAGCATCTTTAGTTGCCTGACGCTGCGCATCGTTAAAGTAGGCAGGTACGGTGATAACCGCTTCAGTTACCGGCTCGCCCAGGTAATCTTCCGCCGTTTTCTTCATTTTCTTCAGCACTTCTGCAGAAATCTGCGGCGGTGCCATTTTCTGGCCTTTCACATCGATCCAGGCGTCACCGTTGTCGGAACCGGCAATTTTGTAAGGCATGATTTTGATATCACGCTGCACTTCTTCGTCCTGGAAGCGACGGCCAATCAGGCGCTTGATCGCAAACAGGGTATTTTGTGGGTTGGTCACTGCCTGACGCTTGGCCGGCTGGCCGACCAGGGTTTCGCCATCCTGGGTATAAGCGATGATGGAAGGCGTGGTGCGATCGCCTTCCGCATTCTCCAGCACGCGAGCCTTGCCGCCGTCCATAATCGCGACACAAGAGTTAGTCGTACCCAGGTCAATACCAATAATCTTACCCATCTAAACATCTCCCACTTAAATTTATTTCAAATCAGGTTATGCACACTAAATGCGGTCTGTTTTCGCCGTTTCAACTCCCGACGCCGCGCTTTTTTTCCGGGCACATATCCTCGGATGCCAAATAAGATGGGGCCATCCCCTTCGGCATCAAGGGGGCGGATAAAAAAAATTTCGATTTTACCGCTCTCCAGATCAATGTTTCCCGCGCGTCTGCTCATTATCATGCCGCGCACGCTGAGAAAGCTGGCGGTTTTTTCCTCATTCGGGCCGGTTCTGACGTGACGTCACCATTTTCATTTTTCATATATCGCTGAGGGTTTATGCATACCAACAAGCTGGCAAATCCAGGTCCTTTGGGATTGATGGGTTTCGGGATGACCACTGTTTTACTGAATCTGCACAACGCAGGCTTTTTCCCGCTGACCGCCGTTATCATCAGTATGGGCATTTTTTTCGGCGGGTTTGCGCAGATCCTGGCTGGCCTGCTGGAGTATAAAAAAGGCAACACCTTTGGCCTGACCGCCTTTACCTCTTACGGCTGCTTCTGGCTGAGCCTGGTGGGAATTTTAGTGCTGCCGAAGATGGGCCTGGCTGAGGCGACTGATGCCAACATGCTGGGCGCATACCTGGCACTGTGGGGCGTGTTTACCCTGTTTATGTTCTTTGGCACCCTGAAGGGCAACCGTGCGCTGCAATTCGTCTTTGCCAGCCTGACAGTACTGTTTGCCCTGCTGGCTTATGGCAACATCACCGGCAATCACGCCGTGCTGATGTTTGCTGGCTATGAAGGGATTGTCTGCGGTGCCAGCGCAATTTATCTGGCGATGGCTGAAGTGATTAATGAGCAGTTGGGCCGGACCGTGCTGCCAATTGGCGAACCGGGCCGTGTAACCGCTCCTGCGGGTGAGATGAGCCAGGCGTAAAAGGCCTGGTTTAAAAATGCCTGCCGTTGCCCTGGCTGCTGGTTCCTTGCCTCTTTTTAAACAGGCAACACCAGTGTCAATGGCGCGGGGAACACAGGCCGCGAATAAAGCGTCTCGTGCCATGGACGGCACGAGTCGGGCTGTCACAGGTGACGTCTTTTTGTTGTTAGCTATAACTGTCCGCCTGCCCGTTAACATCGCGGTGAGCGAAGTCCCGCTTCAGGTAAATCCCCAGCAACAAGCCAATGACCGACAGCGCCAGCACGTAATAAGCCGGAGCCAGTGGCGTGACGGCCATAATCAGCGTGACGAAGATCGGCGTTAACCCACCAAAAATAGCGTAGGCCACATTGTAGGAGAATGAGATCCCGGTAAAACGCACTTCAGCCGGAAAAGAACGCACCATCACATAAGGCACCGCGCCTACCACGCCAACGCTCAGGCCAACCAGAGCATAACAGGCGAACAGCAGCTCCGGATGTGTGCCCACCGCCCGGTAGAAAATCCAGCTACACGCAGCCAGCAGCAGGCTGCCGAAGATAAACGTTTTACTGGCACCAAAGCGATCGGCGGCAAGACCGGCACAGATACAGCCCACAATCAGCGCGATCGTCGCCAGGCTGTTAGCCTGCAACGCCTGCGCGGTAGGAATGTTATAAACCTTTTGCAGCCAGGTTGGCGTCATCAGGATCACCACCACCACCCCAGCCGAAAGCAGCCAGGTCAGCAGCATGCAGACGGCGATCTCTTTCCTGTGGTTAACCACCACGGCCTTTAGCGGCAGCTCAGCCGCCAGCGCTTTACGCGCCTCAAGCTCGATAAAAATCGGGGTTTCCTGCAGCCAGCGGCGCAGGTACATCGCCACCAGGCCAAAGGCTCCGCCGAGCAGGAAAGGAATACGCCAGCCACCTTCAACAATACCCTGCGGGCCAAAACCTTTGTTAATCAACGTTGCCACTACCGATCCCAGCAGGATCCCGGCGGTCAGACCAGCCGTCAGCGTGCCGCAGGCAAAACCGATACGCTTCACCGGTACGTGCTCGGCCACAAACACCCAGGCTCCGGGCACTTCACCGCCCACCGCTGCGCCCTGCAACATGCGTAACAGCAGCAGCAAAATGGGTGCGGCAATACCGAGCGTGGCATAACCAGGCAGTAATCCCATCGCCAGCGTGGGCAGCGCCATCAGCAGTATGCTGAGGCTGAACATCTTCTTGCGGCCTTTGCTGTCACCAAAATGCGCCATGATGATGCCGCCCAACGGACGCGCCAGATAACCGGCGGCAAAGATCGCAAAGGTCTGCACCTGGCGCAGCCAGTCAGGGATATCAGGAGGAAAGAAGAGGTCGCCAATCACCGCTGCGAAGAAGACAAAAATAATGAAGTCGTAGAACTCCAGTGCGCCACCCAGCGCCGCCAGAGAAAGAGTCTTATAATCCTGCCGGTTTAACCGGCGCGCGCTGTCGGAAAGCATAATGATTCAGGCACATCCAGAAGTAGAGGAAAAAAGTTTAGTTATTCTCTGTAAAGCTAACCGTACTATACCGTTCATTTTCCGCTACACCAGTCGCGCTGGATTTTATGCCTGAATCAGAGAATTTTTAGCCGTTTGTTTCGCGACGGGCGCTTTTGGGGCGAAATGCTGCTACCACAGCCGCGTGAGTTTCAACATAAGGCCCATCCAGCAACTGGATACAATACGGTACACTGGCAAAAATACCGTGAACCTTCGCCTTGCCCTGCTCATCCTTAAGCCCTTCCAGCGTCTCTTTAATCGACTTTGGCTGGCCTGGCAGATTAATGATTAACGACTGTTTGCGGATCACTCCAACCTGGCGCGAAAGGATCGCAGTCGGCACAAAGTTCAGGCTGATCTGGCGCATCTGCTCGCCAAAGCCCGGTATCTCCCGATCGGCAATCGCCAGCGTGGCATCAGGGGTCACGTCACGCCGGGCCGGACCGGTTCCACCGGTGGTCAGCACCAGGTGACAGAACAGCTCGTCCACCAGCTCACAGATTGCCTGCTCAATCATCGGCTGCTCGTCCGGCACCAGGCGTTTTTCAATCTCAAAAGGGGCCGCCAGCGCCTGGGTCAGCCATGCTTCCAGCGCGGGCAACCCTTCGTCCTGGTAAATGCCATTGGCAGCGCGGTCGGAAACGGAAATTAGTCCTATGCGTAATGTATTCATGGTGTCGTCACTGTGATTCCGTCCACCGCGGGAGCGCGGATACGGGATTTAAGAGGGATCTGGGCAAAGCATAAACTATTGCAAAGCGGGATGTACAGCGAGGGGGAAAAGCGTGGCCGGTTACCCCGGCCACGTCACAACTTACAACAGATCAGCGATCATCTTGTCGAGTTTGCCCTGGTCGATGGCAAAGTTACGGATGCCCTGAGCCAGTTTATCCACCGCCATCGGATCCTGGTTGTGCTGCCACAGGAATTCAGATTCGGTCATTTTCGCCGGACGCGCTTTCACTTCGCCAGACCATGACAGCTTACGCTCCAGCGAGCCTTCGCTCTCAGCCAGCTCTTTCAGCAGGCCCGGGGAGATGGTCAGACGGTCACAGCCAGCCAGCTCGATGATTTCGCCCACGTTACGGAAGCTGGCACCCATCACCACGGTCTCGTAGCCATGCTGTTTGTAGTAAGTGTAGATTTCAGACACGGAAACCACGCCTGGATCTTCATTCGCCGCGTACTCTTTCTTGTCGGTATTGGCTTTGTACCAGTCCAGGATACGGCCCACAAATGGGGAGATCAGGTAGACACCCGCTTCAGCGCAGGCACGGGCCTGAGCAAAGGAGAACAGCAGGGTCAGGTTACAGTTGATGCCTTCTTTTTCCAGCTGCTCAGCAGCACGGATGCCCTGCCAGGTGGAAGCCAGTTTGATCAGGATGCGGTCGTTGCTGATGCCGGCATCGTTATACAGTTTGATCAGGGAACGGGCTTTATTGATGCTGCCTTCGGTGTCATAAGACAGGCGCGCATCCACTTCAGTAGAGATACGGCCAGGCACCAGCTTGAGGATTTCCAGACCGATGTTCACCGCCAGTTTGTCAGCAGCGTACTGGATCTGCTCTTCTTTTTTGCTGCTCTGATCGCGTGCCCAGGCTACCGCTTCATCAATCAGCTTGCGGTATTCAGGGATCTGCGCGGCGCTCAGGATCAGGGAAGGGTTGGTAGTGGCATCTTGTGGCTGGTACAGCTTCATCGCTGCAATGTCGCCGGTATCGGCAACAACGGTAGTGAGTTGACGCAGGGAAGTCAGTTTGTCCGTCATAGTTGTCATTCTCATCAGGTAGAGTTATCGGGTTCTTGAAAATCTCTGTCACGGATAATATCACGCACCACCTTCCATGCAAGGTAAGGTTGCCGCCAGAACACTGAGTGCTAAACCCCGTCAATGGCAGCGATTTGTCCCTTCATCGCACTTTTTTGCTACAGTACTGCCTTCCCGATTTTGCCTTCTCTGACGTATTTAATAAGGAACCTCTCATGCTGATGATTATCTCTCCGGCCAAGACGCTGGATTTCGAAAGCGAGCTGGCGACCGACCGCTTCACCCAACCGGCGCTGCTGGATGATTCCCGGAAACTGATTGAGGTGGCGCGCAAGCTGACGCCAGTGCAGATTGGCAAACTGATGAGCATCAGCGACAAGCTGGCTGACCTGAATGCCGGACGCTTCCAGAACTGGCAAACGCCCTTTTCTCCGGACAACGCCCGCCAGGCGATTCTGGCTTTTAAAGGGGATGTTTACACGGGGTTGCAGGCTGAGACCTTTAAAGAGAAAGATTTCGACTTTGCCCAGCAGCATCTGCGTATGCTTTCCGGCCTGTATGGCTTGCTGCGCCCGCTGGATCTGATGCAGCCTTATCGTCTGGAAATGGGCATAAAGCTGGAAAATCCGGCAGGTAAAGATCTCTACAGCTTCTGGGGCGATCGTCTGACCGTAGTGCTAAACGAGGCGCTGGCAGAGCAAGGTGATGATGTGTTGATCAACCTGGCTTCCGATGAATACTTTAAAGCGGTGAAGCCGAAGAAGCTGAACGGCCGCATCATCAAGCCGGTGTTCCTCGACGAGAAAAACGGCAAGTTCAAAGTGATCAGTTTCTACGCCAAAAAAGCGCGTGGGCTGATGAGCCGCTATATCATTGAGCACCGCCTGAGTAAACCCGCCCAGCTGAAAAAATTCGACGTTGACGGCTATTTCTTCGTGGCTGACGAAAGCAATGAGCATGAACTGGTCTTTAAACGCCACGAAGCCCCATAACTTCAGGTTATCCCTAAGGCGGCCCGGCCCCTTGTGCGGCTGCCTTTACCTCCCCCCAATTTACGCCAGCCATACCTTTTACTGATGCCTGGAACTGTGACACTTTTTTGAACACACAGGCCTTACCGCGTCAATTCAGCCATGAGGTAGGTATGGATCGGCATTTGCTTAAAACCATCAGCGACCGGATCTGGCAGGCGTCACATCCGCAGGTTGAAACCCGAAACTCACTGACAGAAAACGCCCTGCCTGAATCATCGCGAGCCTGGCTTCAGGCCGCCGCCAGCCAGTTTGCCGTCGATCAACCCCGGCAGGAGGAGTTTGCCCGTACGGGAGTGATCAAGCTGACTGCCCTGCATCTGGTGACGATCTGTCAGAGCGAGGTTCCAGTCCCCTTATGGCTGGTTGCCGGATGGCTGCAAAAACCTCAGGCCCTGCATCCGGAAAGCTGGCAGGAAGCCCTGCTGCGGGTGAATGATGTGGCGATGGCGATGAGTGGCATTGCGATCTCTGTTGATGAACACGGTAATACGCTACTGCTGAAGCGGCTGGCTTTCGATGCTGTGGGTGATGCTGATGCGCTGGCGGAGGTAATGAACGATGTTGACTCGCTCGCTGCCAGTCTGGTGGATTTGCTGCTGTCGCTGGGTCAGATTTCGCCAGAGCCAGAGGAACCCGTTCCGCCGCTGCCAGAGTGGATTGCCGGCTGGCAACAGCAAACCGCCAGGCAGAGCGATGCGCTGGCACAGCAGGCTTTGCAGACGGAATGGCATCATCCGCTGCTGCAACAAACGATCGGGCTGCTGGGATTGCCCACCACCCGCTATATTGAGGATGGCTGTTTTGGTTTACTGCACTTTCCTGAACGATCGATTGAAATCATCGCCTGTGCCGATCAGCGCCACCTGTCTCTCTCCACGCCGTTGAACCTGACGCTTTCCACCGAAGAACTGCTCTCCGTCAACAGCGAGCTTCAGGTGTTAACCAACTGCGCGTTCGCACTGAGTGGCGAGAAAATCTGTCTGGTTTGCCGCTGGGACACCACCGGGCTGGACGCTGAGGCTTTTGCCGGATGGCTGGCTGACTTTATGACCCTGTGCGTGGCGTTTGACCGCCGTGAACTGACTAAGGAGGAGAACCATGAGTAACTCGATCCGGCACGTTCCCGGTCAATATGAAATGACCACACCCGGCACCCGGGGCGACATTGAGAGTGGCCCGCAGCCGGATAACAGGCCGGGACGGGCAGCCAGAGCAGCAGGCAGCGCGACCCAGTTTTTTTCCGGGATGAAGGAGAGCGCAGGACGCGGTTCCCGTGCGGCCTGGGAAGGCATGAAAAGTGGCGGAAGCTACGCTCTGGGAAGTGCGAAAACAGCGGGTAATGCCACCTGGGGCGGGATGAAAACGGGCGGGAACATGGCCTGGAGCGGGGCCAAAATCGTCGGAAACGCCGGGTGGAAAGGCGCTAAAATAGCAGGGCGGACCGGCTGGAATGACACCAAAGCTTCAGCCATCAGCCTGGGAAAATTCACCGCTGCCCCGCTGCAAAATAAAGCCTGGGGCGCGCTGGGCGGCCATGCCCTGCAGCAGATGATCACCTGTGGGCTGCCAACGATGATGCGTGAAGAGGCGTTTATCGAAGCCTATAATCTGATGCTGCCCCATCTGGCGGAGAAGCATCCTGCGGCTGCGGTTGGACTGCAGGTCGCCCTTTCGCTGGCTAATATCGCCGCCCATCAGCATATCCGTGAACCGAGACTGGCCCGCGATCCGCAAAATAATGAAGTTGCCGTACGGGGACAATTTGGCCTCAGTCCCAACCAGGCCGACGTTATCCGCCGCGATAAACCTGAAGAGTGGGCACGTTTGAGCGCGCAAACCGCAACGGATTCAAGTCGGGTAACCGGACAGCAGATTGCCGCAGAATTGCTCAACGTGGGGATGTCATTAGCTGGCGCAATTTCGGGGAATTCTGGCCTGACGGCTCGCGTGCTCAGCACTCAGTTACGAAACGTCATTTACGCCGCCACACGTGAATCACTGCAGGCCACGGGCAGTATGGTTGCCTCGCAGGATGGCAAAGCCAGTTTTGGGGTCAGTGATGACAATATGAGTACCAACGGTGCATGGTATACGCTGAATACGCTGGCTATGGGCATGTTACAGGATGGTCTGATTCAGAAAGCGCTGCCGAAGGGTTACAGCGTCTCCGGGCCTGAACTGCGCGATGCCGCAGGTCAGCGCCTCAGTGGCAAAGAGCTGCACGAAATGGCAGCGATCGTTTCCTCGATCCGTGCCGCCTGTAACTCGGTAATTGAAACGGGTGATGCCTTTTTAGGGAAACACTACGACGCGAAGCAGGTGGGCGATTCGCAAAAGCTCTCCCCTTCCCTGCCGATGAAAGATTACGGCCGTCTGCTCGATCATTCGATAGCCCGCCTGAGCTGGAATAACATCGCTAACTCAACCACATTACTTTCACAGCAGGGATTCAATGCCCTGACCAAAGGCAAAGCGCCACAGCTGCTCTCCAGCCTGTTCAACAACGCCGGGACGGCAGCTGCATTCGGGCTGACTTATAAAATGGTGAATCAGATCTATCAGGCACACAGCAAGGTACGTGGCGATGTAGCAACGGCCAGTCAGGCAGCCGGGCAGCAGAGGGGAGCAAACAGTTAAAACTGGCCCCGACCGGGAAGTCAGGGCCTTCGGGTTTATTTGTGCAGCAGGAAGTCGCGCAGTTCGGCGAAATCAGCCGCCATGTTGTGCGACAACAGCGGCAGATCGGCCCGCTCGGCTAAAGCTTCCGGCAAGGGGAGTTTCTGACCCAGAATCTCTTCCACGCTCTCTTTGAACTTGGCCGGGTGCGCCGTGCCGAGGAACAGGCCAAACTCCCCTTCCTGCAGCTGATCGCGCAGCAGACGGTAAGCAATAGCCGCGTGCGGCTCGGAGATATACCCCAGATCCGCCAGCTCACGCATGGTGGCTTTGGTGGTTTCATCATCCACTGCGCCATAGCCCAGATCGGTCAGACGCCAGGTTTTGCGACGGAAGATCTCTTCCACACGCGGCCAGTTGTTCGGCTGGCTGACGTCCATGGCGTTCGACAGCGTGGCAACGGTTGCATTTGGCAGCCATTCCCCCCCGGTCAGGAAGCGCGGAACGGTGTCGTTAGCGTTGGTGGCTGCGATAAAACGCTTCACCAGCAGGCCCAGAGACTTCGCCAGCAGACCGGCCGTCAGGTCGCCAAAGTTACCGCTCGGCACGGAAATCACCAGCTGGTTACGTTTTTCCTGCGGCAGCTGGGCCACCGCTTCGAAGTAATAACAAATTTGTGCCAGCAGGCGGCTGATATTGATCGAGTTGGCAGAGTTCAGGCCGATAGCCTTTTTCAGCAGCTCATCATCAAAGGCCTGTTTCACCAGAGACTGGCAGGCATCGAAATCACCATCGATGGCGATGGTCTGAATATTGCCGCCCAGCGTACAGAACAGTTTTTCCTGCAGCGGACTGATTTTGCCCTGCGGATACAGGATCACCACACGGACGTTGTCCATGCCGTAAAAGGCGTGGGCCACCGCAGCGCCGGTATCACCGGAAGTGGCAGTCAGAATGGTGATTTTCTCATCCGCTTCGCTTACATAGGAGAGCATCTGCGCCATAAAGCGACCGCCGAAGTCCTTAAAGGCCAGAGTCGGGCCGTGGAACAGCTCCAGTGAGGCGATATCATCAGTGACTTTCGCCACCGGAGCCGGGAAGGCAAAAGCACTCTTCAGGCGCTCGTGCAGCTGGTGCGGGGCGATTTCGTCGCCAATGAAAGCCGAGAGGATCTTGCTGCTACGGCTGACGAAATCCATTTCGAGCATTTCGTCGATATCGGTCAGTTCAAATTCCGGCAGCTCAAGGGGGAAAAAAAGCCCCTGCTGTTTACCCAGACCCTGTTTCACCGCCTGTGAGAAGCTAACCTGCTCGTTGTGATCCTTAAGATTATACAGTTTCATGCGTTATCCCAGTTTACGTGCGCCTGCCGTGTCGATCCGGCAAATATGGACGAAGCCTTCATCATTCTGCAGATAGTGCTGGCGGAGCCACTCTGCCATGCGCTGCGCCGTATCCGGTTGATTACAGACGGCAAACAGCGTTGGACCAGAGCCGGAAATGCCGCAGGCCAGCGCGCCAATGTCCTGCGCGGCCTGACGGGCTTCAGCAAACCCTGGTAAAAGTTTAGTGCGGTATGGCTCAGCAATCACATCGCGCATCAGCTTCGCCGCCAGCTCAGGCTGTTGCGTGTGGCAGGCATGGATAAACCCGCCCAGATAGCGACCGTGTTTAATAATGTCTTCTTTACGGTACTGTGCTGGCAGGATTGCCCGCGCTTCAGCCGTGGAAACTTTGATCCCCGGATAGGCCATCACCCACAGCCAGTCAGCAAAGCCCGGCACTTGCTGGCTGATAATGCCGTTCTCTTCCAGCATCAGCTGGATACCGCCAAGGAAACAAGGCGCGACGTTATCGTAATGAACGCTGCCGGAAATCCGCCCTTCCAGCTCGCCCATCAGCGCCAGCAGTTCGGTGTCGTTCAGCGGCTTGCCACAGTGCTCGTTCATCGCCATCAGACCTGCCACCACGGAGCAGGCGCTGGATCCCAGCCCCGAACCAATCGGCATGTTTTTCTCCAGCGTCATCGCCACCGGCACGCGCTCCCCGATAGCTTCACAGAAGCGGTCCCAGCATTGCCAGACAATGTTTTCCTGCGGATTGGTCGGCAGCTTGCTGACGAAACTCCCCTCGTTGCGCAGGCTGAACTCGCTGGCCGCTTCCACGGTCACGCAGTCACCCAGCAGGGTACCGTCTACCGGAGACACTGCCGCACCCAGCACATCAAAGCCTACGCTGACGTTGCCAATTGAGGCAGGGGCATAAATCTTGACCATCGTTAAACTCCCAACTTCCATGACAAGGTACGCAGCAGATCGGCAAACACACCCGCAGCGGTCACATCGTTGCCCGCACCATAGCCGCGCAGAACCAACGGAATCGGCTGATAATAGCGGCTGTAGAAGGCCAGCGCATTCTCACCATTTTTTACTTTATACAGCGGAGAGTGCTCGTCCACGGCATCTATTTTCACCCGGCAATGGCCGCCCTCTTCAATCGCCCCGACAAAGCGCAGCACTTTGCCTTCCTGCGCCGCGCTGGCCACGCGGGTTGCAAAGGCGTCATCCAGCTCTGGCAGACGGGCCATAAAGGTTTCCACATCTTTAATAGCGGTGAACTCTGCTGGCAGGACATCTTCAATATCGATGTCGCTCAGCTCCAGCTGGTAACCCGCCTCACGTGCCAGAATCAGCAGCTTGCGTGCCACGTCCATGCCAGAGAGATCGTCGCGCGGGTCCGGCTCGGTAAAGCCCATTTCACGCGCCACGCGGGTCGCTTCAGACAGCGAAATACCTTCGTCCAGCTGACCAAAAATAAAGGAGAGCGAACCGGAGAGGATGCCGGAGAAGTGGATCAGCTCGTCACCGGCATTCAGCAGATTCTGCAGGTTCTCGATTACCGGCAGGCCCGCGCCCACGTTGGTATCGTACAGGAATTTACGGCGGGATTTCGCTGCGGCTGCGCGCATCTGCTGATAGTAATTCCAGGAGGAGGTATTGGCCTTTTTGTTCGGCGTCACCACGTGGAAGCCATCAGCCAGGAAATCGGCATACTGGTCGGCCACGGTCTGGCTGGAGGTACAGTCAACGATCACCGGATTCAGCAGGTGATACTCTTTCACCAGGCGGTTCAGTCGCGGCAGATTAAAGGGCTCTTTCGCTTCCTTCAGGGCTTCCTTCCAGTTTTCCAGCGCAATACCGTGCACGTTGGTCAGCAATGCTTTCGAATTGGCGATCCCGCAGACACGCAGGTCAATATGCTTATTCTTAAGCCACGCCTGCTGGCGATGCAACTGGTCGATCAACGCTGCCCCCACACCTCCCACGCCAATCACAAAAACTTCGATAACCTGGTCGGTGGCAAACAGCATCTGATGCACAACCCGCACGCCCGTAGTGGCGTCTTCGTTGCTGACCACTACGGAGATTGAGCGCTCGGACGAGCCCTGGGCAATCGCCACGATATTGATATTGGCGCGCGCCAGTGCCGAGAAGAACTTGGCAGAAATGCCGCGCAGGGTACGCATACCGTCGCCGACCACGGAGATCACCGCGAGGTTTTCCATCACGTCCAGCGGCTCCAGCAGGCCGTCTTTCAGCTCAAGGTAGAACTCATCTTCCAGCACGCGACGGGCGCGCAGCAGGTCACTCTGCGGCACACAGAAGCTGATGCTGTATTCGGAAGACGACTGGGTGATCAACACCACAGAGATTCCGCTGCGGGACATTGCCGCGAAGACACGGGCTGCCATGCCGATCATGCCCTTCATTCCCGGCCCGGAGACGTTGAACATCGCCATATTGTTGAGGTTGGTGATGCCCTTAACCGGGTTGTCATCATCGGAGCTGTCACCACCGATCAGCGTACCAGGAGCCTGTGGGTTGGCGGTGTTTTTAATCAGGCATGGGATCTGGAACTGGGCAATTGGTGTGATGGTGCGGGGATGCAGTACCTTGGCACCAAAGTAGGAAAGCTCCATCGCTTCCTGGTAAGACATTGATTTCAGCAGTCGCGCATCTGGCACCTGACGCGGGTCACAGGTATACACACCGTCGACATCAGTCCAGATTTCGCAGCAGTCAGCACGCAGGCAGGCGGCCAGTACGGCAGCGGAGTAGTCGGAGCCGTTTCGGCCCAGCACCACCAGTTCGCCTTTATCATTTCCGGCAGTGAAACCAGCCATCAGCACCACGTTTTTTGCAGGGATTTTGCTGGCAGCAATACGACGGGTGGATTCAGGAATATCTACGGTGGATTCAAGGTAGTGCCCGAGGGCCAGCAGCTTCTCAACCGGATCAATCACGCTGACGCCGTGACCCCGAGCCTGCAGCAGACCTTCCATAATCGCAATGGAGAGCTTTTCGCCGCGACAGATAATGGCCGCGTTCACGCTGTCCGGACACTGGCCAAGCAGGCTGATGCCGTGCAATACCTGCTTCAGCTGAGCGAACTCCTGATCCACCACTGCTTTCAGCCTGTCGTAATTAAAGCCCGGCTGCGCTGCGGCCAGTCCCTGCAGCAGCGAGGCAAAAATGTTCTCCGCATCGCTGACGTTGGGCTGCGCGTCCTGCCCGCTGATGGTCTTCTCGATCATCGCCACCAGATTGTTGGTGATTTTTGCCGGCGCGGACAATACGGTAGCAACCTGTCCCTGCTGCGCATTACTTTCCAATATGTCAGCCACACGCAGGAATCGTTCCGCATTGGCTACTGAGGTTCCACCGAATTTCAGCACTCGCATGTTCAAGCTCTCCTGAATTTTTGCCGAAAAAAAAGCCCGCACTGTTCAGGTGCGGGCTTATTTTTGATTCTTCCTGTATGCGTCAGCCCGCACCGTTACCTGTGGTAATGGTGGTGGTAATAATGATTGTTGTCATCAGGCTGTTTGTACGCATTTTAAATTTATCGTCTGTCTGTCTGTAAATTCTGTCGGCTTTCAGAAGTAAAGCATATGCCCCGCTAAGTCAATTTTTTTATCGCCTTGCGGCAGAACCGCTGAATAACCAGCCTGACGGGAATTTCGCAAAATGCAGATCTGATCTTTTAGCTATAGCCATAACATCAGGATCACTTGCTGAATTCGGAAATTTAATCAGATTTTTTATCTATAAGTTTTTTTTCTACGTCATGCAGCAGACGGTGCAGCATAGCAGTATCACGCTGCTCCAGCAGGCCAATACGCTGCGCCAGCCAGTCCATCAGCTTCTGGTCATCGCTGACTGCCAGGCTGTCCAGCAGGCGATCCACCCGCTGCCTTAACGCCGCCAGTTGGTGTCCGTCTGCCGGCAGTTCCTGCGAAGCAGTCACCTGACGCAGGGCCGAGAGTTGATAGCAGTAAACCATTACCGCCTGCCCCAGATTCAGCGAAGGGTAATCGGCAGCCATCGGGACACCGGTCAGCACATCAACCAGCGCCAGCTCTTCATTGGTCAGTCCGGTATCCTCGCGGCCAAACACCAGCGCGGCGCTTTTCACCCACTGCTGCTTTTCCTGCAGCAGTGCTTCAACCTGCTGTGGAGTGGCGTAGTAACGAAACTTAGCCCGGCTGCGGGCTGTGGTGGCAATACTGAAATCAATATCGGCCAGCGCAGCTGACAGCGTGTCCCAGTGGGTGACATTGTCCAGAATGTCTCCCGCACCATGGGCAACCCAGCGAGCCGCGGGTTCGAGATGGGCCAGGCTGTTGACGATACGCAACTCGTCAAAGCCCATGGTTTTCATGGCACGGGCGGTCGCACCCACGTTTTCAGGACGGGCCGGTGAAACAAGGATAAGGGGAAAGCGCATAGTCGCCTGTCTGCTGTTGAATGAAACCGTTAATGCTGACATGGGTTCAGGTTAAAAAAAAGCATGACCTTTTTAACCATTTATTAACAATATAGATAAATCATAACTTGTCATAATCAAAAACTAAGGCATTAGTTCCCTTAAATCAGAGATAAAAACATTTATCTCACTATAATCCCATTTACTTCAAAGAATTAACAAATGTTAAAATTTAGCTCTGCTATGTTCACAAATCGGGCCAGTGAACCGCAGTTAAATAATCAACTTTGTGAGCTAAGCTGGCATTCTGGGAAGAGTTTTTCATAAAAGAGTTAACGTGCTACAATTGATTTGATATAAGTCAATTAAGCCTTAATTATTGCCTGTTGCTCGTGGCTTGTGCTGTTATGTTGCTGTTAATGAGGTTAGGATATACGCCATTTTTGATCGTGCCGTGACGAGGTGGAGCCCTTATTTGACAGACTGCGCCGCCCGGTCCTTGATGGCTTTTTGACATATTCTGTACGGCTGTTGCAATGCGTATGATGACGCCCCTGTTTTTATCAGGTAGTTTAGCAGCTGTATGCCCCATATCGTTTTGTTGGCAATTTAGGTAGCGAACACATGCAGACCCCGCACATACTTATCGTTGAAGACGAATTAGTTACTCGTAATACTCTCAAAAGTATTTTTGAGGCCGAAGGCTACATGGTTTATGAAGCTACGGATGGCGCAGAAATGCACCAGATTCTGACGGAAAATGACGTCAACCTGGTGATTATGGACATCAACCTGCCAGGCAAAAATGGCCTGCTGCTGGCGCGTGAATTACGTGAACAAGCTAACGTAGCCCTGATGTTCCTGACCGGTCGCGACAATGAAGTTGATAAAATTCTGGGCCTGGAAATTGGTGCCGATGATTATATCACCAAGCCTTTCAACCCACGTGAGCTGACTATCCGCGCCCGTAACCTGCTTTCTCGCACCATGAACCTCGCTCCTCACAGCGAAGAACGCAAGCTGGTTGAAAGCTATCGCTTCAACGGCTGGGAACTGGATATCAACAGTCGCTCTCTGGTCAGCCCACAGGGCGAACAGTACAAGCTACCGCGCAGTGAATTCCGCGCCATGCTGCATTTCTGCGAAAACCCGGGCAAGATCCAGACTCGCGCCGATTTGCTGAAGAAAATGACCGGTCGCGAGCTGAAGCCGCATGACCGTACCGTAGACGTGACTATCCGCCGTATTCGTAAGCACTTCGAATCCACGCCGGATACGCCGGAAATCATCGCCACCATCCACGGCGAAGGTTACCGCTTCTGCGGCGATCTGCAGGACTAACCCGCCCTGCAGAAAGTCAGAGGGCCTTTGTTCTGGCCCTTTTTCTTTTCAGATCATTTATTCCACGGCATAATAGGCACGGCACTCAGGGCATTTTTAGGCGACCCGTCCACGACTTTATCGGAATAGCTCAGATAGATCAGCGCATTACGTTTTTGATCGTAAAACCGCACCACCTGCAGCTTTTTAAACACCAGTGAAGTACGCTTACGAAACACCACCTCGCCCTCTGATTTGCCCTGGGCAATTTTGTCGCTGAGTTCAACTGGACCGACCTGCTGACAGGAAATGGCCGCGTCTGAGGTATCTTCCGCCATACCCAGTCCCCCCTTGATGCCACCGGTTTTTGCCCGGCTGATATAACAGGTTACATTTTTTACATCAGGGTCGTCGAACGCTTCGACAATGATTTTGTGGTCTGGCCCAAACATCTTAAACACCGTATCCACAGAGCCCACCACCTCTGCCCGGGCGGAAAGGGATGTTGAAATTACAGACGTGATTATTAACAATTTTCTCATTGTCATAACGTTACCATTGCAAAAAATAGATGACATTGTAAGTTAACCTTCTTCAGGCTTTCACTCAGTTGAAGGCGATAACCGCATATCTAACGCGCACTGGTATAACACACTTGTCGAACGTGTGGCTTAAGCACGACGTGAAATTGTTTTCCGTTGCACCAATCTTGAGTAGGATGAGGACGATTTATGGATCAAGCCGGTATCATTCGCGACTTGCTAGTCTGGCTTGAAAGCCACCTTGACCAGCCGCTGTCCCTGGACAACGTGGCGACCAAGGCCGGGTATTCAAAATGGCATCTGCAGAGAATGTTTAAAGAAGTTACCGGGCATGCGATTGGCGCCTATATCCGCGCGCGTCGCCTGTCGAAAGCCGCAGTGGCGCTCCGTCTTACCAGCCGTCCGATTCTGGACATCGCCTTGCAGTATCGCTTTGACTCACAGCAGACGTTTACCCGTGCGTTTAAAAAACAGTTTAACCAGACCCCGGCGTACTATCGCCGCTCGTCAGACTGGAACTCGTTCGGGCTGCGTCCGCCAATCCGCCTGGGCGACTTCCACGTGCCGGAAGCGACCTATGTCAGCCTGCCGGAAACGGTGCTGATTGGGCAGACGCAGAGCTACACCTGCACCCTTGAACAGATCTCCAGCTACCGTGATGAGATGCGCCTGCACTTCTGGCGTCAGTTCCTGACCGAGACCGATATGGTGCCACTGGTGCTGTATGGCCTGCATCAGTCCCGCCCGAGCGTGGAAAAGGACGACGAGCAGGAGATCCTCTACACCACGGCGGTGCCGTCAGACAAGCTGTCTCAGCCGATGCAATCTACGCAAACGGTATTGCTGGAAGGGGGGGAATATGTGCAGTTCACCTACGAGGGACCGCAAAATAATCTTCAGGAATTTATCCTGCTGATTTACGGTACCTGCATGCCAACACTCAAGCTGACGCGACGTCATGGTCAGGATATCGAACGTTTCTATACCCACGGCGGTAAGAAACGTGCCGAGCCGCCAACGGATATCCGCTGCGAGTATCTGATCCCGATCCGCACTCCGGAAGAGGCATAACCCGCGTAACGTGATGGGCGGAATAAATTATTCCGCCCATGCAGAAACATCCGGCGCTATTCCGCAGATCCAACCGCAACGAATAACATTCCGACGGGGACGAATTCATTTCGTCCCGCTCCTAGCGTTGCAGTTCGTCCAGTGCGGGTTCAGCCAGATGTGACACATCCCCGGCCGTTTCCACCACCCAGCCTTCTGCCAGCCAGGCGCTCTGCTGGTGATCGACGCGGGAGATGGAACAATTGCGTAAGCGCAGCCGACGTTCGGCATGAGCAGGCAGGCCCAGCAGCGTACTGACCAGCACGCCCAGCGCCATACCGTGGCTGACAATCAGCGGACGGCTTCCGGCTGGCAGTTTGAGACAGGCATTCAGCGCATCATGCATTCTGGTGGCCATTTCCGTCATCGATTCGCCGTTGGGAATGCGGCCATTTTCCGTCCCGTCCACCAGCGTCTTCCGCCAGCTCTCTTCCTCTTCGGTCAGCGAATCCAGCGGGCGCTGTTCCAGCACGCCCATGTTCAGCTCACGCAGGCGCGGGTCAAGCTGGACATTACAGCCGCAGGCATCAGCAATGATTTCGGCAGTACGCTTAGTGCGGCCCAAATCACTGGAGATAACGTGGGTAATTCCCAGGTGCTTCACCCGTTCTCCCACCTGATGTGCCTGCTGCTCTCCTTTCTCAGTCAGCGCGCTGTCCGACTGTCCCTGAATGCGTCGCGCTGCATTCCAAAGCGTTTCCCCGTGGCGAACAAGATAGACCTGTAACATTGCTATTTTCCGTTATACTGCGACAAATTTGCGTAGAGGGTTCAAACAATTATGTACCATGTTGTCGCTGCTACCATCAATCCAGCCAAAATTAAGGCAATTTCTCTGGCGTTCAGCGATATTTTCGGAGAAGGATCCTGCCATATTGAGGGTGTCCAGGTCGACAGCGGCGTGGCACTGCAACCCCTGACAAACGCAGAAACGAGAACTGGCGCACGCCAGCGGGTGATGAATGCCCGTCAGGTTCGGCCGGAAGCGGACTTCTGGGTAGCGATTGAGGCCGGGATCGAAGAAGACACCGCCTTTGCCTGGATGGTGGTGGAAAACCATAAACTGCGTGGAGAGTCCCGTTCGGCCAGCTTTACGCTGCCTGCCATTGTCATGAAGGGCATCCATGAAGGCCGTGAACTGGGCGAAGAGATGGCGCGCCTGACCGGCATTGATAACATCAAACAAAAAGGCGGGGCCATCGGTGCATTCACCGCCGGGCACCTGACGCGCACCAGCGTTTATCATCAGGCGCTGATCCTGGCACTATGCCCCTTCCATAACGAAATTTACCAGCTGAAAGAGCACGACGACTCAGATCTTATCTGACCCGTTGAGCAGCTGTGCCTCCAGCCAGGCCTTCAGCGCTGGCGGCGCACTTTTCAGGCTGTTTGAGCCGCGCGTGATAGTGGCAATGCCCACGCCCAAATCATTTTTCAGCTCGCGCTGGCTGAGTTCGCCACGCATCAGCTCTTCAATAATCCGCAGGCGCGTGCCCAGCGCTTCGCGCTCGTCCGGCGTCATCATCAGTTGCAACAGCGGCAGATGCAGCTCGTTGCTGAAAGCACGCTGCAGCAGCGTAACAAAACGCTGCCACTCTTCGTTGTGCGGTTCCATGGTTACGGGAACGGAAGATTCGGTCATGTGTGGCCCATACTCTTAAACTAGTACAGCAGCATAGCACAGGCCACCGTGGATCAGTAGCGGCGTTGCCACTCGCTGTCGGCCAGAATCTTATCCGGTTTGTTCATGAAATAGCGGTAGTAGGCATCATAGGCCAGCACGTTCTTCACGTAGCCGCGCGTTTCCGAGAACGGGATCGTCTCGATAAAGGCCACGGCATCCAGCCGCCCTGCACTGTTCCCCAACCAGGTTCTCACCCTTGACGGACCGGCATTATAAGCCGCCGAGGAGAAGATCCGGTTCTGGCCAAACTGCTGGTAAACCGACTCCAGATACTGCGTGCCGATCTGAATATTGGTTTCAGGATCCAGCAGCTGGCTGCTGTTGCTGTAGCCCGGCAGACGGTAAACCTTCACCGTATGCTGCGCCGTGGCGGGCATCACCTGCATCAGGCCGGAAGCGCCAACCGGCGAGCGGGCTTTCGGGTTCCAGGCACTCTCCTGGCGGGCAATCGCCATGGCGTAGCTGATCGGGATCGCTTTCCCCTGACTGTAGCGGTTGAACTGATCCTGATAAGCCAGCGGGAAGCGTTCCTGCAGGCTGTTCCAAAGCTTGCCGGAGATGGTCGCCTGCACGCTCAGATCCCACCAGTTTTGCTCGTGAGCATAGCGGGCCAGCTGCTGTTGCTGGCTGCTGGTTTTGCTGCCGACCAGATAGCTCCATTCCGAGCGGGCAAGGTTGTCCATTCCCCAGTACATCAGCTCGCGCACGCGGGCGATCTCCGGCCCCTGAGTCAGGCTGCTGTCCGGCTCAGACGCTTTATCCACCTGCAGAGTATAATCGACGCCCAGACGCTGTGCGGCCACCATCGGATAGAAACCGCGCTCCTGCATCAGCTTGCGCAGAATCGTTTTGGCCTCTTCTTTCCGCCCTTCATCCATCAGCAGGTCGGCCTGCCAGTACTGCCACTCATCCTTCTGCTTGGCTTCCACCGGCAGACGCGCAATCCAGGTATTCAGGCCACGGCGATCGTTATTGCCCAGCGACATCCTTACCCGCCGCTCAATCAGCGAGGTCGAGTCGCTGCGCATCACCACGGTGTCACGCCAGCGCGCCTGTTCGGACGTGATGTCATTGCCCATCAGCCGCCAGGCCACCGCCTCGTTCAGATCCTGCTCTTCCTGCTCGCTCATCTTCTGCAGGCGAACCAGCGAAGGGATCATTGCCCTGGCGTTCTCCACATCTCCCCGCGCCACTCTGGCGAAGGCGACGGAAGTGGCCTGGCGGGTGAAATCGGTCGGCCCCACGCTACGGGCAAACGACTCGACGTTTTGTGGATTGTTTTGCAGATCCATGATCGCATTAGCCATGGTCTGGTAATCAGGCGGAAGCTGACCGGCCAGGAAATTCACCAGGTTGCTGTTTCCCTCTTTCATCGCCAGGCGAATACGTTCCAGCGTGGTAATCGGCGTTTGCTCCCCGGCCCCCTGCCAGACGCTGAACAGCTTGTCACAGGTGCCCGGCAGGGAGGTTCCACGCAACCAGATGGATTTGGCGCCGTCATAAGCCACCTGCTGCTGGCCGGTCGCCCATTTGGCGTAGTACCAGTTACAGCGGGCCGCTACCGGCTTCGGCTCTTCCGGGCTGAACACCAGCAGTCCACGCCAGTCCTGACGGCGAGCCAGCTCGTTCACAAAACGCGCTGACAGAGAGCGAACCGGCGGCAAAGTGGGGTATTTTTTAATGAAGTCGCTGACCACAAAGCCGCTTTCCTGATCCAGATCCTGAGCCAGCTGGCGGTATTCAAGGTAGGGATAAAGAGGGTAATCACGCAGTGTGGGCATCAGCTGCGCCACCGTGTCTATTTGATTGCTGTCCCATGCCTGCTTAATCTGCAGATAACGGCTGCGCTGGGCATCCAGAGAGTCCGCATGTGCCATACCTGCCATCACTGCTGTTAAACAGGCCCCTGCTATCCACAACTGCCACTTGTCCGCCATGACTTTCCCCACGTTAACGCCTCGCTTTATCCGTTATGACTCGTCCAACTTCCTTCATGCTAACCAGGCAAAGCACTTGTCGCTATGTTAAGCACAAAAATTTACTCAGCGCCCGCACTCTAAACGGCCACTAAACCAGCAGCATATTGCAGAATATTTCCGAAAAAAGAGTGCTTCGGATCAATAAGCTCATATCAGGCTTCCTTCAGCATAGCCTCCCTTAGCAAACATTCTAAACAACTCACCTGAAGGAATATCTATGTCGCGATTACCTCCAGCCTCTTCCCGTCAGAAAACTGACGTAGCCTGGTACCGGTACGATACTGCAACGGTACTGAAGAGATTGACCAGCGCTCAAGCGGGATTATCCGTGGAAGAAGCGCAAAAACGCCTGGCCGAAGATGGCCCAAACCAGCTGCCACAGCGTGAAGGCAAAAGCGCACTTATGCGCTTTCTGGCCCATTTCAACGATGTGCTGATCTACGTTTTGCTGGCTGCCGCAGTGCTGACCGGCGTAATGGGACACTGGGTGGATACCGCGGTGATCCTTGGCGTGGCGGTGATCAATTCACTGATTGGCTTTGTGCAGGAAAACAACGCCGAAAAGTCACTGAAAAGTATTGAAAATATGCTGCCTGCCCAGACACAGGTGATGCGTGGCGGTCAGATTCAGACCATTGAAGCCAGCGAACTGGTGGTGGGAGACATTGTGACCCTGCGGGCTGGCGACCGTATCCCGGCCGATTTACGCCTGATTGAGGCGCACAATCTGCGGGTGGAAGAAGCCATTCTGACCGGCGAATCCACGGCGGTGACCAAGCAAACCGGTGAGATCGCAGCTGAGGTGATGATTGGCGATCGCGATAACCTCGCCTTCTCCGGTACCACCGTTAGCGCAGGCAGCGCCACCGGCGTGGTGATTACCACCGGCGGTGATACCGAGCTGGGGAAAATCAACCATATGATGGCGGATATCCAGCCGCTGCGCACGCCGCTGCTGGTGCAGATGGACAAGCTGGGCCACGCGATTTTCCTGATCATTCTGGCGATGATGGCCGCGCTGTTTGTCTTTACTCTGCTGCTGCGCGATATGCCTATGGGCGAACTGCTGCTGTCGCTGATTGGGCTGGCGGTGGCTTCCGTACCGGAAGGTCTGCCTGCCATCATCTCCATTATTCTCTCCCTCGGCGTACAGGCAATGGCGCGTAAGCGGGCGATTATCCGCAAGCTGCCAACCGTGGAAACGCTTGGCGCGATGACCGTGGTGTGCAGCGACAAGACCGGCACGCTGACCATGAATGAGATGACGGTAAAAGCCGTGCTGCTGGCTGGTAACAACGTGCGGGTGGAAGGCAACAGCTATCGCCCTGAAGGCCGTTTTCTCAGTGAAGAGGGGCAGCACCCTGTTGATGTGGCGTCCAGCCCTCTGCTCGCCCGCTTCCTGCGTAACGTTGATCTGTGCAATGAAAGCACCATGATTCAGGACGCTCAGGGACACTGGGGCATTACCGGTGGTCCGACTGCCGGTGCGCTGAAAGTGCTGGCGGCGAAGGGGCATCTGCCCGAAGAACAGATCCGCCTGATTGATAAAATTCCTTTCGACTCGGCCTGGAAATATATGGCAACCCACCACCAGATTGGTGGCGAGCAGCAAATTTTAGTGACCGGTGCGCCAGACGTGCTGCTGAAGCTGTGTGGATCACAGATGACAGCAACAGGCAGCGAACCGCTCGATCAGCAGCACTGGGAAGATGAGATTGCCCGCTTCGCCCGTGAAGGGCTGCGTATGGTCGCCAGCGCCTTTAAACCGGTGGATGACAGCCAGCCTGCGCTGACCCACCAGTGCCTTGAAAGCGGCCTGATCTTCTGCGGGATTGCTGCAATGATGGACCCACCGCGTCCGGAAGCCGTGGCGGCAATTGCTGACTGCCATCGTGCCGGTATCCGCGTGAAAATGATCACCGGTGACCATCAGGAAACCGCCATGGCCATCGGCAGAATGCTTGGGATCGGCGACGGTCGCAACGCGCTGACCGGCTATCAGCTGGAGCACATGACGGACAGTGAACTGGCCGATGCGGCGATCCGCTACGACATCTTTGCCCGTACCAGCCCGCAGCATAAACTGCGCCTGGTGAAAGCGCTGCAGGATAAAGGTGAAGTGGTTGGCATGACCGGTGACGGCGTTAACGATGCGCCTGCCCTGAAGCAGGCCGATGTCGGCATCGCGATGGGCATCAAGGGTACCGAGGTGACCAAAGAAGCCGCCGATATGGTGCTGACCGATGACAACTTCGCCACCATCGCCAACGCGGTGAAAGAAGGCCGTCGCGTTTACGATAACCTGAAAAAAACCATCCTGTTTATCATGCCAACCAACCTGGCGCAGGGTCTGCTGATCGTGATTGCCATGCTGATGGGCAACCTGCTGCCGCTGACGCCGGTGCAGATCCTGTGGATGAACATGGCGACCTCCGCCACGCTCTCGTTCGGGCTGGCCTTTGAGAAAGCCGACAAAAACGTCATGCGCAGGAAACCGCGTGATGCCAAACGGCACGTGATGGATGGCTATGCCATCTGGCGCGTCGGCTTTGTGGGAAGCCTGATTGCGGTCAGCGCCTTTATGCTGGAAGCCTGGCTGCAGCCTCGCGGCTACAGCGCGGAATTTATCCGCACCGTGCTGCTGCAAACGCTGGTAACCGCGCAGTGGGTGTACATGCTGAACTGCCGTGATACTGAGAGCTTCTCGCTGAGCCGTGGCCTGCTGCAGAACCGCGGGATCTGGCTGGTCAGCGGCGTGCTGGTGCTGCTGCAGCTGGCGATAATCTATCTGCCATTTATGAATACGCTGTTTGGCACCGTGCCGCTGCCGCTGACCTTCTGGCTGGTGCCGCTGGCTGTAGCTGCCGTGCTGTTCCTGATTGTCGAGATCGAGAAACCGCTGACCCGTAAGTGGCGCAAATCGTAATCCAGTGAAATCAGGGCGAACAGTCGCTCCTTCAACAGATTGTTTTCACGGGCGGAACTCTTTCCGCCCGTTTCAACAATTTGCCCAAGTCGTCATGCAGTATCTGTCCCGCGCGTTCAAAAGATTCCCCTGCCCCATTTTTGTTCACTCCCTGCCCATCCATCGTGCACCTCAGCACCCCCTCATAATAAAAATCATTTATTTACATACACCTGCTCAGGTGGCACAACTTTTGCTTAATTGAATTCCATCTTGTATACCAGATGGAATTCAACCTATGGCTTTGACCACCGGCTTCACCCTGAACGACTGGCAGCAGCACCATCAGCAGCATCCTCAGGATGTGGTGGCTACGCTGGAGTCGCTGCTGTCCGGTTTATCCACTGCGGATAATGCCTGGCTGTATCTCGCTACCCCGGCCCAGCTGCGCGCTCAGCTGGAACCCCTGCTGGCGGTCTGGCAGCAAAATCCGGCCTCGCTGCCGCTGTTCGGCGTGCCGTTCGCGGTCAAGGACAACATTGATGTGGCGGGATGGCCGACCACCGCAGCCTGCCCGGCCTTTGCCTATGAGGCCGAAGCCGACGCCACCGCAGTGGCTAATCTCAAGGCAGCCGGTGCCGTGGTGATCGGTAAAACCAATCTCGATCAGTTCGCTACCGGCCTGGTCGGCACCCGCTCGCCGTTTGGCGCGGTGCAAAACACCTTTGATCCTGCGTATGTCAGCGGCGGCTCCAGCTCAGGCTCGGCTTCCGTGACCGCCCGTGGCCTGGTGTGTTTTGCGCTGGGAACCGACACTGCAGGTTCCGGCCGCGTGCCTGCCGGATTCAACAATATCGTTGGCCTGAAACCAACCAAAGGCTGGCTCTCCGCCACCGGCGTGGTTCCGGCCTGCCGCCTGAACGACACCATTTCCCTCTTTGCCCTGACAGTGGAAGATGCGTTCCTCGCTGCCACCTGCGCCGGAGGCTATGACGCCAGCGATGCCTATTCCCGCGCGAATCCAGGCCTGGCTCCGGCGGCCCTGCCCGCTGCGCCGAAGCTGGCGATCCCGGCTAACCCTACCTTCTTTGACGATGCGCAGGCTGAAGCCGCGTGGGAAAAATCACTGACCGCGCTGCAGACAGGAGGGGCCACGCTGCATCCGATTGATTTCTCGATCTTCCACCAGCTGGCTGAACAACTTTATTACGGCCCGTGGGTGGCTGAACGTACCGTCGCCGTCGGCGAGATGCTGGATCGCAAAGACGAGATGGATCCGGTGGTGTACGGCATCGTCGCCAGCGGGAAAAACTACAGCGCCGTGGATGCTTATAAAGCGGAATACCTGCGGGCAGAACTGAGCCGCCAGATCCAGCAAACCCTCAGCCAGTTTGATGCACTGGTTGTCCCGACCTCTCCCACCATCCACACGCTGGAAGAGATGAAACAGGAGCCGGTTCGCTACAACTCGCAGTTCGGCACCTATACCAACTTCACCAACCTGGCCGATTTGTCCGCGCTGGCACTGCCCGGCCCGTTCCGCGAGGATGGCCTGCCAGCCGGGATCACCCTGATCGCCCCAGCCTGGTATGACCGTGCACTGGCGGCCTTCGGCCAGAAATGGCAGGCCCGTCAGGCCCTGAGCCTCGGTGCAACTGGCAATGCTCAGCCTGCCAGCCACGCCTCTTTGCCAGCCTCGCCGCTGCATGTCCGTGTGGCCGTCGTTGGCGCTCATCTGACCGGGATGCCGCTCAACCACCAGCTGACCACCCGCGATGCGGTACTGGTTGAAGAGACCAAAACCGCCGCCTGCTATCGCCTCTACGCGCTGGCGAATACCAAACCGCCCAAGCCGGGCCTGGTAAAAGGCAGCGACGGCGCGTCGATCATCGTTGAGCTGTGGGATATCCCGCTGGCACGCTTCGGCGAGTTCGTGGCAGAGATCCCTTCCCCGCTGGGTATTGGCACGCTGGAGCTGGCCGATGGCCGCCTGGTGAAAGGCTTTATCTGTGAACCTGCAGTGCTTCCCGATGCGACCGACATCACTGATTTTGGCGGCTGGCGTAACTGGCTGACCCGCAAGGAGACCCCGAATGTTTAATACCGTCCTGATTGCCAACCGTGGCGAAATTGCCTGCCGTGCAATTCGCACCCTCAAGCGACTGGGCGTCACCAGCGTGGCGGTTTATTCCGATGCGGATAAAAATGCCCAGCACGTCAAAGATGCTGACATTGCCATTGCGCTGGGCGGCGAGAAAGCCACTGACAGCTATCTGCGCATCGATAAAATGCTTGCCGCAGCGAAAGAAACTGGCGCACAGGCCATCTGGCCAGGCTACGGTTTTCTCTCCGAGAGCCTGCCGTTTGCCGCCGCCTGTGAAGAAGCCGGGATCGCCTTTGTCGGCCCCACTGCTCATCAGATCGGCGAGTTTGGCCTGAAGCACCGCGCCCGTGAACTGGCCGCCGCCGCAGGCGTGCCAATGACGCCGGGTACGGCACTGCTCGACTCGCTGGAAGAAGCACTGAGCGCCGCAGACAGAATTGGCTACCCGGTGATGCTGAAAAGCACCGCTGGCGGCGGCGGTATCGGCCTGACACGTTGTGCAGATGCTGATGCACTACGCAGCGCCTGGGAAAGCGTCCGCCGCCTTGGCGAACAGTTCTTCAGCGATGCTGGCGTGTTCCTGGAACGCTGCATCGATCGTGCCCGCCACGTTGAGGTGCAGATCTTTGGCGACGGCAAAGGCAAAGTGATCGCTCCTGGCGAACGCGACTGCTCCCTGCAGCGTCGCAATCAGAAAGTGGTGGAAGAAACACCTGCCCCGAACCTGCCGGAAAGCACCCGCGCTGCCCTGCTGGAATCTGCGGTTAAGCTGGGCGAACTGGTCAGCTACCGCAGCGCCGGTACGGTTGAATACATCTATGATGCTGAGCGCGATGAGTTCTTCTTCCTGGAAGTGAATACCCGTTTGCAGGTTGAGCATCCGGTCACCGAATGCGTCACCGGGCTGGACCTGGTGGAGTGCATGCTGCGCGTGGCGGCAGGTGATGAGCTGGACTGGACGCGCATGGTGCAGGCTCCGCAGGGTGCCTCGATTGAAGTGCGTATCTACGCCGAAGATCCGCTGAAAAACTTCCAGCCAAGCCCCGGCGTGCTGACCGAGGTCTGCTTCCCGGAAAACGTGCGGGTGGATGGCTGGATCTCCACCGGCACCGAAGTGTCGGCCTTCTACGATCCGATGATCGCCAAACTGATCGTCCATGCGGAAAACCGCGAAGCCGCGCTGGCAAAAATGGCCCAGGCGCTGAGTGAAACACGCCTGCACGGCATCGCCACCAACCTTGATTATCTGCGTCAGATAGTGGCAACTGAAGCCTTCCGCAGCGGCAAAGTCTGGACGCGCATGCTGGACAGCTTCACCCCGGCTTCTGCAGTAGTCGAAGTGCTGCAGCCCGGTACCTGGAGCAGCATTCAGGATTACCCGGGTCGTCTGGGTTACTGGGATATCGGCGTGCCGCCTTCCGGCCCGATGGATGACTTTGCCTTCCGGCTGGCGAACCGCATCGTCGGCAACGCCGAAGAGGCCGCCGGCCTGGAATTCACGTTGCAGGGACCAACGCTGCGCTTCCACAGCGACACAATTATTTCCCTGACCGGGGCTGAATGCCCGGCCACGCTGGATGGCGAACCGGTCAGTTACTGGCAGCCAGTCTCAGTGAAAGCAGGACAAACCCTGATGCTGGGCCGTGCTCAGATGGGTTGCCGCACTTATCTGGCGGTGCGCAACGGCTTTGACGTGCCGGAATACCTCGGCAGCCGCTCGACCTTTGCCCTCGGCCAGTTTGGTGGCCATGCCGGTCGCACTCTGCGCGTGGCGGACATGCTGGCGATCTCTCAGCCTGAACTGGCGGCCTGCACCACTCCGGCTCCGGTCAGCGAACCGCAGGCTGTGGATGCCTCTCTGATCCCGACCTACAGCGACGAATGGAGCATTGGCGTGCTGTACGGGCCGCACGGTGCACCGGATTTCTTCACCCAGGAATCCATCGACGAATTCTTTACCAGTGAGTGGCAGGTCCACTACAACTCCAACCGTCTGGGCGTGCGCCTGGCAGGGCCAAAACCGAGCTGGACCCGCGCCAACGGCGGCGAGGCCGGTTTGCACCCTTCCAACGTTCACGACTGTGAATACGCTATTGGCGCGGTGAACTTTACCGGCGACTTCCCGGTGATCCTCACCCGTGACGGACCAAGCCTGGGTGGCTTCGTCTGCCCGGTCACTATCGCCAAAGCCGAACTGTGGAAAGTCGGCCAGGTCAAACCAGGCGACCGCATCCGCTTCCATCCGGTCAGTTTTGACGAAGCACACGCGCTGGAAAAAGTGCAGGCACAGAGCGTTCAGACGCTGCATGGTGCGGTGAAACCTCTCTTTGAAGTGCCGTCGCTGGCGGAAACAGACCACGGCTCCGCCACCGTGCTGGCCGCGCTCAAAGCTACCGCGTTCACCCCGACTGCGGTTTACCGTCAGGCAGGCGACAACTACATCCTGATGGAATACGGCGACAACGTGCTGGATCTGGCACTGCGCCTGCGTGTCCATCTGCTGATGACCGCGCTGCGCGAAACCGGCCAGCCGGGCATTGAAGAGCTGTCGCCAGGCGTCCGCTCACTGCAAATCCGCTACGACAGCCGGATCCTCAGCCAGAAACAGCTGCTGACCCTGCTGCTGGAACTGGAAAAAAACCTCGGTGACGTCAGTCAGATGAAAGTGCCTTCGCGCATTGTCCATATGCCGATGGCCTTTGAAGACAGCGCCACGCTGGGTGCGGTTGAACGTTACAAAGAAACCGTCCGGGACAGCGCTCCCTGGCTGCCAAATAACGTCGACTTTATCCAGCGCATCAACGGCCTGGCCACTCGCGAAGAAGTTCGCCAGACCATTTTTGATGCCAGCTATTTGATCCTCGGTCTGGGCGATGTCTATCTGGGCGCACCTTGTGCGGTTCCGATCGATCCACGCCATCGCCTGCTCAGCTCCAAATACAACCCGGCGCGAACCTTCACTGCGGAAGGCACTGTCGGCATAGGCGGCATGTACATGTGTATTTACGGCATGGACTCCCCGGGTGGCTATCAGCTGGTGGGCCGCACGCTGCCAATCTGGAACAAATTCCTGAAAAACGAGCAGTTCGCCGCTAACGAACCCTGGCTGCTGCACTTCTTCGATCAGGTGCGCTTCTACCCGGTGAGCGAAGCCGAGCTGGACGTGCTGCGCGAAGATTTCCGCGAAGGCCGCGCCACCATCACCATTGAAGAGACGGTGTTTGATTTTGCTGAGCATAAGCAGTTCCTCAGTGACAATGCCGCCGCTATTGCCGATTTCCGTCAGAACCAGGCCACCGCCTTCGAAGCGGAAGTGGCACTGTGGGCGCTGGAAGAGGAAGGCGCGCCGCTGACCAGTGAAGAGAACCTGCTGCCAGCAGAAGAGGATGAAAGCGCGCTGCAGGTCAGCGCAGATCTGAACGGCAACATCTGGAAAGTGCTGGTCAGCCCGGGCGATGAAGTGGTCGCCGGGCAGCCGGTGATCATCGTTGAAGCGATGAAGATGGAGCTGGCAATCCATGCGCCGCAGGCTGGCCGCGTGAAGCGCATCGGCTGCCAGCCGGGCCGTCCGGTCAGCCCTGGCGACGCGCTGCTGTGGCTGGAATAAAGAGGTGAGCATGCAGGAGCTTCACGCCCGACGTAGCAAGGGCCGTCCGGAAGCGCTGGCGGAAAAGGTCTACCAGACCATTAAAAACGACATCTTCGACTTTCGCCTGATGCCGGGCGACCGCTTCAGCGAAAGCGAGATGGCGGAACGCATGGATGTCAGCCGCACCCCGGTGCGGCAGGCGCTGTTCTGGCTGGAGCGTGAAGGCTACGTCGAGGTGTGGTTCCGCAGCGGCTGGCAGGTGCGCCAGTTCGACTTCGAGTATTTCGAGGAGCTGTATGACCTGCGTATTGTGCTGGAGTGCGAGGCGGTTCGCCGCCTCTGCGCCATGCCAGCCGGACGAGCCAGCGATCTGCTCAGCGAACTGAAACGCTTCTGGATGGATGATCTCCGGCTGCAGGATGGCAAAGCCGTTTCCCTGCACGACGAGGCCTTCCATATGGCGATAGTCGCGGCGGCAGGCAACAGCGAAATGGCCCGCATCCATGCCGAACTGACCGAAAAGATTCGCATCATCCGCCGCCTCGACTTTACCCGCGAGGACCGGATCGAAGCGACATACAACGAACACGCCCGAATTTTGCAGGCGGTATCACAACAACAAAGCGAGGAGGCACAGCGGATTCTGACCGCCCATATATCCGTCAGTAAGGCCGAGGTCAGAAAGATCACATTACACAGGCTGCAGCAGGCAAGACTTCAACCGGATTCACCCACATAATTCAACGATATCAGGGGTTCGCCAGATGAAAAGACGTTCATTACTGAAGGTATTTGCACTTTCGGCAACGGTTATGAGTATGGGTTTAGCGTGGGGTGCGCAGGCGGCGGACACCATTAAAGTCGGCATCTTATCCTCGCTTTCCGGCACCATGGCCATCTCGGAAACGCCGCTGAAAGACGTGGCGCTGATGACCATTGACGAGATCAACGCCAAGGGCGGCGTGCTGGGGAAAAAGCTGGAACCGGTGGTGGTCGATCCGGCGTCCAACTGGCCGCTGTTTGCTGAAAAAGCCCGCCAACTGCTGACTCAGGACAAAGCGGCCGTGGTGTTTGGCTGCTGGACTTCGGTCTCCCGTAAATCCGTGCTGCCGGTGTTTGAAGAACTGAACGGCCTGCTGTTCTATCCGGTGCAGTATGAAGGTGAAGAGATGTCGCCTAACGTGTTCTATACCGGCGCTGCCCCTAACCAGCAGGCGATCCCGGCGGTGGAATACCTGATGAGCGAAGACGGCGGCAGCGCGAAACGCTTCTTCCTGCTGGGTACCGACTATGTTTATCCACGCACCACCAACAAAATCCTGCGTGCCTTCCTGCACTCCAAAGGCGTGAAGGACAGTGATATTGAAGAAGTCTACACGCCGTTTGGCTACAGCGATTACCAGACCATCGTCTCCAACATCAAGAAATTCTCGGCCGGGGGTAAAACTGCGGTGATCTCCACCATCAACGGCGACTCTAACGTGCCGTTCTATAAAGAGCTGGCTAACCAGGGCATTAAAGCGACCGACGTGCCGGTTGTTGCCTTCTCGGTGGGTGAAGAAGAGCTGCGCGGCATCGACACCAAACCGCTGGTCGGCAACCTGGCGGCCTGGAACTACTTTGAATCTGTCGACAACCCGGTTAACAAGAAGTTTGTGGCGGATTACCGTGCCTGGGCCAAAGCGCACAACCTGCCGAACTACAATACTGCGGTGACCAACGACCCGATGGAAGCGACCTATGTCGGCATCCATATGTGGGCGCAGGCGGTAGAGAAAGCAGGCACCACCGACGTGGACAAAGTGCGTGCGGCAATGGCCGGACAGACTTTCAAAGCACCGGACGGCTTTACCCTGACCATGGATCAGACCAACCATCATCTGCATAAGCCGGTAATGATTGGCGAAATCGAAGGCAATGGTCAGTTCAACGTGGTGTGGCAGACGGATAAACCAGTGCGTGCGCAGCCGTGGAGCCCTTACATTCCGGGCAACGACAAGAAACCCGATTACCCTGTTAAATCAACGCAATAACCTTTAAGGGCGGGATTTTTCCCGCTCCTGCGCGGGGCGTGTCGTGCGCCCCGCATCCCAATCCTGACATGATGGGCATTGCGATGATAATACGTCGACTTTTTACGCTCTTACTTTCGCTGTGCCTGCTGGCGCCTCTGTCCGCCCTTGCCGGGCCTGCAGCGGATTTCTCTGCCGCCAGCCGGACAGATCAGATCAAACTTTTGCAGGCATGGGCCGCCGCGCCGGATGCCGCACGCCTTCCTTTCCTGCAGGCACTGCATCAGGAAAATGTGGTGCTGGATGAAAACAAACAGCCGTTCAGCGAGGCCGATGGCAAGCTGACGCCGCTCGACAACGTGGAAAAACCGGCTGGTGACACCAAAAAGCTGTTTATGAACAACCGCCTGCGAGTGCTGATTGCCACCACGCTGGCCGCCCATCAGTTGGTCAGTAATAACGTCGCGATCCGTCTGAGCGCCGCCCGTGAGCTGCAAAACGACGCGCAGGCCGATCAGTTGCCGCTGCTGACTCAGTGTCTGGCCGCCGAAAAAGACAGCGGCGTGCATGCGGTACTGGCTCAGGCCGTGGCCGGATTGCAGATCGGTGATGCCGACCCGCAGGTGCGGCTGAAGGCAGTGAAACTGCTGGGTGAAACCAGCGATCCACAGACTCAGGCCGCGCTTGACCGCCTGACTCAACCACAAAACGAACCGGATGCCGGAGTGCGCGCCACCGCCGTCGACAGCCTGAAACAGATTAAACAGCGGCTGATGCTGGGCGATCTGCTTGGTCAGGCGTTTACCGGCCTGTCGCTGGGCTCGGTGCTGCTGCTGGCCGCTCTGGGACTGGCGATCACTTACGGCCTGCTGGGCGTGATTAACATGGCGCACGGCGAGATGCTGATGCTCGGCGCTTACTCCACGTGGATGGTGCAGACGCTGTTCCAGCGCTTCGCTCCGGAGTGGCTGGCATTCTATCCGCTGCTGGCGCTGCCGGTGGCTTTTCTGGTCACCGCCGCGATTGGTATGGCGCTGGAAAGAACCATTATCCGCCACCTGTATGGCCGCCCGCTGGAAACACTGCTGGCAACCTGGGGGATCAGCCTGATGCTGATCCAGCTGGTGCGGGTGCTGTTCGGCGCGCAGAACCTGGAGGTCGCCAACCCGCCGTGGCTGTCAGGCGGGTTGCAGGTGCTGCCAAACCTGGTGCTGCCGTACAACCGTATTGCGGTAATCCTGTTCGTGTTTGGTGTGCTGCTCCTCACCTGGTTGCTGCTGAATAAAACCCGGCTGGGAATGAACGTGCGGGCCGTCACGCAAAACCGCGCGATGGCTGACTGCTGCGGCGTGCCAACCGGGCGGGTGGATATGCTGGCCTTCGGGCTGGGTTCCGGCATCGCCGGGCTGGGCGGCGTGGCGCTGTCGCAGTTGGGCAACGTCGGCCCGGAGCTGGGCCAGGGCTACATTATCGACTCCTTCCTGGTGGTGGTCACCGGGGGTGTCGGACAGCTGGCCGGAACGGTGGTCGCCGCTTTCGGGCTGGGCATTCTGAACAAAGTGCTGGAACCGCAAATCGGTGCGGTACTCGGCAAGATTCTGATCCTGGTGCTGATCGTTCTGTTTATTCAGAAACGACCCCAGGGACTGTTTGCCTTCAAAGGGAGGGTGATTGACTGATGGCACAACCCATGACGCTCACCCTGGCGCAAAAAGCGCCGCGCCTGAGTCTCGGCCTCGGCCTGCTGGCCCTGCTGATCCTTCTGGTGCTGCCCTTTCTCGCGCTGCTGCCTGTGGATAACCCGCTGGCGATGTCGATCTATACCCTGACGCTGGTCGGCAAAATCCTCTGCTATGCCATCGTCGCCGTGGCGCTGGATCTGGTATGGGGCTATGCCGGGCTGCTGTCGCTCGGGCACGGCCTGTTCTTCGCGCTGGGCGGCTATGCGATGGGGATGTACCTGATGCGCCAGGCCGCCGGAGACGGGCTGCCCGCCTTTATGTCCTTTCTGTCATGGGACCACCTGCCGTGGTTCTGGGCAGGAACGCAGCACTTTGCATGGGCACTGTGCCTGATTGTACTGGTGCCGGGCGTGCTGGCGCTGGTGTTTGGCTGGTTTGCCTTCCGCTCGAAAATCAAAGGGGTCTATTTCTCGATCATGACCCAGGCGCTGACCTATGCCGGGATGCTGCTGTTCTTTCGCAATGAAACCGGCTTTGGCGGCAACAACGGCTTTACCGGCTTCACCACTTTGCTCGGCTTCCCGGTGACCGCCCCCAGTACCCGCATCGGGCTGTTCGTCGCCACTGTGTTGCTGCTGGTCGCCAGCCTCGGGATTGGTTTTGCGCTGGCCCGCAGTAAGTTTGGCCGGGTGCTGACCGCCGTGCGCGATGCCGAGAACCGCCTGATGTTCTGCGGCTACGACCCGAAAGGCTTCAAGCTGTTCGTCTGGACGCTGTCAGCGATGCTTTGTGGGCTGGCCGGGGCGCTGTATGTGCCGCAGGTCGGCATTATCAACCCCAGCGAGATGTCACCCACCAACTCCATTGAGGCGGCAATCTGGGTCGCTCTCGGTGGACGCGGCACGCTGATTGGTCCGCTGCTCGGTGCCGGGATCGTTAACGGGGCCAAAAGCTGGTTTACCGTGGCTTTCCCTGAATACTGGCTGTTTTTCCTGGGCCTGATGTTTATCCTCGTGACGCTGTTTTTACCACGGGGCGTGATTGGCCTGCTCCGCCGGAGGAAGCATGACTGAGCAACTTTTTACGCAGCCCCATCCGGCGGACCACCATCGCCAACAGACAGATCCTGTGTTGCAGCTGGAAAACATCAACGTCTCTTTTGATGGCTTTAAGGCGCTGACCAACCTGTCGCTGCAAATCGGCGTTGGCGAACTGCGCTGTGTTATCGGGCCAAACGGCGCGGGTAAGACCACGCTGATGGATGTGATCACCGGGAAAACCAGGCCGGACAATGGCCGGGTGTTTTACGATCAGAGCACCGATCTCACCACCCTTTCGCCGGTGGAAATTGCCCGCATCGGCATTGGCCGCAAATTTCAGAAGCCGACGGTGTTTGAAGCCCTGACGGTATTTGAGAATCTTGAGATTGCGCTGAAAACCGACAAATCGGTGTGGGCCTGCCTGCGCAGCAAGCTGAACGGCGAGCAGCAGGACCGCATTGATGAGGTGCTGAAACTGCTGCGGCTGGGCGCGGAACGTCATCGTCCGGCAGGCCTGCTGTCACACGGGCAGAAGCAGTTTCTGGAGATCGGCATGCTGCTGGTGCAGGACCCGCATCTGCTGCTGCTGGATGAACCGGCTGCGGGCATGACCGATGCGGAAACCGACTACACCGCCGAGCTGTTCCGCAGCCTGGCAGGCCAGCACTCGCTGATGGTGGTGGAGCATGACATGGGTTTTGTCGAAACCATCGCCGACCACGTCACGGTGCTGCATCAGGGCCAGGTGCTGGCGGAAGGCTCACTGCGCGAAGTGCAGGCTAACGAGCAGGTTATCGAAGTTTATCTGGGGCGCTGATATGTTACAGGTATCTGAACTGAATCAATATTATGGTGGCAGCCATATCCTCCGCGGCCTCTCATTCGACGCGAAGCCCGGCGAGATCACCTGCCTGCTGGGCCGTAACGGCGTGGGCAAAACCACGCTGCTGAAATGCCTGATGGGGCTGATCCCGGCAAAGTCCGGCACCATTCGCTGGCAGGATAAAACTCTCAACGGGCGTAAACCGCACCAGCGGGTGCAGGCCGGGATTGCCTATGTTCCTCAGGGGCGCGAGATTTTTCCCCGGCTGACGGTGGAAGAGAACCTGCTGATGGGGCTGGCACGGTTTTCAGGTTCGCAGGCCAGGCAGGTGCCGGAAGAGATTTACCAGCTGTTTCCGGTGCTTAAAGAGATGAAACAGCGGCGCGGCGGCGATCTTTCAGGTGGGCAACAGCAGCAGCTGGCGATTGGCCGTGCGCTGGCGTGCAAGCCACAGTTGCTGATCCTGGATGAACCGACGGAAGGGATCCAGCCGTCGGTGATCAAAGAGATTGGTGCGGTGATCCGCCAGCTCGCCCAGCGAGGCGATATGGCGATCCTGCTGGTTGAGCAGTTTTATGATTTTGCCGCCGAGCTGGCCGACAGTTATCTGGTGATGTCGCGCGGCGAAATCGTCCAGCGCGGTCGTGGAGAAAGCATGGAGGCAGACGGCGTCCGGGGTCTGGTGGCGATTTAAGTCAGAAGCCAGGGTTTATCCTCGCGACCCTGGCCCTCATTAACGGACGGCTCAGCGTGCCTGCCCCGTTACGCCTGCCCCCGGCAGGCGTTTGGCAAAATAGTCGCTCAGGAAATCAATGCAGGTTTTAATCCGCAGGGAGCCGGATGAGCGTTGCGTATAAACCGCCCAGATATTCGCTTCCTGATACCACTCGGGTAACAGCTGGACCAGATCGCCGCTTTGCACATATTTTGCCACGTCCCAGGCCGAACGAAGCACAATGCCGTGTCCCCGCAGCGCCCAGGCCAGCACCACGCTGCCGCTGTTGGAGGAGTGGCGGCTGTTGACGCGACACAGAATATTCTCCCTGCCATTAGTGAGCGCCCAGTGACCATAAGCCGAGCTTCTTTCCTGGATAATCAGGCATTCGTGACGGCCAAGTTCGTCTGCATTCGCAGGCGTTCCGGCTCGCTGCAGGTAGTCCGGCGACGCGCATAATATCCGCCGGTTCGCTGCCAGCCGCCTGGCAATGTAGAGGTCTTTGATGTCATCCCCTACCAGAATTTCTATATCTACGCCCTCATTGATGAGATCCACCTCCCTGTCGCTGAGCACCAGCTTCACGTTGAGTCCCGGGTGCAGCAGCATCAGTTCTGACAGGGCCTGCGACAGGTATTCGTGGCCAAAGCCGAACGAGCAGCTGAGGATAATATTACCGGTCAGCTCGCCGCGCAGCCCGTTGAGATCGCTGACAAAATCCCCCACGCTGCCGACAATCTGCACCGCCCCTTCCAGCGCCTTCTCGCCTTCCGGGGTGAGCCGCATGATGCGGTTATTGCGAAAAAACAGCCGGGTGCCCAGCCGTTTCTCCAGAGTGGCAATGCGCTTGCTGATGTAAGAGGGAGAGAGGCCTAATTCCAGCGCCGCTCTGGCGAACCCGCCATTGCGGGCCACCGTGACAAAAACATGCAGATCTTCAATCGAAGGCCAGCCCGCCACTGGCTGAAGGTGGTTTTTTCCTGCTGGGGTGCTCTTCATAGTCGCCGGAAACAGAGTGGATAATAGGGTTTTATAACACTGTTTTCAGGAATGGCTGAAGTTTATGCAGGAAGAGTTCGGGGATCTCTTCCTGCGGAGAGTGCCCGCAGGGCAGTGCTTCACCCTGAATGTTGAGGGCTTTATCACGCCAGGTCGCCAACACATCGTAAAGCTGTCCGACGGTTCCCAGTTCGCCCCACAGCAGTAACAAAGGACACTGAATGCGCTTATCCTGATCCTCCGCATCATCCTGCAAGTCAGTCGTGGCTGCCGCCCGATAGTCTTCACAGACAGCGTGGATCATCTCCGGCTGCTGATAGCAGCGCAGATATTCGCTGAAAATATCTTCTGACATTGCCCCGGGCGTTTTTAACTGGCCGTTTATATGCTTGCGCAGAAAAAATGCCGGGTCGTGCTGAATCAGCGTTTCGGGGACTGGCGCAGGCTGGATCAGCATGAACCACCAGAAATAGCGCGTGGCAAACGCCTGGTCCGTTAACGCATACATGGTTGCTGTCGGCGCAATATCGATGAAGGTGCAACAGGATACGCACTGCGGGTGATCCAGGGCCAGCCGGTGCCCCACCCTCGCGCCCCGGTCGTGCCCCACAAAAGCAAAAGTCGGGTAGCCCAGCGCGGCCATCAGTAACACGCAATCTTGTGCCATAATCCGTTTTGAATAGGGCCGGTGTTGCTCATCGCTGGCAGGTTTATCACTGTCGCCATATCCCCGCAGATCGGCCATGATAACGGTGTGATTTTTTGCCAGCTCCGGCGCGATTTTACGCCAGGTCAGATGGTTTTGCGGATGGCCGTGGAGCAGCAGCAGCGGCGGGCCTTCACCTCCCATCGCGACTCTGAGGGTAATGCCGTTCGCCAGACTGACGTCTTTCAGGCTGAATCCGGGAACAAAGGAGGAAACGCCTCGTTCGGTAATAGCACTCATGCGATCCTTCCTTCGTTAACGGCGAGGGTTGAGCGTCGGGCGTTTCAGCCAGGGCTTCCCGGCATAATGCCGCGCTTCGAACTGCTCAATGTCGGCAAGATATTGCCATGTCCAACCGATAGAATCTTCGCCGCCTGACAGCATTTCCCGCTTCAGCGCACTGACGGAAAACACCAGCGTCGCCGCACCTGCGGTGATTTCTCCTTTCTCCAGCGAAACGGTAATCGTATTGGTGTCCGGGTTCGCGGCCAACTGGCTCAGGCGCTCATAAGCCCCCTCGTCCAGCGAGACGGTGAGCACGCCATTCTTCTGGCAGTTATCGTCAAAAATCCCGGCAAAGCTGGTGCCGATCAGTGCGCGGATCCCCAACTGCCTTAATCCCCAGACTGCATGTTCCCGGCTGGAACCACAGCCGAAATTGGGGCCAACCAGCAAAAAGGTTGCCCCCTGCCAGCCGGGCTGATTCAGAATGAAGTCGGCGTTCAGCTCGCCTTCCGCAGTAAAACGGCGGTCGAAAAACACCCCTTTATCCAGCCCCTGACGATCGATTCCTTTCAGGAACTGCTTGGGCATAATGACATCGGTGTCGATGTTCGCGTCCGGCAGCGGCGCTACCACGCCGGAGACCTGTTTAAATGACTCCATTTTTTCCTCCGGTATTCAGTACGGTACGCACATCTTCAAGATGGCCACTGATGGCGGCTGCCGCGACCATCGCCGGGCTCATCAGGTGAGTTCTCGCCCCGCCGCCCTGCCGTCCGGGGAAGTTGCGGTTGGTTCCTGAAGCACAGCGATCGCCGGGCGCAAGCACATCTTCATTCATTGCCAGGCACATTGAGCATCCCGACTGACGCCACTCAAAACCGGCGTTGATAAACTGCAGCGCCAGCCCTTCTTCTTCGGCCTGACGACGAACCTGCGACGATCCCGGCACAATGATGCCCCTGACGTGACTGGCAATTTTGCGGCCCTGGATCACCGCCGCAGCCGAACGCAGATCTTCAATACGGCCATTGGTGCAGGATCCAATAAATGCATGGGTGATCTGAATATCACGAAGCGGCGTTCCGGCAGTCAGTCCCATGTACTGCAACGCCTTACGGATCGCCTGCTGTTTAGCCGGGTTGGATTCTTTTTCCGGATCGGGGACGGATCCGGAGATGGTGGTAGTTTGATCCGGGCTGATCCCCCAGGTGACTTTGGGTTCCAGCTCGCTACAGTTTATCTGCACCGTTCTATCAAATACGGCGTCCGGATCGCTGCGTAGCGTTGCCCATTCGCTGAGCGCCTGCTGCCACAGCTCGCCCACAGGCATCTGCGGTTTGCCTGCAATGTAGTCAAAGACTTTCTGGTCTGGCGCGATAATTGCGCCACGCGCTCCGGCTTCCACGGCCATATTGCAGAGCGTCATTCGCCCTTCCATGCTCAGGGCGCTAATCGCCTCGCCATCAAATTCAATCGCATAGCCGGTGGCACCCGACGCGCCGATTCGTTCCAGCAGTTCGAGGATGATATCTTTGGCCGAACAGGCATAGGGCAACTCGCCCCTGACCGTCACCAGCAGCGTTTTCAGCTTGCGGTAGACCAGTGTTTGCGTGGCCAGTAAATGCTCAATTTCTGAAGTGCCGATCCCAAACCCCAGCGCACCAAAAGCGCCGTAGGTGGTGGTATGGCTGTCCCCAGCGGCAATCACCATGCCCGGCATCACCATGCCCTGTTCATGGGCGACCACGTGCTCAATGCCCTGTCGGGGATCCAGTACATCAAAGAGTTCGATGCCAAAATCAGCGGCGTTCTGCCTGAAATAATCCACCTGCAGCTGCCCGCCTGCATCGGTCATCTCTGCGTCACGTTCGGGTCTGGTGGGGTTCACGTGGTCGACATTGAGCAAGATGGTTGCCGGGTGACGGACAACCCGCCCACTCTCTCTCAGCCCGCTGAAAGCCTGCGGGCTGGTATATTCGTTGAGGATCGAGCGATCGATATAGAGCAGTACATGGCCTTCATCGTCCAGCTCACGGACCACGTGCGACTCAATTAATTTCTCATACAGCGTTTTATTCGACATAGCGGCTATCCAGTATGATCAATTTCAAAAGGGATGATTCAGGGGGGGCTGTGATGATTTATTCGTCAGATTATGACATGGAATTTTTGCGGCATTGATGCCATTCGGGAAAGGAGTCAGTGACGAAATGTGCATATTCCAGCGTTATGCGTCGGGTATGCTGGCTTCGCTGTTTCAGGCAACTGGACGGGAAAGAGTGGCGATTACGGGTGGAGCTGGTCTGCCTGCCAGAGGAGGTGGCGGAAACATCCGCCACCTTATTGAGGCTACTCGATTAATCCGGTTTCCACACAGAACTGCCTCTGCTCGCCGGACTCCAGCGAGATCAGCGTTCCCGCCTGCTTCGCGGCATTAAATCCTTCCGGACGGCAGGTGGCAGGTAAAACGAAAGCGGCAACCTGCTGGTCGGCATTATGCAGGATCCAGCGCGTGGCGTAGTTGAACTGGGCGGTATCAAAAATGGTGCTGAAACCGTAGCCCTCCGGCGAGTGCAGCTGAAACTCCGCTTTGCTGCCGTACTGCGCCAGATTATCGGCAAAGAAGACGATTTCCGGATCGTACATCTCCGGCCGGTTCAGCCCGTCGAACGCCTGAGGCGAAGCCTGCAGCTGGCGGGTATAATCCAGCCAGTTCGGCGTGGGATGGACATGGCCGGGAATCGACGTGCGCAGCTGGAAAGCACTGTCCGGGATGCTCTGGCTGAAGGTGCCGTTCTCCACATACGCATAATTCATATGGCACATGTACTGCAGCGGCATCGCGCTGCCGGAGAGGTTGTTCACCACCATCTCAATACGCAACCGTGGCCGCCCCGCCAGCAGCGTCACGCCCGGTGAAGCACGATAATGGTGCCCAAACCCTTTGATATAATTGGTTTCACCTCGCAGCGCCACGCGGTCATTTTCCAGCTCAATCCAGGCGCTGTCCATGCGTGCACAGGCCATTTCACCGTGCAGAGCATGAGTGTCATCTGCAGCCGGGCAGCCGTTTGCCAGCAGGCCGGAATGGAAGGCAAAGCAGCCGTAAGTGTCGATAATATCCTGACCCGGCAGCGGCTGAGTAAAGCCGTTGCCCATGGTCAGGGTTCGCCCGTCAAACTCCGCCTCCCAGATCATCTGCCCATAGAACGGCAGCACAATCACATGGCCGCGGCTGTTTTCCAGCCGCACGGCTTCAATACCGGCGGGATAGCGAAACAGTTTGACGCTGAAGTCACCGTTTTCCAGCAGCGTGCGCGGCGTGTCGCCGAACAGCGAACGGTGCAGAGGAAGTCGGGTTTTCATCGAGCCTCCTCAGCCAGACGGCCAGTGGCGGCAGGCTGCTTTTTGTGGCGCAGCTCGCCCCAGAAGTAAAAACCGACCCAGGCAAAGCACAGCAGCGAAACGCTAAAGGCCAGCTGCATCGATCCCAGGCGGTCAGAAACCAGCCCCTGCAGCGCAGGAACAAATGCAGCCCCAACAATCGCCATGACGATAAAGGCGCCGGCGACTTCGGTGTATTTGTTATCAACGGTCGACAGCGTACCGGCATAGATGGTTGCCCAGCACGGCCCGAACAGCACGCTGACAAACACAGCGGCGTAGACGGCGGTAAAGTTCGGCACCAGCATCACATAGGCCAGCGTGATCACTCCCGCCACCGAGTAGGCAATCAGCACCTTCTCAGCCCGGAATCGGGTCATCAGGAAGTTGGCGACGAACTTGCCGATAAAGAAGCAGATAAAGCTGTAGATCATAAAGTTAGAAGCGTGACGCTCGTTAGTTGCGCCCAGGTTCAGCGCAAGGCGGATAGTAAACGACCACACTGCCACCTGCATCCCGACATAGACAAACTGAGCGACAATACCGCGCTTAAAGTGGCGGTTTTTCGCCAGATAGTTGAAGGTTTCTCCCAGCCCTGGCAGCTTTTTCTCCGCGCTCTGCGGCTTGCAGTGCGGATAGCGCGTCAGCAGGAACAGCACCATCACCACCACCAGTACCATCACCAGGTATTTATAGGGTTCCAGCGTGTGCTCCAGCATCGTCAGGCGGAACTGGTGCAACTGTTCGGGATTCATGCCCGCCATCTGGCTGTGCAGGCTGTCGCCATTCTGGAAGACCAGATATTTACCCAACACGATGCCCATCAGCGCACCTATTGGATAGAAGGTCTGGCTGACGTTCAGGCGCAGCGTGGCATGGTCGCGATGACCAATCATCGAGCTGTAGGTATTGGCGGCGGTTTCCAGGAAGCTCAGGCCAATAGCTATAGCGAAGATCGCCGCGAGGAACATGGTGTAAGTTGCCATGTGCGAGGCAGGATAGAACAGCACGCAGCCAGCGATATACAGCGCCAGCCCCAGCAGTATCGCCACCTTGTAACTGGTACTGCGGATCACCAGCGAGGCCGGGATCGCAATCAGGAAGTAGCCACCGTAGAAGGCACTCTGCACCAGGGCACTGGCAAAATCACTTAGGGCGAAGACACTCTTGAACTGGGTGATCAAAATATCATTCAGGCTGGCGGCGCAGCCCCACAATGGGAACAGGCAGGACAGCAGAATAAACTGGAACAGCGGAGTCTTATTCAGGTAGCCGTCAGGCTGCTGGACAATGTTCTGGTGCATAGCCAATCCTCAGGCGTTGAGAAAACGTTGAAAAGTATCGGCATCGGGATAGGAGCGCTGGGTTCCCCGACCGGTTACGCTGCAGGCGGCATAAGCCGAAGCAGACTCCATTGCACGGGCAATATCGCCGTGCTCTACCAGGCAGTGGGCAAAGCAGCCGATAAAGGCATCCCCTGCTCCGCTGGTGTCCACGGCTTTGACCGGCGTCGGGCTGACGCGATGGACGGTGTCTCCCTGCATCCATACCGAACCTCGGCTGCCCAGAGTGATAATCAGGTTCTTCAGGCCACGGGCCAGCAGCATCTGCCCGGCGCGCAGCACTTCCTCTTCGCTGCCGACTGGCAGGCCGGTGAGGATCTCCAGCTCGGTTTCATTCGGCATAAAAAAGTCGCACTGGCAGGCATAATCGATATCCAACCCGGCAACCGCCGGGGCCGGATTGAGGATCACCTGAATATCGTTCTGGCGGGCAAAATCGATGGCGTAATAAACCGTGGGTAGCGGGATCTCCAGTTGCAGCACTATCAGGCGGCAACACTTCAGGTCCGCTGCGGCAGCATCAATGTCAGCCTGAGAGAGATGCGCGTTAGCCCCTTTGATGATCAGGATGCGGTTCTGCGACTGGTCATCGACAAAAATCGGCGCCACGCCGCTGGAAGTTCCTGCTGCAACAGTCACATGGCGGGTTTCCACGCCAAACTGCTGCAGATTTTTCACCGTGTTTTCAGCAAACAGATCTTCGCCCACTTTGCTGACCATCATCACCGCAGCGCCGAGCTTTGCTGCTGCCACAGCCTGATTGGCCCCTTTGCCGCCGCAGCCCAGAGCGAAATCGGGGGCTTCCAGCGTCTCGCCGGCTTTAGGCATGCTGTTGGTGTAGGTGATCAGGTCGACCATATTCGAGCCGATAACGGCAATATCCATTGTGATTCCCCCTGTAAATTTCGCTCATTAAATGTTGTAGAAATAACAATAACAACGATCATATGTGAATTTTGTGACAGCCCTCTCACGTTAAAAATTCCAGATAAAGGCCATAAACAAGGCATTGACGGCAAGTGAGAAATGTTATTATTTTAACATTCACATTTACTGCGAGGAGAAGATCATGACGTTATCCACCCGTGACTATGCCAGCTTTATCGACCACACCTTGCTGGCTGCCGATGCCACTACTCAGCAAATTGACCGGTTGTGTGAAGAAGCGCTGCAGCACAATTTCTATGCAGTTTGCGTGAATTCCGGCTACGTCCCGCTGGCCGCGGAAAAGCTGAAGGGCAGTAACGTCAGGGTCTGTTCAGTGATCGGATTTCCGCTGGGGGCCGGGTTGACCCGCGCCAAAGCCTTTGAGGCGCAAGCCGCAATCGAGGCCGGCGCGCAGGAGATCGATATGGTGATTAACGTCGGCTGGCTGAAAAGCGGTGAGATACAGGCGGTCACGGCTGACATACAGGCGGTGCGGGAGGTTTGCGGCCCGATCCCATTGAAGGTAATATTGGAAACCTGCCTGCTCAGCGAGGCGCAAATCATTAAAATCTGTGAAATTTGTCGGGAGCTGAGGGTCGCCTTCGTGAAAACCTCTACCGGCTTCAGCACCGGCGGAGCGCGCGAAGAGCACGTTCGCCTGATGCATGAAACGGTCGGGCCGGAGGTGAAAGTGAAAGCATCAGGCGCAGTTCGTGACCGGCATACCGCAGAAATCATGATCCAGGCGGGTGCCAGCCGCATTGGCACCAGCTCCGGCGTCACCATCGTGCAGGACAGCAGCGCTACCGGCGAAGGCTATTAACCGATCATCAGGAATCACCGACCATGGAAACCCGGCGCGACGAGCGCGTAAAAAAACTGGCGCACGCGCTGCAGCGAACCGACAAGATCCACCTGAAAGAGGCGGCGCAGCTGCTTGGCGTTTCCGAGATGACCATCCGCCGCGATATCAGCGAACAGCCTTCTGCGGTGGTGCTGCTTGGCGGGTATATCGTCAGCGATCCGAAAAACAGCCAGGGTCACTACTTTGTTACCGATCAGCAGACCCACAACGTGGAGAAGAAGCGCCGGTTAGGTCAGCTGGCGGCGGCACTCATCCAGCCTGGTGACACGGTATTTTTTGACTGCGGCACCACCATGCCATGGGTCGTGGATGCCATCGACGGCGAACTGGAATTTATCGCTATCTGCTGCGCGATGAACACCTTCCTTGCCCTGAAAGAAAAACCCGCCTGTAAGGTGATCCTGAACGGCGGGGAATTTCACGCGGATAATGCGATTTTCACCCCGCTGGGACAGGGTTCAGTGATGGACAGCCTCTGTCCGGGCAAGGCGTTTATCTCCGCTGCAGGCATTGATGCTGAACAGGGCGCTACCTGCTACAACCTCAACGAATTGCCGATGAAGCATCAGGCGCTGCAGCGCGCCCGCCAGAAAATTCTGGTGGCCGACAGCAGCAAGTTCGGTAAAGTCCTGCCCGCCCGCATCGGCGAACTCAGCGTGTTTGACCGGCTTATCAGCGATGAAGCCGCGCCGAAAAAGCTGGCGCAGCACCTGGCACAGTTGGGAATGGACCACTTACACTCCTGAGCCGGGAGGGTACGCCAGGCCCGGTTCTTCACCGTCGCGTGCTCTCCTGAGCCTGATGGGCACGTCAGGCCCAGCGGTTAAGGATCTCTTCGCCGTCGCGCAGGCGGCGCAGGTTCTCGCAAACGCCCGCCACATTGCCGTTCAGTGAATTATCCGTGACGCCGCCAATGTGCGGCGTTGCCACCACGTTGTACTGGAACAGGTCATCTTCCGGATCCGGCGGTTCCTGCCAGAACACGTCCAGCCCGGCTCCGGCCAGATGACCAACCTCCAGCGCCGCCAGCAGCGCCTGTTTCTCAATCAGCCCACCCCGCCCCAGGTTAATCAGAAAACTGCCCTGTTTCATTTGCGCCAGCGCCGTTTCATCAATGATATTGCGGGTGTCGTTGTTGTCCGGCAGGCTCAGTATCACAAAATCCGCCTCACTCAGCAGTGCAGGCAGGTGCTTCGTATTGCCCAACCAGTCCAGCTGGTGTTCTTTAGCAAAACTCTGGTCGGCGGTACGCTTCACTCCGATCAGCTTCACGCCAAAAGGGACCAGCCGCTTCGCCAGCGCTTTACCGATACCGCCCAGCCCCACCAGCCCGACCGTTTTACCCATCAGCCCTATCCCCACCGGCAGACCAAGCTGGCGGGTGGCGATCATCTGCGGCAGTTCACTGGCCTTACGCGCCAGGCCGATCATCATCCAGATCCCCAGTTCGGCCACGGAATCCGCATTGCCGGAACGGTCAGAGGGTACGTTGGCCACCTGGATCCCCTGCGCTTTCGCACTGGCGATATCCACGCTCTCCAGCCCGGCTCCCGCCTGCTGGATCAGCTTCAGCTTATCGGCCGTTTTCAGCAGGGCTGGGGTGACTTTTGCCATGCCAGGGATCAGCGCGTCATACCCCGCCAGGCTTTCGGCCGCATGTCCGGCGGAAGCGGTAAACTCGACGTCCGGCAGCGTCTGGCGGAACTGCTGAATCATCCCGCCCCAGGCGTTCTCTTCCGCCGCGATCAGAACTTTCATCGTTATCTCCCTGCTTTGTAAGGCAAAAAATCAGCATAATGCCCACCGGTCGAAAATCAAACAGTTATCGCGCAAAAGCGTTGATATCAGGATAATCCGCAGGGGAGTAAGGTGATTAACACCCTGTACGGCTGTGATTAACAGAGGAAACCAGCTAAACTTCGTCATCTGAGTGGGCAGCGAATGCCCCAATTAACACCAGACACCAAGAGGCTCATCCTACGTGGCTCAATTCGTCTATAGCATGCATCGCGTCGGCAAAGTGGTTCCGCCGAAGCGTCATATCCTGAAAAATATCTCCCTGAGCTTTTTCCCGGGTGCCAAGATCGGCGTTCTGGGTCTGAATGGCGCAGGTAAATCCACCCTGCTGCGCATCATGGCCGGTATCGATAAAGATATCGAAGGGGAAGCGCGCCCGCAGCCAGGCATCAAAATCGGCTACCTGCCGCAGGAGCCGCAGCTGAACCTGGAGCACACCGTCCGTGAGTCGGTGGAAGAAGCGCTGGCTGAAGTGGTCGGCGCCCTGAAACGTCTTGATGAAGTATACGCACTGTACGCAGAAGAAGACGCTGATTTTGACAAGCTGGCCGCAGAACAGGGCAGGCTGGAAGAGATTATTCAGGCGCACGACGGTCATAACCTCAACACCCAGCTGGAGCGTGCTGCCGATGCACTGCGACTGCCTGACTGGGACGCGAAAATCGCTAACCTCTCCGGTGGTGAACGTCGTCGCGTGGCGCTTTGCCGCCTGCTGCTGGAAAAACCAGACATGCTGCTGCTGGACGAACCGACCAACCACCTGGATGCAGAATCTGTGGCCTGGCTGGAGCGCTTCCTGCACGACTTCGAGGGCACAGTGGTGGCGATTACCCACGACCGTTACTTCCTTGATAACGTCGCTGGCTGGATCCTGGAGCTTGACCGTGGTGAAGGTATTCCATGGGAAGGCAACTACTCCTCCTGGCTGGAGCAGAAAGATGCCCGCCTGGCACAGGAAGCATCGAGCGAAGCGGCCCGCCGTAAATCCATTGAGAAAGAGCTGGAGTGGGTGCGTCAGGGTGCCAAAGGCCGTCAATCTAAAGGCAAGGCTCGTCTGGCCCGCTTTGAAGAGCTGAACAACACCGACTACCAAAAACGTAACGAAACCAACGAACTGTTTATTCCACCGGGAGCACGCCTGGGCGACAAAGTGGTGGAAGTCAGCAACCTGCGTAAATCTTACGGTGACCGCCTGCTGATCGACGATCTCTCCTTCTCAGTACCAAAAGGAGCAATCGTCGGGATTATCGGCCCGAACGGCGCGGGTAAATCCACCCTGTTCCGCATGATGTCCGGCCAGGAACAGCCTGACTCCGGCAGCATTGTGCTGGGTGATACCGTCAAGCTGGCCTCGGTCGATCAGTTCCGCGACAGCATGGATAACTCTAAAACCGTCTGGGAAGAAGTTTCCGGCGGCCAGGACATCATGCGTATCGGCAACACCGAGATGCCAAGCCGTGCCTACGTTGGCCGCTTCAACTTTAAAGGTGTTGATCAGGGCAAACGTGTTGGTGAACTGTCCGGTGGCGAGCGTGGCCGTCTGCATCTGGCCAAGCTGCTGCAGGTGGGCGGCAATTTGCTGCTGCTCGATGAACCGACCAACGACCTGGATATCGAAACCCTGCGTGCACTGGAAAACGCCCTGCTGGAGTTCCCGGGCTGCGCGATGGTTATCTCGCATGACCGCTGGTTCCTCGACCGTATCGCCACCCACATTCTGGACTACCAGGATGAAGGCAACATCGAGTTCTTCGAAGGGAACTTTACCGAATACGAAGAGTACAAGAAGCGTACGCTGGGTGCCGAAGCGCTGGAGCCAAAACGCATCAAGTACAAGCGTATGACTAAGTAAGGCTGTCGCCGATACTCAAAGCACGGGAACCCAGGCCGTGATTAAAGCGTCTAGCGCCATGGAGGGTGCAAGTCTGGCAACCAGGGACGGCGCTGTTTGCGTCTTTATGAACGGCCAGGGTTCCCCGTGCAGTCGCTGTTTTATTTGTTACTGATAGAACTCCCGAAACACCGGCGACTGTAGCGCGTAGTCAACAAAGTGCGAAAGCGCAGGCGAATTCAGTTTGCGGCTCGGATAGACCAGCCACAGCTCGTTGCCCGCAATCTTCCAGTCCGGCAATACCTCCATCAATGGCCCATCCGAGAGTAACTCGTCCGTCAGGAAGCGTGGCAGCAGCGTGATCCCCGCATCCTCCAGCGCGCACTCACGCGCATAGACCAGATTGTCGGTCATATGGATGGGCGGCAGCATCCAGCGGTAATACTCCTCATCTTTTTTCAGCAGCCATTCGCTCCACGCCCGGTGCGCAATACAGCGGTGTTCCGCCAGCTGCTGCGGATGAACGATCTCCTCATGCTGCGCCAGGTAGCCTGGTGAAGCCACCAGCAGGCGTTCGCAGTAGCCAATCCGCCGGCCAATCAGTGAAGAGTCTTGCGGCTGACCGGTACGCAGGGCCACATCATATCCCTCCAGCACCAGATCACGAACCTCATCAGAAACCGAGACTTCCAAAGTGATGTCCGGATACTCCTGCTGAAAAGCCGCGTTCAGTCGCGCCAGCAGCGTGGCCCCAATCCCCGCCGGTGACGTAATTCTCAGTCGCCCGCTGGGATTATCCCGCAGGCGTTGAATAGCCAGGCTTGCTCTTTCACTGGCCTGCACCATTTCCTGGCAATGAACCAGGTACCGCTCCCCGGCAAACGTCAGGTTGAGCTGACGGGTGGTGCGGTTGATCAGACGTAACCCCAGTGTTTGTTCAAGCTGGCTGATACGCTGACTGACACTGGATTTCGGCAATCCGGAGCGCTTCGCAGCAGCAGTGAAACTGCCGCATTCGGCCACCATCGCGAAGAGAGCCATATCCTGCAGCTGTTTAAACATGATTGTTCACCTGAAACGAACACTTCGTTAGTTATTGTGCGACTTATCATTAGCCTGCTTACCTTCTACACTGAATAACACAACTTAAAGGAGATGCGCTATGACAATCAGAGCGATTGCTATCAATCCAGATAAACCGGATCAATTTTTTGAAATTCAGCCTGAAAAACAAGCCCCTGGTGAATATGACCTGCTGGTAGAGGTTAAGGCTGCCTCCGTCAATCCAGTGGATACCAAAGTGCACAAAGGCGCACAAAAGAACGGACTCCAGCAGCCGCGTATTCTCGGCTGGGATGCCAGCGGTGTGGTGCTGGAAGTGGGCAGTAAAGTCAGCGGTTTTAAAGTCGGTGACGAAGTGTATTACGCCGGGGATATCACCCGTCCGGGCAGCAACAGCACCCATCAGCTGATTGACGCACGTATTACCGGGCATAAGCCCTCCTCGCTGAACTGGGCTGAATCTGCGGCTATTCCGCTGACGGCCCTGACTGCCTGGGAAGGTCTGTTTGACCGCCTGCACATCGACGAAGCAGAAGAAGGCAAAACGCTGCTGATTGTGGGCGGCGCGGGCGGCGTCGGTTCGCTGGCAATCCCGTTTGCCAGACTGCACAGCAAGGTCAAAGTGATCGCCACCGCTTCCCGTCCGGACTCTGTGCAATGGTGCAAGGATCGCGGCGCAGATATCGTGATCAACTATAAAGATATGCCAGCAGAACTGGAGAAGCACGGCCTGAAGCAGGTCGATTACATTTTCTGCCTGAACGATACCGACGGCCACTGGGAAACGATGGCGAAGCTGGTCGCACCACAGGGGCATATCTGCACTATCGTGGAAAACGAAAAGCCGCTGAGCATGGACCAGCTAAAGCTGAAAAGCGCCTCGCTGCATTTTGAATTTATGTACACCCGCAGCATGTACGGCACGCCGGATATTGCCCGCCAGGGTGAGATTCTGGAGGCCACCGCGAAGCTGCTGGATACCGGGAAAATTTCCACCTCCCTGAGCAAAACCCTGCAGGGCCTGAGCGTGGAAACCCTGACCGAAGCTCACCAGCTGGTGCTGGAAGGGCATATGCGCGGTAAAGTGGTGATGGTTTACTGATTGTCGGGCGGGTGCGTCGTCACCCGCCGTTCCTGCCGCAATTTTGTGAGCTGCCACGCAGCCGCTTATCCAGATGCCAAAATAACCTCCTCCTTCCTGCCCTATCCTTGTGCGCCTGAACGATGCCCGCCCCCGCCGCACTTTTTATACTGAACTGGCGAAGTCTTATCTTAACGGTCAGAACGGCCTCTTCTCATAACTCCAGCCGCTGACCGCCCTACACATTGAGGTCTTTGGCATGAAAATTAGTCAGATAGAGGTGATCCGCCTCAGCATTCCTTTTGCAAGCGATCGTGGCCCTGCTGCGCCAGAGGAGAAAGCCTGGAACGCCGCATCGGCGGCACTAAAACAGATGGAAACCCTGCTGGTCAGGGTGGAAACCGACACTGGCCTGCAGGGCTGGGGAGAAGGTTTTGGTCATTTGTGTAATCCCGTGACTGCACAGGCCCTGCAGGATGTGGTCATCCCCTGTTTTCTCGGTAAAACCTTACCGAACAGCCGCGCAGCCCTGACGACATTGATGGCAGAAGCCGAAACGGCCCTGCACGCCTTTGGCAGGACTGGCCCGGTGCGCTTCGGCCTTTCCGCCATTGATATTGCGCTGTGGGATCTCCTTGGCCAGCAGCAGGAGCAGCCACTGTGGCAATTGCTTGGCGCAAAACGTCAGCAGATTGAGCTGTATGCCAGCCTGGTGAGCTATAACAACCATCCGGAGGAGGTCGCCCGTCAGGTCAGGCGCGCCTGGCAGGCAGGTTTCCATACGCTGAAGCTGCATGAAACGGAATATGCTGCAATCGCCGCCGCACGCACCGCGTTACCGGCAGAAGCGACGCTGATGGTGGATGTGAACTGCCCGTGGACGGTGACTGAGGCCTGCCACCGCGCCCGCCAACTGGCAGAGCTGAAGCTGGGCTGGCTGGAAGAGCCGGTCTGGCCGCCGGAAGATGCCGCTGGACTGGCAACAGTCCGCCGCGAAGGGACACCGCTTGCCGCCGGGGAAAATGCTGCTGGCGAATGGGGCTTTGAGGAGCTGTTTGCGCAAGGAGCCGTTGATGTGGTTCAGCCAAGCGTGACAAAAGTGGGCGGTATCACCGCTTCACTGCGCGTTTTTGAACGGGCCAGAGACTGCGGCGTAACGGTGGTACCGCACTGTTTCTATTACGGTGCCGGATTACTGGCGACCGCGCATCTCGTCGCAACCCTGCCGCCGGAAATCCTGCTGGAAGTGCCTTACATCCGCTTCTCTTCCCTGCTTTATCCGCAGTTAGATTTTGCCCCCACGCTGACGTTACCAGATGAACCTGGCCTCGGCTTTAAGCCCGATGCAGAGACCATGAAAAAACACACCGTCAGCCATCTGCGCATCGATATGGAGGGAATTCATCATGTTTAAAAACACCCGAAGCGTCGTTGCGCTGCTGCTGTTCTTCGCCGGGATGCTGAACTATCTGGACAGGGCTGCCCTGTCGGTGATGGCTCCTCTGGTGAAAAAAGATCTGAGCATCGATGATGCGCAGATGGGGATTCTGTTCAGCTGCTTTTTTATTGGCTACTGCCTTTTCTGTTTCCTCGGCGGCTGGGGAGCCGACCGCTTTGGCCCGCGTAAAGTCTTCGGCTGGGCGGCAGCCATCTGGTCACTGTTTTGTGGCGCAACCGCGCTGGCAGGCAACTTTACACATTTGCTGATTGTCCGCGTGCTGTTCGGCATTGGTGAAGGTCCAATGGGAACCACCACCAATAAATCCATTTCAAACTGGTTCCCACGCAAAGAAGTCGGACGCGCGGTCGGTTTTACCAATGCGGGTCAGCCATTGGGGGCGGCGGTCGCGGCTCCCGTTGTCGGTCTGGTTGGCCTGAATTTTGGCTGGCGGGTGTCATTTATCGTCATTGCCGTGCTGGGCTTTGTCTGGCTGGGCTTCTGGTTGTGGTTGTTCAGGGATAAACCGGAACAGCATCCCCGCGTCAGCGAGAGCGAATGCCAGATGATCAAAGCTCAGCGCCCTGCCACGCGCGCCCCGGGAGCGACAGCGGCTCAGCCAATAAAACTCTGGAGCTATGTCTTCTCACTGCCGGTATTGGGCGTGGCGGCTGCCTTCTTTTGCTTCAACTACATCCAGTATTTTTTCCTCTCCTGGCTGCCAAGTTATCTGACCGATTTTCAGCATCTGGATATCAAAAGCATGAGCCTGATTGGCATCCTGCCCTGGCTGGGGGCAACGATTGGCTTTATCGGTGGAGGGCTGGTCTCCGATGCGCTGTTCCGCCGGACGGGAAATTTCCTGCAGTCACGTAAGCTGGTGATCTTCTCCGGGCTGGCGGTGGCTGCTGTGTGCGTCATGCTGACGGCCTGGGCCAGCAGCGTCACCGTGGCCGTGTCGCTGATTACGCTGGCCAGCGTTTTCGCCTATATGACGCCGCAGGCGTGCTGGTCACTGTTGCAGGATATTGTCCCGGCTGAGCGCATCGGCACCGCTGGCGGCTTTGTGCATCTGTTGGCAAACCTGGCGGGGATCCTCTCACCGGGGATCACCGGCTTCCTGATCCAGTATGGCGGAGGCTATTCTTCAGCGTTCCTGCTTGCCAGCGTGCTGGCTCTGGTTGGTATGGCGATGCTGGCGCTGTTTGTCCGCGAACGTAGCGTAAGGGCTTTACGCACGCTGGCATAACGACGTGTTTGCTATCAGGCTCCGTGATGCGGAGCCTGTGCTGCTGCCCGTCTGCTTACGCGCCCAACATGTCCTTCACCAGCTCAACACAGCGCAGGAAGCGCTCATCGTAGTTATCCTGCTCGACATGCATATACCGGATATTGTTCTCTTCCAGCATTGAGACCAGTAGCGCCTGGAACTCTTTGCGATCCACCGAGCTGCCAAGGCTGCGCAAACCGTCTGCAACCCAGGGAACGTTGTTCTCTACCAGGATCACCAAATCGAAGCGATACTCGTCGATCAGCGCCTGCACGAAGGGATGTTCGCGTCCTTCATATTTTTTGCAGAAAGCCTGGGTGGTGACAAAGTCGGTGTCGATAAATGCCACTTTGTTCGCATATTTAACTGCAAAATCAATGTATTGTGCCTGACCAAGCGCGATTTTATCGTAGTCGGAATATTGCAGAGCCATCTCGTCACCGCCGAGATGCGAGAAGACATAATCGCGGCCAAATTCCCACGCACTGGTGGTATTAAAAATGTTCGCCAGCTTGTTCACCAGCGTTGACTTGCCGCTGGACTCCCCGCCGAGGATCGCCACCGTACGCACGAAGAACGGCTTCACTTCCGTCGGGATATATTCCCAGTAGCGGAACGGATCCTGGCGGATCTGAGCACCACTGATGTTCATAAATGAGCGCCGTGGGTCGATCAGTACCGCTTCAATCCCCAGATGCTGCTGATACTGCGGCGCATCCAGCTCTTCACTGGTGTAAACCCGGTTCGGCACGATGCCGTGGTTGCCCATAAATTCCTTGATGCCGCGACTCCACACGTCCCAACCATGCGGGTAAGGCTCCATCCCCTCCTCGTTAAACGAGTGAATACGGATGTTTTTCTGGTATTTGAAGGTCTGCAGCAGCCAGCGCAGGCGGTCGCTGACGGTGGGCTGCTGCGACATTGCGCTGTCTTCAAACAGCTGCAGATCACGCGGTTCATCGTAGCCCATGATGATATGCAGCTCGTCAACCTGGCTGCAGGCACGCTGGATAAGGTAGATATGGCCGGTATGCAGCGGATAAAACTTGCCAAACACCACGCCAATGGTCTTCTCACGGCGCGGGAACTCCAGCCCCAGAAAACGGTGCAGCGCTTCCAGCTTTTGCGCGCTGGGGCTTTTGATTTTGGCATTCAGCAGCTGGCTGAGGTAGCCCTTGGTCATGCCACTGGCATCAGCCACCTGCTGCAGCGTGCAGCCCTGCTGGCGTATTGCGGTTTTCAGATAATCGAATGACGACATCAAATGCCTCCGGCATAACGGGCGGCATAAATTCCGCCGTTGCGATTACAATCCATTCAACGATAAATGGTCAGAGATCTTCCAGAATCGCCAGCGCGTCGGCCAGCTTTTTCACGCCATACACTTTCATGTTTTCCGGCACTTTTTTCGGCACGTTGGCCGCTGGCACAATCGCCCGGCGGAAACCATGTTTTGCCGCTTCGGAAATACGTTCCTGCCCGCTCGGCACCGGACGAATTTCTCCTGCCAGCCCCACTTCGCCGAATACCACCAGATCCTGCGGCAATGGCCGGTCACGCAGGCTCGACACCATCGACAGCATCAACGCCAGGTCCGCACTGGTTTCGGTCACCTTCACGCCACCCACCACGTTGACGAAGACGTCCTGGTCTGCCATCTGCAGGCCGCCGTGACGGTGCAGCACCGCCAGCAGGATCGCGAGACGGTTCTGCTCCAGCCCCACCGCAACGCGCCTTGGATTACCCATCATCGAATGGTCCACCAGAGCCTGAATCTCCACCAGCAGCGGCCGCGTGCCTTCCCACAGAACCATCACCGAACTTCCGGAGGTCACCTCTTCGCCCCGGCTGAGGAAAATAGCCGAGGGGTTGCTGACTTCGCGCAGGCCCTGCTCGGTCATGGCAAACACGCCCAGCTCGTTAACGGCACCAAAACGGTTTTTATGGCTGCGCAGCGTGCGAAAGCGCGAATCGGCATCGCCATCCAGTAACACAGAACAGTCGATACAGTGTTCCAGTACTTTCGGCCCGGCCAGCGAGCCATCTTTGGTAACGTGCCCCACCATGACGATTGCCACGCCGCGCGTTTTGGCGAAGCGGGTCAGATAAGCTGCGGTTTCACGAACCTGCGCCACGCTGCCCGGCGAAGACTGGATGTCTGCCATGTGCATCACCTGAATCGAGTCGATCACCATCAACTTCGGTTCTTCCTGCTCAGCAATCAGGCAGATCTGCTCGATGCTGGTTTCCGAAAGCATATTGAGGTTTTCAGTCGGCAGGCCAAGACGGTGCGCACGCATCGCCACCTGCTGCAACGACTCTTCGCCGGTGACGTAAAGCGTCTTCATTCCTTCAGCAAGTTTGCACAGGGTTTGCAGCAGCAGAGTACTTTTTCCTGCGCCGGGATTGCCCCCGATCAGAATAGCACTGCCGGGTACCACACCGCCGCCCAGTACCCGGTCAAACTCTTTAAACCCGGTGGAGAAACGGGGCAGCGCTTCCAGGCTGATATCCGACAGCTTCTGCACGCGACTGGTGCCCGCACTGCCCGCATAGCCTGAAAGCCGCTCGTTGCGGGCCACGGTTGGCGAAGCCGCCAGCCTGACTTCGGTGATGGTGTTCCAGGCGTGACAGGCGCTGCACTGCCCCTGCCAGCGTGGATAATCTGCGCCGCATTCGTTACAAACAAAGGCACGCTTTACCGCTTTGGCCAAATCTACCCCTTAACGCTCTTCATGGATCAGGCTGCCGCTGAGGATGCAGAACACCCCCATCAGATCGGCGTGACGGATAATGACTTCGGTTTTTTCATTGACTTTAGGCTTGGCATGATAAGCAATGCCCAGCGCAGAGGCCTGGATCATCGGCAGATCGTTGGCACCATCGCCGATAGCGACAGTTTGCTCTGGCGCGATTTCAAAGCGTTCCGCCAGAGCACGCAGCATGTCCGCTTTGTATTTTGCATCAACGATATCGCCCAGCACTTCACCGGTCAGTTTGCCATCGCGAATTTCCAGCACGTTGGCGGCAATCGCGGACAAATGAAGGGTATCACGCAGGTATTCTGCAAAATAAGTAAAGCCGCCGGAAGCGATAGCCACATGCCAGCCCAGCGCCTGCAATTTAGGCACCAGCGAAGTCAGACCCGGCATCAATGGCAGTTTGTCGCGAACCTGCTGCAGAATAGTGGCATCGGCATCTTTCAGCGTTGCCACGCGCTGACGCAGGCTGGCGGCAAAGTCGAGCTCGCCCCGCATTGCCCGCTCGGTCACTTCCGCCACCAGCTCGCCGCTGCCAGCCAGTTTGGCAATTTCATCAATGCATTCGATTTCGATGGCGGTGGAATCCATATCCATCACCAGCAGGCCCGGCGTTTTCAGATGCGGGATACGCCCCAGCGGTGCCACATCCAGCCCGGCTTCGTGGGCCAGTTTACTGGCACGCGGCGTCAGGGAACCGGCCAGGCGTACCACCTGATAGTCCTCCACCCGCCATGCGCTGACGATGACCATCGCCGCGCCCAGCTGATGCTGCAGCCCGGTGAGGACGCTTTTATCCAGGCTGCGCCCGTACAGAAGCCAGCCGGTGCGGCCAGCGCTGTAGTCCAGCGGCATCACTTCATCGCCGCTGAGAGAGAGGGGTAAACCCGGCCAGAGAGAGACATCGGAAGGCAGGTCGCACCAGGTCAGACTATTTGGCATTACAGCTCCTGTAGGGACATATTAACCACGCAAGAGGCTACCCTGTCAGGCCCGCTTCTGGCAACATAAAGCGTCGATACGGACGGTGGTTCGTTCATAAAGTGTGAAGGGTAAAGATGGCAAAGGCCAAACTAAAATTTCGTCTGCACCGCACGGCAATCGTGCTGATCTGCCTGGCCCTGCTGGTGGTGCTGATGCAGGGAGCTTCGTGGTTCAGTCTGGGCCACCAGATGGCACGTTCCGAGCAGGTGGAAGAGCTGGCCCGCACCCTGACCCGTCAGGTGGCCTTCAGCCTGACACCGCTGATGGAGAACAGCGAGGATAACCGCCAGAAAATTGAAGATATTCTGACGCAGCTGACCAAAGAGAGCCGCATTCTGGATGCCTCGGTTTATGACGATGATGGCACGCTGCTGGCCCACAGCGGCGAGACGATTAACGTGCGCGACAGGCTGGCGCTGGATGGTCAGCGGGCGGGCAGCTACTTCAACCACCAGCTGGTACAGCAGCTGGACAGCCCGGATGGTCCACGTGGCTTCCTGCGCGTTACGCTGGATACTCACGTGCTGGTGACGGAATCCAAGCAGGTGGATAACACCACCAATATCCTGCGCCTGATGATGCTGCTGGCACTGGCCATCGGCATTATCCTCAGCCGCACCCTGCTACGCGATCGCCGCACCCGCTGGCAGCAGTCACCCTTCCTGCTGACCGCCAATAATCCGGTGAAGGAAGACGATGACGAAAGCAGCGAAAGCAGCGAAAGCACGCCAGCAGAGCCTGAGAAACCCTGATCGGCCATCAGCGTGGACGCAGGAAGAAGGGAAAACTGGCCGCAGTATAGCGGCCAGTGGAGAGGTAATAATTACTCTTTATCGCCCAGCAGGACAGATTCCAGCGCGATTTCAATCATCTCGTTAAACGTGGTCTGGCGCTCTGCCGCCGTGGTCTGCTCACCACTGCGAATATGGTCTGACACGGTGCAGATAGCCAGCGCTTTCGCCCCGAACTCTGCCGCCACGCCATAAATACCGGCGGCTTCCATCTCCACGCCCAGAATGCCGTACTTCTCCATCACGTCGAACATCTGCGGGTCTGGCGTGTAGAACAGATCGGCAGAGAAGATATTACCCACGCGGGCCTTCACGCCCAGCGCCTTCGCCGCATCTACTGCGTTACGCACCATATCGAAATCAGCAATTGCCGCGAAATCGTGATCTTTGAAGCGCATACGGTTCACTTTTGAATCCGTGGAAGCGCCCATACCGATCACCACATCACGCAGTTTCACATCAGCACGCACCGCACCGCATGAGCCGACACGAATGATCTTTTTCACACCGAAGTCGGTGATCAGCTCTTTGGTGTAGATAGAGCAGGAAGGGATGCCCATTCCGTGGCCCATCACGGAAATTTTGCGGCCTTTATAAGTGCCGGTGTAACCCAACATGCCGCGCACGTTGTTAACTTCAACCGCGTCCTGCAGGAAGGTTTCCGCGATATATTTTGCACGCAGCGGGTCGCCCGGCATCAGTACCACGTCAGCGAAGTCACCCATTTCGGCATTAATATGAGGGGTTGCCATGTTTTATCCTTATTTGATCAGTAAGTTGCGCTGATTACAGCATGCTTTTGCCGTATTCCATATCGGAAAGACCAAAATACTTCGCCACCGTCTGGCCGATATCCGCGAAAGTGTCGCGGTAACCCAGCGAGCCAGGCTTCACGCCAGGGCCGTAGATCAGCACGGGGATATGCTCACGGGTGTGCTCGGTGCCCTGCCAGGTTGGATCGCAACCGTGGTCTGCGGTGAGGATCAGGATATCGCCCTCTTTCACCTGCGCCATCAATTCCGGCAGGCGACGGTCAAACAGCTCCAGGCCGCCAGCGTAGCCAGGAACGTCGCGGCGATGGCCCCAGGTGGAGTCAAAGTCGACAAAGTTGGTGAACACGATGCTGTTATCCGGTGCGACCTCCATCTCCTGAACAGTGGCGTCAAACAGCGCATCCAGCCCGGTCGCTTTCACCTTTTTGGTGATGCCAACGTGGGCATAGATATCCGCGATTTTACCCACGGAAACCACTTCGCCCTGCAGCTCATCCACCAGCTTTTTCAGGATGGTCGGTGCCGGGGGTTCAACAGCCAGATCGTGGCGATTGCCGGTCCGTTCAAAGTGCCCTGCTTTATTGCCAACAAACGGACGCGCAATCACACGGCCAATGTTGTAGCCGCCTTCAGTCAGCGCTTCACGGGCGATTTCACACAGCTGGTAGAGGCGCTCAAGGCCGAACGTCTCTTCATGACAGGCAATCTGGAATACCGAGTCGGCAGAGGTGTAGAAAATCGGCTTGCCGGTTTTCATATGCTCTTCACCCAACTGGTCGAGGATTACCGTCCCGGAAGAGTGGCAGTTGCCCAGATAGCCCGGCAGATCGGCCTTTTCCACCAGTTCATCCAGCAATGCCTGCGGGAAGCTGTTCTCTTTATCGGTGAAGTAACCCCAGTCAAACAGCACCGGCACCCCGGCTATTTCCCAGTGGCCTGACGGTGTGTCTTTGCCGGATGACAGTTCACTGGCCCAGGCGTAAGCCCCAATAATCTCAGCGTTCTTATCCAGACCCGGCGGGAACTTTCCGGTGGATTCTTCCGCGGCCTTGCCTAACCCCAATGCGGTGAGGTTGGGCAGATGCAGCGGCCCTTTACGTCCTTTGTCGGCTTCCCCTTTGAAGCACGCTTCGGCAATATGCCCCAGCGTATCCGACCCGGCATCGCCGAACTTGTCAGCGTCTTTACTGGACCCAATTCCAAAGGAATCGAGCACCATGATAAATGCACGTTTCATCCTGGTCTCCTGCGTCTTGAACGCGATGAGCTTAAATTTAATCGATCAGAACAGTATGACGCTTATCCGGCGATTCTGCGATAGATAACTGGCGTGGCAGCGGGCGCTTCTTCACTGAGCGTGATGGCCTGCCTGACCGCCGCAGCCGCTTCCTGCCAGCCGGATTCCGTGGCGGCATGGATCACTGCCAACGGCCGCTGGTTATCGACATAATCGCCCGACGGAGCCATTTCACTGAAGCCGACGCTGTAGTCAATGGTATCGCTGGCGCGACGACGACCGCCGCCCATAGCAACAACTGCCATCCCCAGCGCACGGGTATCCATGGCGCTGACAATGCCCGGCCGATCGGCGTAGACCGCCTTGCTGAGCATCGGTGCGGGCAGGTATTTATCCATATTTTCGATAAAGTCTGCCGGGCCTTTCTGCGCTTTAACCATGCGCGAGAACACTTCCGCCGCACGGCCGTTATCCAGCACCGCCTGAAGCTTTTTAGTCGCTTCATCGTTGTCTGCGGCCAGGCCGCCAGACACCAGCATTTCAGCACTCAGCGCCAGCGTGACTTCCAGCAGGCGCGGGTTGCGGTATTGGCCGGTGAGGAACTGCACCGCTTCACGCACTTCCAGCGCATTACCGGCGCTGGAGGCCAGCACCTGGTTCATATCGGTCAGCAGTGCGGTGGTTTTGCAGCCCGCGCCGTTCGCGACGCCGACAATCGCCTGCGCCAGCTGTTCTGACTGTTCAAAAGTTGGCATAAAGGCGCCGGATCCCACTTTCACATCCATCACCAGCGCATCCAGCCCCTCAGCCAGCTTTTTAGCGAGGATCGAAGCGGTGATCAGCGGAATGGAATCAACGGTGGCGGTAATATCGCGGGTAGCGTAGAAGCGCTTGTCGGCCGGAGCCAGCGAGTTGGTCTGCCCGATAATCGCAATACCCACCTCTTTGATCATGCGGCGGAAAGCTTCATCATCCGGAAAGATATCAAACCCAGGGATTGCTTCCAGCTTGTCCAGCGTGCCGCCGGTATGGCCGAGGCCACGCCCGGAGATCATCGGAACATAGCCACCGCAGGCCGCCACCATCGGGCCAAGCATCAGCGAGGTCACATCCCCTACGCCGCCGGTGGAGTGCTTATCCACCACCGGGCCGTTCAGTCCCAGGCTCTGCCAGTTCAGCACCAACCCTGAATCGCGCATCGCCATGGTCAACGCCACGCGCTCAGCCAGCGTCATATCGTGGAAATAAATGGTCATCGCCAGCGCGGCGATTTGCCCTTCTGAGACTGAATTATCACGGACTCCGTTGATAAAAAAACGGATTTCCTCTTCACTCAGCGCCTGGCCATCTCTTTTTTTTCGAATAATTTCTTGTGGCAGGAACACGTCGCCCCCCGGTGTTTAATAAGCTGAATCACTTTTCGCGCCGGAGAATCCCGCCGCATTTAACAGGCTGGCTAACAGGCTGGAGGCCCCGAAACGGAAGTGGCGTGCATCGGCCCATTCGCTGCCGAGGATCTCATCCGCCAGCTTCAGGTACACCGCAGCATCTTCAGCCGTTTTCACGCCACCGGCAGGCTTGAAGCCAACCTGGTGCCTAACGCCCATTTCAGCAATCACCTTCATCATAATTTCTGCGACTTCAGGCGTGGCGTTGACCGCGACCTTACCAGTGGAGGTTTTGATAAAATCAGCGCCTGCTTCGATAGCAATTTCAGAAGCTTTGCGGATCAGCTCGGCAGTTTTCAGCTCGCCGGTTTCGATAATCACCTTCAGCAGCACACCAGCATCGGCACAGGCTTCTTTACAGGCGCTGACCAGCTCATAACCCACTTCATCGTTACCGTCGATCAGAGCGCGGTAAGGAAAAACCACGTCCACTTCATCGGCACCGTAAGCAATAGCGGCGTGAGTTTCTGCCAGGGCGATGTCGATATCGTCATTACCATGAGGGAAGTTGGTCACGGTGGCGATGCGGATATCCGGCGTGCCCTGCTCACGCAGCGTTTTGCGGGCAATAGGGATAAAGCGCGGATAGATGCAGATGGCGGCAGTGTTGCCTGCCGGAGATTTGGCCTGGTGGCAGAGGGAGATCACCTTCGCATCGGTGTCGTCATCGTTCAGTGTGGTCAGGTCCATCAGTTTCAGCGCCCGGATGGCAGCTGCGGTTAAGTCGGTCATAATGCTCTCCACAGAAGAATGTTAAAATAATAACAGGCCAGACAGGTTGTTATCTGTGATAAATTTCACACACATGAATATGCAATTGCAGAGATTGTACATTATGCGTGACCAATATCACATAAGCACCCCTGCGACGGCCATCACTCCTTCCTGACAGACAGGCGAACCAGGATCGATCGGCAGAAAATGTTATAATTTTAACATTTCACACCCAGCATAACAGAGGCAGGTTACAGTATGCCCTGCGATGGCAGCCCGTTTCAGGATGGAAGAGGTATTTAAGAGTTTAGCCAGTCAGAGACGAAACAGCTGACGGGTATTTTCACGAAGGGTTTCAGCAATTTCCTGCGGGGATTCTTCCCGGATGTCACACAGGCTCTGCCAGACATTTCTGAGCCGCTCAGGGCGGTTTGGCTGGCCCTGGAAGCCCTGCAGCGGCATATCCGGTGAATCCGTTTCCAGCAGCAGCGAGCTTAGCGGCAGGCGGGCAATGGCATTGCGGGTTTTAGTGGCGCGCTCATAGGTGATGGTACCGCCAACGCCAATGGCATAGCCCGCACGGATAAAGGCCAGTGCCTGCTGCTCACTACCGGCAAAACCATGCACCACGCCGCGCCGGGGAAGATCGAGTTTACGCAGATGCATCGCCAGCTTGTCGTGAGTCCGTCGGGAGTGGAGTATAACGGGCAAATCGTAGTCCCGGGCCAGCCGCAGCTGCGCATCCAGCACCGCCTGCTGCTTATCAAATTGCGGATTGTCGATGTAGAGATCCAGACCGATTTCGCCAATCGCCACCAACTTTTCCGGCTGCTGCTTCAGATAACGTTCGAGCAGCTCAAGGTGCGAGTCATCATGCTGCGCTATAGCCATCGGGTGAGTGCCCAACGCGGCATACAGTGGCGGCCAGCGTTCAGCCAGCGCCATCACGCCTTTAAAACGATCCGCCGCGACACCCACGACAATGATTTTCTCCACACCGGCTTCCGCCGCCAGCCGCAGGCTTTGTTCTTCATCGCCACAGAACGGCTCGAAGTCAAAATGACAGTGCGTGTCGACGAAAGAGGGTGTCATGCCAGAGAGCCTTTACCGTAATCGGCGTCATTTTCTGCCAGCGGGTCGAGGATGATCCCCTGATGATCCGGTTCATTCGCCACCGGTGCGGCAGGAACCACAGGTTGCTGACTGACCAGTGCGTCACTCTCCTGCAGCCACTGGCCGAGAGTGGCGAGGAAATAGCGGCCACAGCGGCGGCCAAGATGATAATCCTGGTTCAGCGAGGTAACGCGACTGCCAAGCGCCATGCTTGCCAGCGCATGAGGCGGGAAAATTTCAATAATATTCAGCTTGCCGGGCGGCTTCTCGATAAATTCCTGCGTCTGGCGATAACTATCTTCATGAAGATGCATGATGTTGACCAATGGTTGCAGCGCACTTTCACCGAGCCAGCGCTCAATACGCTTCAGCCACTGCGGCGTATACGTCATCTGCGAAGGCACCGTGCGGATCACCACGATGGTTTCAGCGCCACGCCGGGCGGCTTCACGCACCGGAATTGCATCGCTAATGCCGCCATCCAGATAGCTGATCCCATCCAGATCGACACCGGGCCGGTACATACCAGGAATCGCGCTGGAGGCTTTAATGATATTCAGCCAGTTTGCCGCCGTTGGCGCGAAGTACCCCGGTGAGTAGTCGTCGCTGCGGCAGGCACACATATAGAATTCACGACCCGAGGAAAACATCTTCTCCCCTGCCGCCATCGCCAGCGGAAACTCTTTCGCGGTCACGTCCACCAGCCAGTCCAGATCGATCAGATGTCCTCCGCGCACAAAGCGCAGAGGATCAAAGAACAGTTTACTGGTGGTATAACGTGTGATTACCCGCCGGGCATAACCGGCCTGGCCGCAGACATAAGCAGAGAGGTTTTGTGCTCCGGCAGAAGTGCCCAGCATCAGATCGAAGGGATTGAAGTCAGCCCGCTGAAATTCATCCAGTACGCCAGCGGTGAAGATACCGCGCTGCCCACCGCCTTCGCAGACCAGGGCCAGTTTACCCGGACGAAAAGGAGTTAACGCCAGCGGCTCAATATTGCCGAGGGTGATGGGAATGCGTCTGCCCAAAATCGGTATCCTCAGGAGAATGAATGAACTGAGGATACGCCCAAAGCGGTAAAACTGTTTGGCGCTTGTTGCTCTTATTGTTGTCACTTTGTTACAAACAACAACAACAAGGGAGAAAGGATGCTGCTGGCGGGCCATACAGCCCGCCGCTTAATACCCGTTCATAACGGGTATTAACTGTTGGCAGGCTCTATAATTTCTTCCTGCCGGTAAACAGGCTGATCAGGAAGATAATGATACCCACAACAAAGACAATTTTAGCTGCCCATGCGGCCGTACCAGCAAGACCACCAAATCCTAACGCTGCTGCGATGAGCGCGATAATCAGAAAAATAATACCCCAACGAAACATAAGCCTCTCCTTACCCTATAGTGAAAATCGAACTGCTTGTATTATTAACTCCAGCCGTTTAAGGCCTGACTTTATAGTCTTAAACAGTCAACACGGAGCCGCACCGTCAACCGGGCGGCCCGCATCAGCGTTAAGATTTTACAGTGAGATCGTTTTTAACGCTTTTCACGCCATCAATCGCTTTGGCGATCCCTTCGGCACGTTCAGACTGTGCCTGGGATTTCACCGTACCGGACAGCTGAACCACACCGTTGGTGGTTTCAACCTTCACATTTCGTGACGGAACGATGTCATCCGCTAACAGTTTAGCTTTAATTTCGCTGGTCGTAGCCGCGTCTCCGGCATAACCACTTACGCTGGCTTTAGTGCTGTCTTTAACGTGCAGTTTGTCGCTGACTGATTTAACACCCTCAACTTTTTTCGCCGCTGCAACCGCCAGTTCGGCCTGGTCCTGCGACGGAACAAAACCACTGAGCGTCACGACGCCGCTGTGAGTTTTAACTGAGATATCAGTGCTTTTAATCGCGTCGTTATCCACCAAGGCCGCTTTCACCTTGGCGGTCACGCCGCTGTCATCCATGTATCCACCGACTTTTTTCATAGAACTATCGATTTTTGAACCCGCGCTGTCGGCAGTGTTTTGCGCTTTTGTTGACATGGAGTCATCCGCCATTGCAGAGCCACCCATCAGTGCAGAACCAACCAGTACAGCCATCAGAGTTTTTGCAATCTTAGTCTTGTTCATCGATTTGTATCCTTCTTCATGTTGATGCACTCACAACTGTGAGCTTTCAGCCACAAACGGCGTGACTGTAGTGGTAAGACGTTGCAGCTACCGCGCCGCATATTTTGCGTCCTGTAAAAATAAATATAGACGGTAATCAGGATTTCACCGCTGCTTGTGGTTGATATGATGGATAAATGGCCAAACCAGAGGTTTTTTAAGAGGAGTCTGTAAGCGGGAAAGCGGCAGAAGAATGAAGAATTTATGGCAAAAAAAGCGGTGCAACCTGCACCGCTTCTGAGTATAGCTGAACTTTGCTAATGCATTAATGTTCGCGGGTTTTCCGGAACACTACGTCAGGATAACGCTCCTGGGTAATGTTCAGGTTTACCATGGTTGGTGCAATATAAGTCAGGTTATCACCGCCATCCAGCGCCAGGTTAACTTCGTTCTTACGCTGGAACTCATCGAACTTCTTCACGTCGCTGCATTCGACCCAGCGGGCGGTGGAGACGTTAATTGCTTCATAGATGGCTTCAACGTTGTACTCGCTCTTCAGACGGGCAACCACCACATCGAACTGCAGCACACCAACCGCGCCCACAATCAGATCGTTATTGTGAACCGGGCGGAACACCTGTACCGCTCCCTCTTCAGAGAGCTGGACCAGCCCTTTCAGCAACTGTTTCTGCTTCAGCGGGTCACGCAGGCGAATACGACGGAAAAGCTCTGGCGCGAAGTTCGGAATACCGGTGAACTTCATGTTCTCGCCCTGGGTGAAGGTATCCCCAATCTGGATGGTGCCGTGGTTATGCAGCCCGATGATGTCGCCAGGATAGGCTTCTTCAACGTGCGAACGGTCACCGGCCATAAAGGTCAGCGCATCGGCAATCACCACATCTTTGCCCAGCCGGACCTGACGCAGCTTCATGCCTTTTTCGTACTTGCCGGATACCACGCGCATAAAGGCCACGCGGTCGCGGTGTTTCGGGTCCATGTTTGCCTGGATCTTGAAGACAAAGCCGGTAAATTTCTCATCGGCGGCGGTCACGGTGCGGAGGTCTGTCTGACGCGGCATTGGAGACGGCGCCCACTCCACCAGGCCATCCAGCATATGGTCAACGCCGAAGTTACCCAGCGCGGTACCAAAGAAGACCGGGGTCAGTTGACCGGCAAGGAATGCTTCCTTCTCAAATTCATGAGAAGCACCCTGCACCAGCTCCAGCTCTTCACGCAGCTGGGCAGCCAGTTCTTCACCGATGGCTGCGTCCAGATCGGGGTTATCCAGCCCTTTCACCACGCGAACTTCCTGAATGGTGTGGCCTTTACCGGACTGATACAGGTAGGTTTCATCTTTATAGAGATGGTAAACCCCTTTGAACAACTTGCCGCAGCCGATTGGCCAGGTGATCGGTGCGCAGGCAATTTTCAGCTCGCTTTCCACTTCATCCAGCACTTCCATCGGATCGCGGATATCGCGGTCAAGTTTGTTCATAAAAGTCAGGATCGGCGTGTCACGCAGACGGGTAACTTCCATCAGCTTGCGGGTACGATCCTCAACGCCTTTGGCTGCATCAATCACCATCAGACAGCAGTCGACCGCCGTCAAAGTACGGTAGGTATCTTCGGAGAAGTCTTCGTGCCCGGGAGTATCCAGCAGGTTAACCAGGCATTCGCGATACGGGAACTGCATCACCGAGGTGGTGATGGAGATACCACGTTGCTTTTCCATCTCCATCCAGTCGGATTTCGCATGCTGGCTGGAGCCGCGGCCTTTTACCGTACCGGCAGTCTGGATAGCCTGCCCGAACAGTAACACCTTCTCGGTGATCGTCGTTTTACCGGCATCCGGGTGGGAAATAATAGCGAAGGTGCGGCGACGAGCCACCTCCTGCATAAAGGGTGCATTAGACATGAACAAACTCTATCTGGAGCTGTGCCGCCGTTACGCCCTGGCGTAGTGGCAATCACAGACGATTAATCATCAATGGCGGGCATTTTCGCCGATCCGGGCGTCATACACAATCCGCAACGCCGTGTAATGCGCAGAAAGCAAAGACAGGCCGAAAAGCAGGATGCTTTGCCCGGAGCGTTTGCAGCAATTTTGCGGCGGGGTTTCGATTTCTACACTGGCATTGCCTCTGGAGAGTTTGAGTCAAACCGGGCGCTGAAGAGTGCGCCGTGCTTCTTCAAATTTATCCCGGCACTGGCAGCCTGCAATATGATCGTTAATCAGCCCCAACGCCTGCATCAGTGAATAGGTCGTGACCGGGCCAACCCACGTCCAGCCCCGCTTCTTCAACGCTTTTGACATCTTCACCGCTTCGGGCGACGTTTTGGTATTTTTCCAGTATTCCAGATCGACGATGGCAGGACGTTCCTGCTCTGCAGGCTCAAACTGCCAGAACCAGGCAGCCAGCGATCCGGCTTCATCGACCAGTTCGATGGCACGCATTGCGTTATTGATGGTGGAGAGAATTTTGGCGCGATTACGCACGATGCTTTTGTCCTCCATCAGGCGGGCAACATCTTCTTCGGTAAACTGCGCGACCTTATGGAAGTCGAAATCCTGAAAAGCGCGGCGGAAATTCTCACGCTTGTTATAAATCAGCTGCCAGGACATGCCGGAATGAAACCCTTCCAGGCACACTTTCTCAAACAGCCGCCGGTCATCCACCACCGGCTTGCCCCATTCATTATCATGATAGTCCGGCATTGAGGGCTGCCAGTAGCAGCAGACACGGCCATCGTCGGTCAGGATCAGTCCGGCGGCCATCAGGTCAGCCAGATAATGCTCGTCCATGCGGTTTCTCCGGGTTCGTTGAGGCGGGATTGCTCTTCGAGGATAAACGCGGCAGCCCCTGCAATGCTATACCTGACATTCGATGTAACAACCGCTTTTGGTCTTTTGCGGGGATCGACGCTATTTTTAGTCCACCACAGCGCGGCATCCTTTACGGTACCGCGCCACACTATGAAAAAGGGAAACTTCGGTTATGAGCAACAATGACTATCAGCCAGCCAAAGTCTGGACAGAGAACAAAGGCACGGGCGGCACCTGGGGCAGCATCAACCGTCCGACCGCCGGAGCCCGTCACGAAGCGACTCTGCCGACAGGCATTCACCCTTTGCAGCTCTACTCAATGGGCACGCCAAACGGCCAGAAGGTCACCATCCTGCTGGAAGAGCTGCTGGCGCTGAACGCAGGTGCAGAATATGACGCGCATCTGATCCGCATCAGCGAGGGCGATCAGTTCTCGTCCGGCTTCGTTGATGTGAACCCTAATTCCAAGATCCCGGCACTGCTGGATGTGTCGACCATGCCACCGACCCGCGTGTTTGAATCCGGCGCGATCCTGCTCTATCTGGCAGAAAAATATAGTCATTTCCTGCCGAAAGATCCGGCTGGCCGCACCGAAACGCTGAACTGGTTGTTCTGGCTGCAGGGTTCCGCGCCCTACCTGGGCGGTGGATTCGGGCACTTCTATAACTACGCGCCGGAGAAAATTGAGTACGCTATCGACCGCTTCACCATGGAAGCCAAGCGTCAGTTAGACGTGCTGGATCGTCAGTTGGCGGAGCACCGTTATATCGCAGGGGAAGAGTACACCATTGCTGATATCGCAATCTGGCCATGGTATGGCGCGTTGATAAAAGGACAGGTGTATAACGCCGCCGAGTTCCTGGATGCTGGTTCCTATAAAAACCTGCAGCGCTGGGCCGATGAAATTGCCCAACGTCCTGCCGTCCAGCGCGGCCGCATCGTCAACCGCACCTGGGGCGAGCCTTCAGAGCAGCTGCGCGAACGTCATGATGCGTCTGACTTTGATCTGCGTACCGAGGATAAGCTGGCGAAGTAAAGGCTACAGGTCTCGTCAATAAAAAGGGCATCTCTCAGGATGCCCTTTTTGCTTTATCGCGCGTGTAACACCGAGTGCTTTTGCCGCCTCAGTTACCGAGACCTCACTAAGATACTCACGAAGCACTAAGCCAGGATGAGCCGGGTTAAACATTTTGGTCATCTTATTACCTCAGTGGTAATCCTGATAAGCGACAAGAACGGTGTCTTCGCCATCAAAAAGTGAACGTCAGCCGCCAGCTTCCATTAACGAAAATCGCCCAGCGGCCGGTCAATCCACCTTTTAGTGGGTGTAATTTCCAGCCGGGAGCACTCATGTCACCGGGACGTTTGGCTGCATTTACCGTGGTGAGTTGCAGATTCAGTTTTACAGCATGCTTTTCCTGAATCCCCGCAGTTGAGCCAGTGTAGAAAAACTGTTCAAGACCTTTGTGCCTGAAGGATTTGATCATATACCCATCCATGCGTATAGCGAAACTACACACCTCAGAACGCCAGGTTTTCAGAAAATTAAGTTTCCTGTCGATGCGCCGCCATCCACATACAGTGTCTGCCCGGTCATAAAGGCCGCATCCTCTGACATCAGAAAAGCAATGGTTGCCGCGATTTCGTCTGGTTTGCCAAATCGCTTCATTGGCACACCTTTAAGATATCTCTCTTCACCCACGCTCCCCGGTGGATTGTTCGCCCGAAACAGCTCCGTTTCAGTTGGCCCCGGCGCAACCCCATTCACTGTTATGCCTGTCTGAGCGAGTTCGAGTGCCCAGTTACGGGTAAAGCTAATCAGTGAGGCTTTTGCAGCAGCATAAGCGGTGCGTTCTACACTTCCGAGTACCGTAAGGCTGGAGATATTGACTATCCTTCCCCAGCGCCGGTCTTTCATGCCAGGGAGTATGGCCTGGGTTCCCTGTATTGCCGGGTAGAGATTAACGCGCAGAACCTCTTCGAAAGAGGTTAAGTCGATCTGACCGAGACGCTGTGGCTTAACCAGCCCCACATTGTTGACGATCCCATCAAATGCGTATTGCTGGCTTAACTCCTCAAAGGTTCTTTGTGTCTGCTGAATGTCGGCAAGATCTGCGCTGATTAAAGTACCGGGGAAATACTCCGAAGCTCCCCGAGCGATCCCTACAACATGATGACCCGCATCGGTCAGTCTGTGAGCCAATGCCAGCCCGATACCTTTACTTGCACCCGTAATTAAAAAGGTTCTTTTCATAATTTACTCCGGTTAATCACTTCTGGCATATCCTGCAAGAGTTCAGGATGGGTTTTGCTGGTCAGGGATGCGTCGTAAAAAAGGTGGCATCTCTTTTTGCTTTGGCTGTAAAGGCAAACAATACTGACTATGGAGCAAGCGCGTTAACGCGCTGAACCGCACGCTGAACGGCTGGCCGATCAACCACCTCATTAAACCAGCGAGCCACATGCGGGGCGCTCTCAATGCTTACCCCAGCGAATTCCCGACGCCAGAGCCAGCCAAAGTGTGCAATATCAGCAATGGTGAACTCCTCCCCGGCAACGAAATGGTGTTTAGCCAGAACGTTGTCCAGTACATGCAAGGTGCGGTCCGCTTCTGTAGTGAAGCGCTCAATCGCAAGCGGCTGTGGTTCAGATGCCTGACGCTGAAAGAATCCTGCCTGCCCAAAAGCTGGCCCCAGTCCTGAAGCATGAAAGAAAAGCTGCTCAAACACCCGGGATCTTGCCGTGCCTGAAGCGGGTAGAAGCTTTCCGGTTTTTTCAGCCAGATAAATGAGGATTGCCGCAGACTCTGTCAGAACCAACGGCTCAGATGAAGCGCTGGTATCGACAAGCACGGGGACTTTGCCATTGGGGTTCAGGGCGAGAAATTTGGCCGTTTTCTGTTCTCCTTTACGCACATTCACCGCGTGCAAAAAATACTTCAGACCGAGTTCTTCCAGCACGACAGGCACTTTGATGCTGTTGGGCGTGGCGAATGCATAAATTTCAATCATGGTCATTTTCCTGCTGAGTTTTTGTCAGGCCAGCCCTGACAAGCTGAAAACAATGATGGCTGGCCCCTCTAAGGAATGGTAGGTAAGCTGGTGGGATAACATCTATTCTTAAGAGGAATAACATGGATCGATTTCAGGCAATGGCAACCTATATTCGGGTAGTCGACACAGGCTCTTTTTCTGCTGCAGCCCGACAACTTAATGTCGGTCAGCCTGCGGTATCTAAAATCGTTGCCCAGCTGGAGTCACGATTACAGACCCGTTTGCTGACCCGTTCAACCCACGGTCTGACACCAACCGAGGCCGGACAGCGCTATTACGAGCGGGCACGGGCAGCCCTGCAGGAAGCCGACGAGGCTGAGCTGGCCGCCAGAGGAGCAGGAAAAGGGTTATCCGGAAAACTGCGGATTTCAGCCGCAACCACTTTTGCCCGGCTCCATATCATTCCTCAGCTCCCGGCGTTTCTTAATGAGCACCCGGAACTGGATGTCGACGTGATTCTTGATGACAGAGTGATCGATCTTATTGCTGAAGGTATCGATGTCTCACTGCGCATGGGGAATTTGCCCGACTCGGGTGTCGTAGCGCGAAAGCTGGCAACGGGTCCCCGCTCGGTGATTGCCACGCCGGGCTATCTCTCTAAAAAAGGTGAGCCAGAAACCCCGGCCGGGCTCGCAGAGCATGAAGCCATCCTCTACAACCCACAGCCCAGCCCCTGGACATTTACACGCCAGGGTGCGGTTGTTTCCGCCGCCGTAAGCGGTCGCATTCGCGTCAGCGCCGCTGAAGGACAGCGAGCTGCCGTGCTGAGTCATATGGGGTTGTGCATTGCCTCCGACTGGATGTTTGCAGACGAATTAAGGAACGGGACTGTCCGGAAGGTGCTGATGTCATGGCAACTGCCCTCTATCGACCTGTGGGCCGTTTTCCCTAACGGCCGTCTGACCAGCGCCAAGGCGCGGCAATTTGCGGGTTTTGTCGAATCTATCATGGCGGAAAAGGAGAAATAGTCATTCCACAGAGGAATATTTGTTATCTGATCTTGAGGCGATCCCAACTCTAAGGGAATGGAATATTGTTGTTTCATGGCCAGCCACTCCGGACTGGTAACAACAAGGATCGCCATCATGTCAACATTTGAAACTTATCGTACTGCTTTCCCAAACGCCCTTCTTACCCGTAAAGCAAATGGCGTACTGGAAGTGAAACTCCACACTGACGGTGAAAAACTGATTTTCGATGGGCATACCCATGAGCAGTTCGTTGAGTTGTTCCATGCCATCGGTGAAGACCGTGGTAACCGCGTGATTATCCTTACCGGCTCGGGTGATGCCTTTATGGATGCAATCAGCCCGGAAGGATTTGTTTTTTTTACTCCAACAGGTTTCGACAAAATTCTGCGCGAAGGCAGAAAGGTGCTGAGCAACATTCTGGATATTGAAGTTCCGATGATTAGCGCGCTGAACGGTCCGGTTCTGCTTCACAGCGAGTATGCCCTGCTGACCGATACCATTCTGGCCACCCCGGAAACCGTTTTCCAGGACAAGCCGCATTTCGAATTTGGGATTGTCCCCGGTGACGGCGTTCACATTCTGTGGCCAGAAGTCATTGGCTCAATTCGCGGCCGCCACTTCCTGCTGACCCGTCAGGTGCTGGATGCGGAAACGGCAAAGGACTGGGGTGTGGTTAACGAAATTGTGCCAGCTGATAAGCTCCTGGCCCGCGCCCATGAAATTGCCGACGGGATCGCGGCCCTTCCCCCACTGACCTCGCGCTATACCCGGATTGCACTGACTCAGCGTCTGAAGCGTCTGGTAGATGAAGGCCTGGGTTATGGCCTGGCGCTGGAAGGCATCAGTGCGGCCCAGGTTGCGCACACCATGGCCCAGCAGTAAATCCCGGACAGACATTCCGGATTTTCAGTATTACTGAATTCATTTTGATACAGAGAAAGAGCCTCCTTTGTGTGGGCTCTGGCTCACCGTGGAGAACACAGGATGAAAACGTTATTCTCGCCTGTCACCGCAGGAAAACTGCAGCTGGATCACCGTGTCGTCATGGCACCCACCACTCGTATGAGAACCGTGCAGGGCGGCATCCCTGGGGACCTTATGACTGAGTATTACCGCCAGCGTGCAAGTCGCGGCGGGCTTCTTATCGCGGAGGCCACGGCGGTTTCGCCCTTTGCAAATGCTTATGAAGACGCACCGGGCATCTTTACTGATGAGCAACAGGCGGGATGGCAGCATCTGGTGGAGGCCGTACACGCCCGTGGCAGTCAAATCGTGCTGCAGCTCTGGCATCCGGGTCGTCAGTCTCTGCCTGAACTGTCATCAGGACGTCAGCCCATAGCGCCTTCCGCACTCATCGCGAGAGACACCTATGGTGTGGTCAGAAATGAGCAGGGAGCCTATGAGGGTAAACTTTTCCCGGCCCCACGCGCGCTTGAACTGGATGAAATTCAGCAACTCATGGATGAATTACGCCAGGCAGCCATTCGGGCAAGAGCCGCAGGATTTGATGGTGTAGAACTCCATGCAGCGAATGGTTATTTGCCCGAACAGTTTCTTCTGGACGGCAGTAACCAGCGCACCGACAGCTATGGCGGTTCACTTGAAAACAGGGCGCGCTTTCTGCTTGAGTCCGTTGACGTCCTGACGGATGTCTGGGGTCCGGGACGTGTTGCTGTACGCATCTCTCCAAGCGGTATATATGGTGATATGCATGACAGCGATCCATCGGCCACCTTCCGTTATCTTGCAGAGCAGCTGAATCGCTCAGAACTGGCCTATCTGCATATCATTGAGCCCCGCATCGTGGGACCGGATGACAGGGAAGCGGGCCATTATGCGGAGCCGGTCGCCAGCCGCGATTTACGCGCTTTTTATCAGGGGAAAATTATTGCGGCGGGCGGCTTTAAGCCGGAGGATGCCGAGGAAACGTTGCAAAAAAATGAGGCCGACCTGATTGCTTTTGGTCGTTTGTTCACCTCAAATCCAGACCTTCCGGATCGTATCCGTCATGCATTTCCCCTTGCTGCGTACAACCGTGACGCCTTTTTTGGCGGAGACGAACGAGGTTACACCGATTTTCCAGCTTATAAGCCATTAGCTACAAAAGTACTGTTGGTCTGACTATAACGTCTCGGGTAATGGACCTTAAGGCATTATCAGCAATCCGGCATTGATACAAATGCCGGACTTCTTTTGAATAATACACCGTTCAAAAAGGTCCATTTTTCAACTTAGCCAATATGTCCGTTTATCGCTGACCTGCTTAACGCGGTCCGGGTCACGAAAAACGTGTTCTTTTCATTCCCTGTGGAGAGCGGTGGCCAGATGGCAGCTTTATCACAGGCAAAACCTGCGGTCTCTCAGTGAATGTACTTCAGCGCTTGAGCTTCAACAACGCGGGTTTGATGAGGATGTTGCTCTCTGTCTTGAAGTGGATGCAATTGAGCTGGCGTGCCAGTTGTATGGTGATTTTTATGCGCCAATTAAACGCATACGTGATGGCTGGTAAGAACGTTACTGGTGTAGCGGTGAATCATTAACGCAGGAGGATCACTTGCAGGAGGAACATTTTCTGTTCCAAACCATACAGGATTGGCCGGACAGACGGAGCCACAAATATAAGCCGGAATACCCCCAAACGTGCCTGCTACAGGTCTGTGCACGTGTCCGGCAGAAATGGCCAGCAATCTGGCCGGTGTGCGTCTAATCAGCTTGTCCAGCTTACCCAACCCTCGGCACATCGTTTCATCCAACGTTAGTATACCGGATGCAAACAGGTGATGATGCATAAACAGCAACGCCGGGGAGCCGCCTGCATCGCTTAGATGTTTATCCAGCCATTCGAGGTGATCGGTCACGCTGCCATAATCCTGTGCATCAACCGTCGAATCCAGACCAACCAATCGCAGGCCGCCGATATCATAATTGAAGTGCAGGGCTTCAGTGTACGTATCATGCGCCCATCTGTTCTCACCCCATACCGCTCGCATCAAACGGCGATCGTCTGAATTCCCCGGCAGGACTAACGAAGGGTAATTCTGCTGTTTCAGTCGGGCAGCTATCTGTTTATAACCTTCATGCCAATTCCCATCTGTAAGATCGCCGGTAAGAACCAGGATGTCCGGACGCAGATGCGCAAGCCAGGTGAGCACCCGATCAAACCGCTGTAAGTGATCATTTTCAGATGAGGCGTGAATATCTGAAACCTGCGCTATCAGCATAAAGCCCCCGAAGAATTTAACCTGGAGATCAAGTCAGGAATTAATCCCAATGCAAGAGTATTACTCAAGATTATGACTCTGATTGCAATCTCAGTAGATTCTTTACCTGCACAGCAGACATGAGCAACATTTTAAGATTAATGAACCTGATGTCAGGGTAAACCGTAATGGCTACCAGGGGTGTTTGCACTTAATCCTTTTTGTTTATCGTCACCTGGCCATAGACCATGAGCACCCGAGTTGTACCTGACGAACCACTATAACCGCCCTGACCATCATTGAGGTAACAGGCAAGAGCAGTAAACTCCCAAGTATTATCCATGGTCGCAGCAATTTTGCGTGTGGTCAGCTCCTCCCTCCCGTATTGCTCACCAAAGCTGCGCACACGTCGGGCTAATTATCCAGGTGACTCACTTACCGATGGATGGTCCCATCCCCATAATCAGGTACCGTCTTCAGTATCGTAAGTACCGACTACTTGCACTGGTGCGGTTATCACCATTTATTTGAAACAAAAATTCCCCACATGATGTAAGCGCCTAAACTTATAAAAAATTAAACCCCTAACAGATTATTTATAAAAAACAGGCGCACATCTCACTTATTTTTTTGTTTTCCAAATAATAGTCAAGATATTTTTTAGGTCGCCCCTTAAAAGCTCGTTCTTTCCCGTATTTGTAGGCAGTATCAAACAATCTTAATGCTTCATCAAATTCATTCAACTCGAAACATACTATCCCAAGGGCAATTAACGGCCCCGTGTTATTACCAGAATCACCTGATTCTGTTTGTTTTTTAGCCCATATTTTGGCCTCAAGATATTTTCCCAATTTAAAATAAGCTGTATAGAATGAACCAGCAAGCCAGGAACTAAGCATTTCCCACTCGAGTTTTGGCTCAGGCATTACCTCCCAAGCTTTTTTGTATAAAGAAATAGCATGTTCATACTCCCCCCCTGAACTTAATTCGTTACCTTCTTCAATGATTGAAATTATTTCCTCTTCCAACTCTGGAATATTTTCACTAAGTTCATTCACTTTATAACACCTCATTAAAGTATTGTGACATCTCTGCTGAATCAATAAATTCGGAAGGATCTTTGTATGTTTCCAACAACATTGCACCTTGAGACCGATTATGTCCGTAATATTCTAATTCATAATTATTAGGGCCACGCATCCAAGTCCTGATTTCTTTGGCTTTGGCACCATAGAAGCCACCTCTTTTGTTCCAATAAGATACTGCATCAGTAAGATGGGCCATATCAGCATCTTCAACAAGATACCATTTGCCATTTGTTGAGCTCTTAAATCGCATATCGTCACCTGCACCACGAATCCTACCTTCCGCACGCATTCTCTCAATAACGGCTCTACCAGTTCGCGATTTTTTACCTGGTGTTCTTCCCATATATTGAAGTCGGCAACTTTTCCACCCCAGCGGATCAACCCAGGTCATCGGGTCAGTCACATAGGCATAAGTATTCAACCCACCAGCCAACCCAATAGGATCAAGCTGGGTAAACCTGCCCGCCACCGGCGTCGTAATACCGGAACAGATTGTAGTGAAGCCCGGTTGATTCGGCACCTGCGGTGCCTCACCCCTTCGGGGCCATCGCTGAAGCGATGTTCAAATTTGCTAAAGCAAATTAGTCCCTGTCCGGGTAATGGCCCTGGAAACGCAGGTTCTGCTGTACCGACTGAAAGCCTGTTGAGGTTTACCGCTCTGTTTCTCCCCACGTGGAGAAGCGCCCTCGCCAGACCACTTCGCCCTGCTCGTTGGTCATGCGCTGCGGAAGGCCGTTCAGCTCGGTGTGGTACCAGAATATATCAGACTGTTCACCTATGCTGTCGACACGTGCCAGCGGTTCCCAGCTTCCCTCGCTGTAGAGGTACTGCGTGTTGCGTTCCGGGGTCGCGCTGCTGCTTTCGCCCACCATTCGCAGCCCGCTCCACAGGAACGAGACGGTTTCCGCTTCTTTGCCGTGGCGATGCAGGATCTTGTGGGTACGGCGGCCCAGCACATCGTAGCGATACTCAACCCGGCTGAACTCCGGATGTCGTTCAAAACGGACCTCTGACACCCGCTGCTCATCGTCATAACTGAACCGCTGTTCTATGGCATCCGGACCGCTTTTTCGCCAGATCATCCGGCCAAAGCCATCGAAAGACCAGCGTGCGCCTTTCAGGCGTTGCAGCAGGTTATGCCAGCCCACCTGACCCGGCTTATCGGTCTGGTTTCCGGCGGCATCCCAGCTGAAGTGCTCCTCTTTAAAGGGTCGCACCTCGCGGGTCACCTGCCCCACGGCATCATATCCAAACCGCTGCTGCTGCTGCGCCCACTCGTTCTGTTGGGTGGCGTTATCCAGCACCCTTTGCTGCATCACCTGATCCAGGCGATCCCAGCTGTAGCGACGCCCGAAGATGATGCCGGTGCGATCCTCAAAACCGCTGCGGCGCATTACGATCCGGCCTGCCGGATCGTAATGCGCCTCCTGGTTCAGCACGCCCTGAGTGCGCCCTGTCTCACGATGCAGCCGGTCTCGCTGATAACCGGCAATCTCCTGCTGCCTGCCACCCAGTTGCAGATTAACCTGCAACAGGTGGCCCGTGCCGTAGCGAAGGCAGTTAACTGAGCGGCCATCAGGCAGCGTGCTGCTGGTCAGATTACCCAGCACGTCATACTGATGAGTGAAAATTCCGCCGCTGTTCTCTTCACTGAGCAGATTGCCCAGCGCATCGCTGGTCAGGCTGAGGGTTTCAGTCTCGCGGACCTCATAACCTCCCGCCTGCGCCTGTTGCCAGTTCGCCAGCGACATCTTTCTGACTTCAACGTTATCAGGACGATAGTGATACTCGGTGCGGTTTAGCTGGGTGGTTTTTACCGTCAGCCGGTTCACCACATCGTATTCAAACCGGGTGGTATGTGGCGCAAGCGTTTCTCCGGCGGAGTTCAGCGGATGCTGCGTCACCTCCGCCACCAGCCCCGGCGCATCATAGCGATAGCTTCTGCGCCGACCGGCATAGTCGATCTGTGCCAGCAGGCGCTGGCTGTTATCGTATTCAAACTGCCAGCGATCGTTGTTAGGGTTGATCAACGCGGTCAGGTGTCCAAAACGATCGTACTGATAGCGGGTGAAATGCCCGGCAGGATCGGTTTCGGTGACGATCTGCCCACGTGCGTTACGGGTGACCTTACGCTCAGAAAAACCGTCAACATTCTCGCCGGTGAGCATTCCCGCCCGGTCATATTCATACTGCGTGTCGCGCTCGTCGGCCCGTGTCACACAGCGCTGTAAGGACGGCGGCGAACAGCTTCGGTCAGTACGCCGCCTTCGCCGTAACCGACATAGCCCGGAGGCGCACCCTTCAGAGTCGAAACGGTATGTGCCTCCTGGAACTCACTCATGTTGATGGTGATGATATTCTGTTCACCGCCGTAGAGCGTTTCGGCCAGCGCCAGCGCTGTTTCAGTTTTCCCCACGCCGGAGGGACCGCACAGCATAAAGACACCAACCGGTTTGTTCGGATCGTCCAGGCGAGCGCGCGAAGTGCGAACTCGTCTGGCAATCAGATCCAGCCCGTGACGCTGGCCGATCACCCGCTCGTTCAGCGTGTCGGCCAGTTTCAGCACCGCGTCGATCTCGTTCTTCACCATGCGACCCAGCGGAATACCAGTCCAGTCAGAGACCACCGCAGCCACCACATTGGCATCCACCGCAGCAAACAGCAGCGGCGCTTCTCCCTGTAATGCTTTCAGCTGCTGCTGGCGTTCAGCCAGCGTTTGATGGAGGGCGGCAGCATCTTCCACTTCGTCGTCATGCAACTGAGCGCGCAGGGCGATAATACCGTTGACCAGCTCGCGTTCGGCCTGCCAGCGGGCGGTCAGCCGATCGCTCTGCACTGTCAGCGCAGCAAGCTGCCCAGTGAGTTGCTCCACGCGCGAAGGATCGCCAATCGCCACTTTCGCTTCACGTCCGGCGATCTCTTTCTCGATTTCCAGCGCATGGATGCGATGCAGGCAGTCTTCCAGCTGCGGCGGCTGTGCGCTCTGGCTGACAGCCACGCGGGCGCAGGCAGTATCCAGAGGTGCCACGGCTTCATCCAGCAGCACGCGATGGTGCTTCTCCAGCGGGCTGACGGTGCTGCGCAGCATCAACAGCGCTTTCTCTTCGTCCGGCTCCTGAACCTGGACAGTCTGGAAGCGGCGAGTCAGGGCAGGATCTTTCTCAATATATTTTTTGTATTCGGCCCAGGTGGTGGCCCCGATAGTGCGCAGCTGACCACGAGCCAGTGCTGGCTTGAGCAAGTTAGCGGCATCGCCTGTTCCCTGCTGGCCACCTGCGCCGACCAGAGTATGAATTTCATCGATAAACAGAATGACAGGCGTCGGGCTGGACTGCACTTCGTTGATCAGGGCCTGAAGGCGGGCTTCAAACTCCCCCCTTCATGCCCGCGCCTGCCTGCAGCATACCGATATCCAGCAGCCACAGCTGTACCTCCTGCAGCGGCTCTGGCACATCCCCTGCCGCCAGACGCAGCGCCAGACCTTCCACCACCGCGGTTTTACCCACGCCCGCTTCACCGGTCAGCAAAGGGTTGTTCTGACGGCGACGCATCAGGATATCGACCATCTGACGGATTTCTTCGTCTCGTCCGGCAACCCGGTCGATTTTGCCTTCACGCTCACGGGCAGTCAGGTCCTGAGCATATTGCGCCAGCGTGCCTTTCTGCTGTGGCACCGCGCCGTTCAGGTCGGTCGGGGCTGAGACCACCTGCTGCGCCTCTTTGCTGTTGGCAAACACGCTGTCGAACTGCTCCAGCAGGACATCGGCACTAATGCGGCTGAACTGAGAGGAGATGCTCTTCAGCAGATTCGCGAGGTTAAACGTCTTCAGCATACCGATCAGCAAATGGCCGCCACGGATCTGCTGGACGCCGAATTTTAACGAACCGTAAACCCAGGCACGCTCCACGGCGCTGTCGATATGTTCTGATAAATCGGATACCGCACTGGCACCGCGCGGCAGGCGATCCAGCGCCGCAACGATATCCCGGGTCAGCGCCTCTTCATCCAGTGAAAAATAGCGGATCAGCTGTTGTAAATCGCCCTCCTGCTGCTGCATAAGCTGATGCAGCCAGTGCACCAGTTCAACGTAGGGGTTACCGCGCAGCTTACAAAACGCGGTGGCACTTTCCAGCGAGGTAAACAACAGCGTATCCAGTTTGCCAAACAATACGGCGCGGCTGATCTCTGACATGATTTTTCTCAGTGGTGATAATTCTGTTGATAAATGAGGCGCGAACATGGCCCGGATAACCCAGGAGTTATCCTACATTAGGTGTGAAATATTGTTATTTTTATTCTTAAAAGAGTAAAAAATGTTAATTTTTAATAGCTAAATATTATATACAGAAAAGAATGGGTGGACCTGATCGGTCAGAAAAATGCAGGGAGATTTTTCAGGGAGTAAATTTTCAGAATAATACATCGCGAGAGGCGGAGATGATGGTGCAGCGATCTGTAGTGAGTGAGATCGCTGCAATTCCGGCAGACAAAAAACTAAAAAATCAAAACTTAAGTAATAAGAATCACTTCCAGTTCCTGCAGGTTTTTTACCTGCCAGGTGGGGGTAATATCGGATGGCAGCTGGCGTTCATCCGCATTCAGCCAGCAGGTCGCCATTCCTGCCCGGATCCCGCCGAGGATGTCTGAATCCGGGTTATCTCCGACCATCATCACCCGCTCACGAGCCGGGTGGCCCATCTTCTCCAGCGCGTGATTAAAGATCGCCGGATGCGGTTTGGCGTGGCCGACCTGCTCTGAGATCACCAGCAGATCGAAATACCCCAGGAAACCGGTACGCTCCAGGCGGGCCTGTTGCAGTGCGGTAAAACCATTAGTGATGATCCCCATCTTCACTCTGCCCTTCAGCGCGTTCAGCAGATTCACCGCGCCAGCCAGCGGCACGCACACTTCCGCCATCGCCCGCAAATAGCCATCGTTAAGAGCGATTGGGGTAACATTCAGTTTCTCAGCCCAGCCAACAAAGCGCTGGTGCTGCAGCTGCTGGGCGGTAATGGCACCGTTCTGGTACTCCACCCACAGCGGTTTATTCACCGCCTGATATTCATCGTAATCTGCTGTGGAGAACTGCACGTCATACTGCTGAAAAAGAAGCTGCAAACCCGCAAAGGCGTCGAAATGGAACAGAGTGTCGTCAGCGTCGAATAAAATCCAGTCCCAGTCTTTAAGCATCCAGGAGAACCCCTTGTTGGTCAGACGTGTGTATTTTCAGATAGTTAACGCCATAATTATGGCATCTTCTTTACCGTCGGCGGTGGGATAGTAATTGCGGCGAAGGGAAACCTCGTTGAAATCCAGCTGTTCATACAGAGCAATTGCCGGACGGTTTGAGGCCCGCACCTCCAGCCACAGCGTCTGGATACCACGCTCTTCAAGCTGCGCTATCAGGAACGTCAACAGTTCACGCCCTAAACCCTGCCGCTGGAAGTCCGGATCAACGGCCAGGTTAAACAGCGTCGCTTCATCCAGCACTACCTGAGTAATGGCGAAAGCGGCCATCCGCTCGCCAACTTCCAGTTGATAATTCAGATAACGCTCACCCTGATTGCTGGTCAGCGTTTTTTCACTCCAGGGGAAAGCATGGCTGCGCTGTTCAATAGCGAAAGCGCGTTCAAGATCTTGCGGTGTCAGTAAAGAAATCTGATTCATAGTGGGAAATCTGCTGCCACAGCGCACGTTTGGCGCTGGCATTGTGATAAAGCTCCGCCAGCGCCGGCGAGGCAATTTGAGAACCGCCGACGGCGACAGGCGCGGCCAGCCCGAGGCACCAACTGACGCAGTGAGTATCATCAGGCAGCATCTGTAGCTGATCCGGCGTCAACACCATCACTTCTTCTTCGCGCATCAGCATCGCCCGCAGTACATCGCCGATCAACGGATCGGTCAGCAGCGGCGGCACATCAGCCACGATCAGCAGGCGGGTGTGCTCAGGCAAGGAGACTGAAACCTCGCCCTTTAAGGCACGCGGACGCCGCAGCGTATACTGCGTGATGCCCATTTGCTGTAATAACCAGTCACGTCTGGAAGACATCTTTATTCCTGTCTGGTCGCCCGATTGCGACGCTATGCTAGCAAACCTCGCGGATCTGCGCCAACAAACCCCGGCTTCCTGACGACTTCAGGCTGCAACTCCGGCTAATTTGGGTATAATCCCCGCTCTGATGAGTCAAGGAGCCACCGATGTCTGCATTTACCCCGGCCAGTGAAGTGATACTGCGCCACAGTGATGAGTTTACTCAACGCCGCGTGCTGTTTGCTGGCGACCTGCAGGATGACCTGCCCGCCCAACTGGACACTGCGCTGAGCCGGGTGCATACCCAACAATATCATCACTGGCAGATGCTGGAGCGTGCGCTGGGAGAGAATGCGCAGTTCAGCCTGGTGGCAACGCCGGAAATGGTCGCTGACTGCGACACGCTGATCTACTTCTGGCCGAAGAACAAACCTGAAGCACAGTTTCAGTTAGAAAACCTGCTGTCGATGATGCCGATCGGCAGCGATCTGTTCGTGGTCGGTGAAAACCGCAGCGGAGTCCGCAGCGCAGAGCAGATGGTGGAGGAGTATTCCACCCTGAAGAAGATTGACAGCGCCCGTCGTTGTGGCCTGTATCACGGTCAGCTGCAGTCGCAGCCGGTGTTTGACGCAGAAGCATGGTGGGGTGAGTACCCTCTGGGTGATATGACCATTAAAACGCTGCCTGGCGTGTTCAGCCGCGATGGGCTGGATGTCGGAAGTAACCTGCTGCTCTCCACGCTGAAGCCGCACACTAAAGGCAAAGTGCTGGATATCGGCTGTGGCGCAGGCGTGCTGTCCACCATGCTGGCCCGCTTCTCACCGAAAGTCCGCCTGTACATGACCGATGTCAACGCGGCAGCCGTGGCAGCCAGTAAGGCCACGCTGGCCGCTAACGATCTGGAAGGTGAAGTCTTTGCCAGCAACGTCTACTCCGACGTTAACGGCCGCTATGACATGATCATCTCCAACCCACCGTTCCATGACGGTATGCAGACCAGTCTGGATGCCGCACAGCAGCTGATCCGTGGCGCAGCAAAACATCTGAATATAGGCGGTGAATTACGCATTGTGGCGAACGCCTTCCTGCCGTATCCGCAGATTCTGGACGAGACTTTCGGCAGCCATGAAGTGCTGGTGCAGACCGGCCGCTTTAAGGTTTATCGCGCAGTTCTGGCTCGCGCGGCTAAAGCGAAGCGTTAAGCGGCGGGCGGTCTTTGCACCGCCTGTCTCTGTTCCGGCAAGCGACTGATTCAGCAACCGGCATCCGGAAACGTTGCTTTTTCCAGCAATCATTTCAGGGCGGCTAAATAACTGTTGACGTGCCGGGGAAAATCTCTAGAATGCGCCTCCGTGGTTGCAATACAACGTTGTTGTATTGATGGTACGCGAAGGTGGCGGAATTGGTAGACGCGCTAGCTTCAGGTGTTAGTGTCTTAACGGACGTGAGGGTTCAAGTCCCTC
>NZ_JBYUWC010000004.1:0-245775 GCF_058137865.1 Erwinia sp. 009765445
GCTTAAAACTGCCAGTTTTACCCATGGTGGGTCAGTTTTACATTGGCATGTGGGGCATTTTTACATCGGTACTAACACATCACCGCCATAAGGTATTCGAAGATTTTGTCAGCTGCAGCGTTATTGCACTGGAGAACCGTCTCTGTTTCAGCGAAAAGCGAGAAGCTAAATATCTTCGAATAATCGGTGGTTATGAAAAGCCGGATGTTGTCCGTATGGCGCAACTGCTGACTCATGTGGTTAACGGGCTGCAGAATGGGTTCTGTGATTTTCTGGGTAACGTATTTATGCAGCTGGAACTGGGCGATAAGTATCGCGGCCAGTTCTTCACCCCCTGGGATGTGGCCAGAATGATGGCGCAGCTGCAACTGGGGGATGTGAAGGCTATGTTTGATGAAAAGCCTTTCATCACTCTCAGCGAGCCTGCCTGCGGTGCCGGTTGCATGGTACTGGCTTTTGCCGATGCTCTTAACCAGGCAGGCTATGCGTCACACCGCTATCTGTGGGTTTCCGCGACGGATATCGATCCGCTGGCCGCTGGCATGGCCTACATCCAGTTATCACTCTGCGGCGTGGCCGGCGAGGTCGTCATTGGCAACGCATTGTGTGACGAACGGCGGCGGGTACTGCTGACGCCGGGCCATTATCTCGGTAACTGGTCGCTCCGTCTGCATTCACTGCGAAAAAAGGTCGCATAATTACACCATAGCGCTCCCCTCCGGGGGCGTTTTTTCTATGTTCAGCATAGCTGGTGGATGTCAGGCTGTGAACATTCGAAAGTAAGATGTGTATGTTTGCAGTTGTTCTCATATCAGAAAGTAAAACAATGGGGTGTAGTCACGGCTACGCTTCTGTCTGCCATGCATTGTCAGTAGCTCATCTCCGAATTTTTTATGGTTGCGTTCCCAGCAATGACCACAAGTCCGCTCTGCTACAAAACTAACGTCGAATCGGCCGTAGTCAACTACGAGCTAAAGGCAGACGTTTAACTTGAAGAATGACGGCTATCCACGTAGCAATGATAATGGAAGTTATGCCCATGTCTTGTTTTGGAAAAGCTCTCACCACTACTTTCTGATCATCATTATCAAGATACAGCCATTGATGCAGATCTTAAAAGTGCGTAATGCTATGATTGTATTGTAAATACGGCTCTGATCAGTTTGGCAAATCAAATAGTGCGAGGGAAACATGTTTTTAACCATTAACATTATGAAAATTAAGATGTTACTCGCTCTCATGGCGGGTGGTGAAAAATTCACCAATGATTGAATGGTGATATGCAGTGCGGATCCTGCGGAGTTAGTTCTGCGTTTTGTCCCTGATTTCACGAGTTATCTGTCATTTTGATTGCGTTTTCACTAAGTGTGTTGGAAAGCGTCTACATGACGGAACTCCTAATGAAAATATAAAAATGAAGATTGATATTTTAAGTAGTGACGGTATCCATGCCTCAGAAAAAGAAGCAATTAAGAGGATGGTAGACGTTTTTAATGCATCCAGTTTTAGCCAAAAATGGCATGGTTATGCTGGTTTCATGATGATGGACACAACTTATAGAGATCGAGAAATTGACTTGGTTCTTCTTACGCATGATCGACTTCTGATCGTGGAACTTAAGAAATGGCGTGGAAAAATTGAACCAATGCACGATCATTGGTTGCGTGATGGTGATGATATGGGGCGCTCACCAGTCAAAGTTCTTGCAGATAAGTGGAAAATTCTCTCATCAAAGATTAAAGCTCGACTGAGTGTGCCAGCAGTAGAAGTATATATCGATTACAGAGTTGTTATGTGTGGTAGTGCTGATTTTTCTGAAATTCCAGAGGATGAAAAATCATTTGTTTGTACACTCGAACAGTTTTTGAAAATTGCCAAATCTGGGGGGTACCAAAGCGAATTTGGCCCACTAAAAGCGCGCAAGCCATGTGAGTATTTGCAGGTGTTCACACCATTTTTTAAAGGAAGGGATTTTAAGCCTTCAAGTTTTTCATTTAATAATTTTCAAATTGTTGGAGAAGCTACTTTTCCTCATCCTGATGGATTGTACAAGGAGTACAAATCTGTCAAAAAGGATGATCAACGACATGAAGCATTATTGCGAAGATGGGATTTTTCAGCATTATCTGGTATTGCAGATACTATTGATGAACGAGCCCGTATAGCATTACGAGAGCATAAAGTTCTGGGTTTTATTCATGAGCAAAATGAACAGCTTGATAGTGTTGTTTTGCAACCACTGTCGCATCCAACTCGAGATGATATAGATGCGGATTTCTGTGAGTTGTACAGGCTTCCGTCGAGGCAATTAAGGCTTAATGAATTCATTCATCGTTTTGGTGAGGACCTAGAATTCTGTGAAAGAATTAATTTTGTGAAGGTTCTTTTATCTCATGTTGCTGATTTGCATGACTTGGGTGTTGCTCACCGTGATATTAGCGATCATACTCTTTGGTTAGAACGTCCATCGAAAATATCTATATCAGGCTTTCTGACTGCATATTTTCCTGAGTTAGGAACTGTTGGTTCTCTCCGTGAACAGCTTCGCGCAGGTAAAACTACCTTACCTGAAGATTCAGAGGTTGGTAAAGGTGAAGCAAGTGATCCATTCCGTAGAGATGTTTATCTATTGGCCGTAGTTATACATCACATTCTATTTTTGAAACTTCCAAAACAAGAAGAAGATTTATTTGTATGGGATAATCTAACGGGTTTTGAAGTTGACCCACAGCTTAACACCTGGTTTGAAACTGCTTTGAATTTAATTCCTGCAGGACGTTTTTCAAATGCGCGAATTATGCTTGATTCGTTTAATTCATTACCGTTAGGGTATCCGGAAAATGAAGGTATCGATTTACGTAGGTTCGAACATTATCGAAGTGAATTAATTCCAATGGTGATTTATCCTATTGAAGAAAATATAAAACAAGGTGTAAGTCATATATACAAGTCGACTTTTTCTGGTGAAAGTGTTTCTGTCAAAATATGGTACGGACGTAAGCCGGATATAAAAAGGCCGGAAGAGGCTTTGCAACTTCAAAATTTTCTCGACAAAGCTCGCTTGGTAAAATCCCAACCTTGCTCCTCTCTTGCTGAAGTTATTGATTTTGGCATCTCAGATGCCGGAACCTATATAGTGCAAAAATGGATGGATGGAGAGTTTATTAATTATGCTGTAGAATCATATTTTGTAGGTCATGAATTAATATTACTATGCCAAAAAATAGTTAAGGCAGTATTGCATTTACATGCTATGCAATTGCAACATGGTGATCTGCATCCCAATAATATTCTAATAGAAAAGGGAGAGGTTCGCTTCATTGATGCACTTGATATGCCTTGCTCCGGTGATAATATAATATTTACTCCTGCATATATACCTACAGACTTCGAATCTATGACTTTGGAAGAACGTGATTGTTACGCTGTAGCTAAAGTGTGCAATGAAATTTTAGAACACACCGTTAATTGGGAGGGGGTCGATCCTTCTGCTTTACGAAATGAGATCGAAAGTTGTATGCGGCGGGATTTTAATGTTTACTCTCTTGATCGAATAAATGATGTTTTAGAAACTCTAATTAATCCCCCTAAAATAATTGAAGGGGTGAGGTTGTCAGTACTGATGAGGCAACTGACGTCTAGCCAAGAATTAATAAATGACAATGGCGTATTTCATATTAGTATTAGTGAAGAACGAGTTCGTTCTCCAAAGCAGCAACCTCATGTCGTAGTATCCTTTTCTGGAGTACGTAAACAGTTACAAATCTATCTAAAGGCAACCAAATTAGATTTTGCATATTTACGCATTAAAGATATAGCCCATAGTTTATTTGTACGTATGGCATCACAAGCTATTACACAACTGGAGGCAACTATATTACTTGAGCCTTCATCGGTAGATGATCCTGGTAAGTTATTAGAGCATCTAAAGACTATGCCTGAGCTTTTCTCTGCAATATTAAAGGTTCAGAATAGCATTCTTGGTGGGGAACTTCCTTCCGATGAGGAAGATGTAGAGAGCTTAGAACCTTCAGCTGGAGTGCAAACTAAACCACATACAGCATCGCTTTGGCGTGCAATTTTAGACGCAGAAGAGGACTCATTACCTGAAATTGAAATTACTGCACCAGTTATCAGGGATATGGACAAGCGCCATGAGAAATTGCGAATACCATACAGAAAGGAAGGTGAATCCTTAGACTATGAATCTGATGCAAAAGTTGAGGCATTACAAGAAATTAATGGTGAACTGATACGTGTAGGGAATGTTGATATAAGAGAAACTACTCAGTCTACTCTCGTACTTGAAAGTCCAAGAATTCGTATCCAGACGAATATTGGTGATACTTTGAAATTACGAAGCCAACAGGACCTATCGTCTTTTAGACGTAGGCGTCATGCTGTTACACGTATTTTGAATTCTGAGGCTGCCATCCCTTCATTAATTAATTATTTCGATCCTTTAATTTGCCCTCCCCCCCAATATCTGCAACCAGAACCAAGTGATTCTGACCTTGATGCTTATAATCGATATGACAAAGATGGCGGGCTAATTTTTTCACTCAATCGTCAGCAGCGAGATGCCTTTGCTAAACTTTGGTCATATGGTCCATTGAGTCTTCTACAAGGTCCTCCTGGCACAGGGAAAACTTCATTCATTGCTTCATTTATTCATTATGCTCTCTCACAAGGAGCCCAAAGTATACTTCTCGCAAGTCAGTCACATGAAGCTGTAAATAATGCTGCTGAAAAAGTAATTGAACTTTGTCAGCACAGTAATCTGCCGCTGGATGTTGTTCGATTTGGTGCAGAAGGAATGGTATCAGAAAAACTTCACCCACATCATTCATCTTCTATTCTGCAAAGTTATCGAGACTTATTCCGCTCAGAAATGCGAGTTAGAATTTCAGCGATGAACCGCAATTTAGGCCTTCCTAACAAGTTTGTAGAAAAATGGTTTGATATTGAGTATCAACTTAAACGCTTGAGTCGTGAAATTGAAAGATTAACCGCAAATCTCAACAAAAGAGAAATATCAGAAAATAGTAATAATCCCTTGACTGCTCGAATCAATCAGAGACTTGAACGCTTTAAAATAATTGCATTTGAAAAGTTTGGCTATGTGGGAGAGGGTGCCCCTGAGGAAGTGATAAATCAATTAAGCCGTGAGGCAATGAATCAGTTTGGTGTAACTTCTTTAGATGCAGTGTCTCGACTGGAACAAGTAATTGCAATGTCTCAGGAGTGGGTAGATCGCTTAGGCACTTTGAGAGGTAATTTTGAAGAGTTTCTTGCGAAGACTCGATCACTAGTATGTGGAACTTGCGTGGGGCTGGGACGCTCACAATTTGGTGTAGCAAAAAATCGCTATGATTGGGTGATAGTAGATGAAGCTGCTCGTGCGACTCCAGGTGAGTTGGCTATAGCAATTCAGTCAGGATGCAGAGTGTTATTGGTCGGTGATCACCGTCAATTGCCTCCTTTGTATCCTGAACCAGTGGTGCGAAAAATATCGATAGAACTAAACTACCCTGATCGCTCAGTCCTCACACGCAGTGATTTTGAACGTGCATTTGAATCAAATTATGGTATACAGGTCGGAGCCACATTGCGCACTCAATATAGGATGGCCCCACCAATAGGCGAAATGGTTTCAGCTTGTTTTTATCCTAAACCGTTAGAGTCTGGACGTGGAAGCCCTGAACCTTGGTTTAATGAATTACCTAATAGATTGGGTTCGATTGTTACTTGGGTTGATACTTCTGATGCTGAAGGGGAATCTTACGATAGGGCGAAACATCCTGGGTTTGATAATCCTTATGAAGCCAGAGAAATTATTGATACGCTACGTTCAATATGTACAGCAGAATCCTTCATTCAATGTTTAATGGATGAAACGTCAGAGGAAGAAAAACCAATCGGCGTAATTTGTATGTATGCAGATCAAGAGCGTCTATTGCAACGTTTACTTAGTGAACAAGATTGGGCTACAGGTTATAGACATCTTATTAAGATTGATACAGTTGACAGCTATCAAGGTAAGGAAAATCGGATAATTATTGTTGCAACTACGCGTAATAATAATCAGTGTATTCAAGGATTTCTTAGCAGTTCGGAGCGAGTTAATGTGGCTATCTCTCGTGCAATGGATAGATTAGTAATCGTTGGAGCAGCTCGCATGTGGCGAGAGAGGCATCAAACTTCAGCATTAGGCCGTGTATTAGCTTACATCGAAACACATCGTGATGGGAATAACTTCAATTTGGTTCAAGCATTAGCCATTGAGGAGGGGCAGAAATGATTACATTGGAAGAAAAAAAATTAAGAGAAATATTAGCTGTCGATGAAATTACTTTCGCGATTCCCGCACAAAGTTTTGCTATCGAATGCTCAATAAGTGCTGAGGAGGCATTACCTGTTGTTACTGAGTTCGCGCTTCGCATTGCTTATGTTTGTGGTACATTGAGTCCTGTACAAATTCAAGAATTTTTCGGGTTTACGAAAAAGGAAACGGACGCAGTAATACAGACATTACTTAATGAGCGCCTGATTAAATGGAATGAAGATGAACTGTTAGAATTAACTCCTTATGCTTTAACTCGTTTTCAAGATAGTTCAGATCATCTACCTCGTTTCTTTAAAATCCAGGAATGGAATTCTGAAGTTGTTTTTGATCTAATAAGTTTTAGCCCAGCTGGACGCCCTAACAGATTAAAACGTGTAAATTCATTCGTAGAGTTGGCAGCTCGAAATGTTGAGAAGCAATCTAGAACAATCCAATATGCGGAACAGGCCTTTCAAGAACACTTTCATAGTATTTGTAAAAAAAACAAAGCGGAGATCTATAAGATTAGTGCGGTAGATGCTGGTGAACGTTTTAGTATCCCACTGCCTTGTGTATTTCATTTGGACTTAGACGGCCAGGTTAATATTCGTCGTGACATAGATAATGAAGTATTCAAACATAGGCTTGAAATATCTGAGGCTATTACTGATGCCCTTTCAAATCAAAATCGCCCACAAAATAATAGCTTTATAGATTTCATTCATCATTTTAATGATTCGTTGTTTGAACGTTATGTTTCGAATGATGCATTTGACTTGCGTCGTTATGTTCAAGATGTTCATTTAACGCGTGTAGTTGGTTATGATACTAAACGAGTTACACCATTGCTAGGAGCATTTTATCTACAAAATAACGCTGATTTAATTCTCTCCAAGATTGGAGATGAAATATTAAAACAGGAAGAGTTATTAGTTAAAAAAGATAGTGCTTTAACACCGGATGGTGGTAGTGAAAAGATGGATATGGTTCCTATTTTAGAAAAAAACACCGTTCAAAGTGGGTTGTGGCTTGCCCCACAACTATCCCTTTGGGCGAGAACTCGCGGTGCAAGAGAGTTTGTGCAGAAGATTGATCGTTTGTTGGATTCTAAGAATAAAAAAAATAGTTATCCAGTTGGAACCTATGTATTGATTTCTGGTAGGAATCACTCAGCTAAAGAGCGTGCATTTAAATACAGAGATCAGTTTCAGTATTTATTCAATACGGATATTTGTCTTATGGATGGAAAATTAGAGTTGCTACTGATACCTGGCCTAATGGTTTGTGTGCTTTTTCATTTTCATTTAGAACATCAGCCTATTAGCGTACCAATAGGATTTATCTCATCTGAGCAGGAGCATTTGAAAATAGCAAGCATGTTGCTATCAGAATCAACACATTCAAAGCAAATATTTTCCTCTATGCATAATAATGAAGATGTTCCTGTCGCACAGCAAGGATTACAAAATTTACTTAACTTAATATCAGAGGTGGATCTATCTTAGTAAAATGGTCCTTATTCTAAGTTGTCTCAACTAGATGTGGATACTATATAAAGTATATTGGCCAATGCCTATATCAACGACGAAATCATGCTGCATGATTGGGTCATCATGCTCCCGTTCGGGGGCGTTTTTTTATTTCTGAAAATGGATATCTGGTTTTTTCTCGCCGCAGGCTCACACGGGTGACAGTGTGAGTGTTCAACTGTCACTCCCGGAGAACCCAATGAGCTGGAAAACCACACCAGAGCAAAATGCGATTATCGAATGGCAGGGCAATCAGCTTGTGGTCAATGCGTTTGCAGGTACTGGTAAAACCACCACACTGGTACAATTCGCTCAGGCGAACCCGGACAGCAAAATGTTGTACCTTGCCTACAACAGAGCCATCCGCGACGAAGCCGAGCAAAAGTTTCCCTTCAACGTTGAGTGTAAAACCGCCCATCAACTGGCCTGGTCGCATTTCGGCCGACATTTCAGGAATCGGCTGACAGCAAATCTGCGTATTACCGATGTGGCCCGAAAGCTGAATACCCGGCACTGGCCGCTGGCGCGTCTGGCGCTGACGGGGCTGAATGCGTTTCTGTGTAGTGCTGAACCGGAACCCGGCATTATCCATCTGCCAGCAGAGGATGAGCGTCATGGCCTCCCGGCAGATAAAATTCTGGGGGCAGTGCAGGTTCTCTGGTATGAGGTGAGTCGTACTGAATCAGATTTCCCGATCACGCATGATGTTTATCTGAAACTTTTCCAGCTTTCAGAGCCGAATCTTGCAAGTAAGTGGGACACCATTCTTTTTGATGAAGCTCAGGATGCCAATCCGGTTACCAGTGCCTTTGTGCTCAGTCAGACCTGCCGGGTCGTGCTGGTTGGTGATTGCTACCAGCAAATTTATCGCTTTCGTGGTGCGAATAATGCGCTGAGTTCTCCCCTTCTGAAGCAGGCCGATCGATTGTGGCTGACGACCAGCTTTCGGTTTGGCCCTGCAGTTGCACAAATAGCGAACATGCTGCTGGCCATGTCCGGGGAAGAGATGCAGGTCACCGGCAGCGGCGAGGATGATGAAGTGATTGCTCATTTGCCTGCAGACGTCCTTCATTACTCCGTTCTCAGCCGGACGGTCTCTGGCGTCATTGGAACCGCGCTTTTCACCAGTCTGCAGGAGAAAAAAGTCTTCTGGGTGGGGGGAATTGAAGGGTACAAAACGGAAGAACTGGAGGATCTTTACTGGTTCTCTGCTGATATGCCTGAACGGATGCAGTCTCCCCGCCTTGGACAGGAGTACCGGGACTTTGAGGAATATTGCTCCATTGCAAAGGCGACGCAGGATGTGGAGATGAATCAGGCCATCCTGTTGCTTGATGAGTATTTTCCGTTGCCGCAAAAGTTGGCCATCATGCGCCGGCAGGTTGTGACACATGAAAAGGATGCGCAGGTTACCGTGTCCACTGCGCATCGCAGTAAGGGACTGGAGTGGGAAGTTGTCGTTCTGAATGAGGATTTTTGTGACATCACTGATCCGCTTCTTTCTGCCGAAGAGCGACAGGATGAAACAAATCTGCTGTATGTGGCCGTGACCCGTGCCCGCAAGACCCTGGTGCTGAATGAGCTGATGCTGTACCTGAAGGCAGGTGAAGAGCAGCAAAATTGTGAACAACCGGCAACGGGGGACGTGGAGAACGATGGGGGAGAAGCAATTTCCCATGTTAAATAAAATCAGAACCTTATTGTCCCGGACGCCGGTTATCACAGAGGCATCAGACAAACTCCACGTTTCGGCACCAACGGGGTATTTTTCTCCGGTTAAGGCTGAGGAGCTGGTCATCACCGCATTGCGCCAGGATGCCCTGCAGAAAATTCGGGAAAATAACGCGCTGTCGGGAGAAGTATATCAGCGACTTTATCTGGCTCCTGTGCACCACCTGCTTGAACGGGCCCAGAACGTGCCGGCGGCACCTGATGGCCGGTGGGCTTATGCCGGGGGATTTGGTGATTTAAGCCTGCGTTTTACCGCTTATGCTGTCAGGCTTGCCCGGGGGTATATGTTTCCGCCTGGTGCGATGCCGGAAGAACAGGCTGCGCAGGGTGTTATCTGGCAGGCCGTTATTTTCTGGGCCGCGTTATGCTATCACCTGCCATTACTGGCCAGTATTGAAGGAGAAACCGCCAGTGGCCTCAACTGGCAACCTGGCATATCTGTGCCTGATACACCTTATCGCTTCCGGTTTCGTTCTTCTCCCCCGAACGCGCATGATGCTTCTGCTCTGGCGGCGCTTGCCTCTGGTCAACTGATGCCCGCAGAAGCGATAAACTGGCTTTCAGGTAACTCCGGAGCGCTGCTAAGTCTTGCCTGTGCATTCCGCAATGGTTCTCCAGATATGCCTCTTATCAGGACGTTGCTCGACCAGGCTGCAGAGAAGGTTGACTCACCGGCGCTTCGGAAGGACACAGGTGAATCTTCTGTAGTAATTGCGCCGCCAGATTCTGTAACGTCACAGGAGGGGACGTTGGTCGTTCAGACGGACGATAATTTATCCTCTTCTGTGGTGGAGCTGGCCGCTTCGGAGCTGATGACGTCACTCAACGATACTGGTGGTGGGGACAGACAGCCACCGCTGAAAGGGGTAAGTACAGTGGAGTCGCCGGAAGAGCAGGATAACGGCAGCCCGGGCCAGGATGATGCAGATATGCTGCTCAGTCTTTTTTCTGTAGTGGCTGATGTAGAAGTCCCGGAGGTTGCAGATGACGCCGGTGTGAATACGCCAGCCACGGTAGCGCCGGATGAAATGGTGCCCGTTGGGAAAGACGTTCCTGATGAGCCTGCTGAGATGGAAGATGCACCCCAGCATAACGATATCAGTGCTGACTGTCTGTCGTCTGGTACAGAGGGAGTGCTGGGCTACCCGGTTAATGTCGGTGTCGATGCCCGACGGTCGGGTGAGGATTTTCTCGCCTGGCTGTCTGACGGTATGGCATCCGGCAGGATCACCGTCAACCAGCCTGATTCACGGGTGCATTCCGTTGCCGGTTTTATTTACCTTCTGGTGCCGGATATTTTCTTTCTTTTTCTGAAAGATACCGGAAGTGACAGTCACAGGGAGCAGATTCAGACGTCGTTTGAAAAACTCCAGCTACATCGTGTTCGCAAAGGAGAGCGTTTTACCCGGGCGAAACTGTACTGCTCAGAAGATAAACAGGGGCGGTTCAGTAAGGTTAATGGTTATCTTATCAAAGCTGCCCGTCTGAAAGGAGTGAGGCCTCCGGAGGACAGCAAGCTCCTTTTCTTTCCATAAGGAAGATACACACAGGGATCTCTACAGGGATCTGTTTTGGTTTTTTGGGAGAAGAATAAGATGCGTAATGAAATAACCTGGGATGAACTGCTTGAAGAATACTTTTTTGCTCACCGGCTGAGACCCGCTACCGAATGGAGTTACAACAAGGTTGTCAGAGGGTTCAGGCGTTATTCTGGCGATACCCTGCCTGCGCAAATTACGCACCGTCAGGTGCTGGAGTGGCGGCGTTATCTTCTTCAGGAGAAACAACAATCGGCTCAGACATGGAACAACAAAATTGCACACCTGCGGGCGCTGTATAATTACGGGATGGAACATGAAATCCTTCCTCCGGGGAAAAATCCCTTCAATAAAAGCAATGTTCAGCGGGATACGAGGAAGAAAAAAACGCTGACACGATCGCAACTGATTCGTGTTTATCTTGTCATGCAGCAATTTGAAGAGGCTGAACGAACAGGGCGCGGTATCAGGGGCGGGCGTAATGCGCTCTGGCCGGCGTGGTACTGGCTGACAGTTCTGGATGCATTCAGATATACGGGAATGCGGCTAAATCAGCTGCTGCATATCCGGCTGGGGGACATCAACCTTAGTGAAGGGTGTCTGGAACTCTGTCTGGAGGGCAGTAAGACACACCGTGAATGGCGGGTTCCGATTGTCAGTGCGTTGAAGCCCAGGCTGCATCACCTGATAGAAAAATCAACGGAACTGGGGGCGGGAAACGGAGATTATCTGTTTGATGTGAACAGAATTCTACTTAAGCGTCATGTGGAATGGGATGCTGCTAAGGTCCATCAGAAGATCCGATCTTTTTTCCGGCGTCTGTCGAAAGAGTGTGGTTTTACCGTGTCGCCACATCGTTTTCGCCATACGCTGGCGACGGAACTGATGAAATCACCAGAACGAAATCTTCAACTGGTAAAAGACCTTTTGGGGCACCGCAGCGTCAGTACAACCATGGAGTATGTGGAGTTGAAGATGGATATTGTCGGGAAAACACTGGAAGCTGAGCTGTCACTTCACACAGATGTTACAGGCGAAAGAAATTTACACCTGTTGACACACGCTTAGTTGACTGGGATGATTAACGGTGATCGAGAAAAGGGAACCTGCTGGAACAGGTTCCCCATCTTGAGGGACAAGTTCTGGATATATCAACCAGTGCAAACGCTCTTGAAAACACCGGAGGACATTCCGTATGACCGGCCCCTGCATTTACCGCCCGTTAAGGATCTCATCTCTTAACCAGCGTGCTTTGATGCAAATAAGTGGTGCCCGGACTCGGAATCGAACCAAGGACACGGGGATTTTCAATCCCATCTCCGAGTTGTTAAATTATAGTAATTAGCGATTGAGCACACACTTGAATAAACTATTCAGGTGTTTAAATGCATGTAATTCCAGTGATTTCTACCAAGGGTGGGGAAGGTAAATCCACTCAGGCTGCCAATCTCGCCGGTTTTCTAGCCGATGTAGGTTTAAAAGTCCTTCTTATTGATGGCGACTATGCTCAGCCAACCGCGAGCAGCATTTTCTCTCTTTCCTATGAAGCACCGTGTGGTTTGTATGAGCTGCTCATGCAGACTGCCGATCTCAATACTCCTTCCAGTATTATTTCCAATAGCGTCATTCACGGCCTAGATGTGATTGTTTCCAACGATCCCCACGCCCAGCTTCCGACGGCCATGCTTCACGCTCCGGATGGTCGCTTACGCTTACGCAATGTTCTGCAACATCCTCTTTTCCAGTCATATGACGTCATCATCGTCGATTCTCAGGGAGCCCGCTCCATCATGCTGGAACTGATTGTTCTGGCAGCAACGCGAACGGCCGTGGGTGTCGTAAAACCCGTACTGCCTGATGTAAGGGAATTCATTCGCGGGACCATCAATATGATGGAAAACTTGCTGCCTTTTTCAGCCCTCGGTCTGAAACTCCCAGAAATACGCATCCTCATTAACTGTATGAAGTACACCCGCCTTGCCCGTGATACTTACCAGCAACTTGAAGAGATCATCAACGATGGCCGGTATAGCGCGCACAGCGAACAAATCAAAGTCTCGCTGCTCAGCACCTTCATTTATGACCTCGAAATTTACGTTGAAGGTCACGCAGCGGGTCAGCCTGCCCATCGCCTGGAAAAGAAAACCGGCCGAGTAAGCGACTCTGCGTTCGCCACGATGTACAACCTTGCAAGCGAACTTTTCCCTGAATGGAAACCGCAGTTCGACCGCATCGCCTTGAAAGAAATGGAGGCGAAACATGGCTGAATCCAACATGGAAGCCTTGAAAGGACTGGTTTCTGTTGAAGCGGAGCAGGGCGTGCTGGGTGGTTTAATGCTCGATAACGATCGTTGGGATGACGTTGCACTTGTCCTTACCGCAGATGATTTTTTCAGTAGGACGCATCAGACATATTTTCGTGAAATGAAGCGCCTGATTGATGCTGGCAAACCAATTGATCTTATCACTCTGACAGACACGCTTGATCAGCAAAAAACGCTGGAGACAGTGGGAGGGTTTGGTTACGCAGCAACGCTCAGTAAAAACACGCCAAGCGCGGCCAATATTGTCGCGTACAGCGAAATTGTTGCGCGTTATAGCAGAGCGCGACAGCTTGCTGCTTTGGGTAACGATCTGAGTCGGGATGTCGCTGCACCCCGTGCAGATATCTCTTGCATCCTCGAGCAGGCTGAAAAACGGATCATTGATATCGCTGAAAAAGCAGAGCCTGAAAAAGGTACCTCCGTAATCGAAGGGTTAGAGCGACTTATCAGCGATTTGGAAATGCGCAATCAGTCAGGTAACGGGATAACCGGAACACCAACAGGTTATGACGATCTTGATACTCGCACATGCGGGCTTCAGGACAGTGATCTTGTGTTGCTGGCTGCACGCCCATCGATGGGTAAAACGGCGTTGGCAATGGGCATGGTGACGGGCGCTCTTGAGCAACATAAGGAAAGTATCGTTCAGGTTTATAGTCTCGAGCAGCCGACTGAACAGCTTCTCATGCGCATGATTTCCTCATTGGGCAATGTAGAGCTTCAACGCCTCAAAAGTGGACTGCTGGAGGATGAGGATTGGGCTCGGATAAGTCATGTTGCTGGCCTAATCGCTAATGACTGGCGGGATAGGCTGATCATTGACGATACCAGCTATTTGACGCCGTCGATGCTTCGAATTCGCGCACGTCGCAGTGCGCGTAAGTACGGTAAACCTTCACTGATTATGATCGATTACTTACAACTGATGCGGTGCCCCGATCAGGAGAATCGTACGCAGGAAATCGCCGAAATCTCACGTTCTCTTAAGGCTCTGGCGAAAGAAATGAAGTGCCCGGTTTTGGCTCTCTCCCAGCTCAACCGCTCTCTTGAATCCCGTGCAGACAAACGACCAAACAACGGTGATCTACGTGACTCCGGCGCGCTGGAGCAGGATGCTGACGTTATCATGTTTATTTATCGCGATGAGGTCTATAACCCCGACACAGAAGACAAAGGGCTGGCTGAAGTGATCATTGGAAAGCAGAGGCAGGGACCTATTGGGATGGTCACACTCCGTTTTGACAGCCGCTTTACCCGTTTTGAGTCTCATCGAGCTCCTGCCTTACAAGGAGGAGTTTACCGATGAGCAAGTTCACAAAAATTAATCTTTCTGATGCCATGCTACAGCGCGGTAAATCACCGTCACAGCTCACTACAGGCGATAACGTTTCACCATCAGTTCTTCCTCTTAGTGAAATGCCGATGGTGCTTACATTAGATCAGTTGCGTCCAAATCCTGATAATCCGCGCACGTCGCGCAACTCCCGTTTCGATGATATCAAAACCTCTATTCGCTCGCGTGGATTGGACTCTATTCCCAAAGTAACGCGCGATCCGGATGGTGAAGATGTGTATATCTTCAGCGATGGTGGGAACACCCGTTATCAGATCCTTTGCGAACTCTGGCAGGAGACAGGGGACGATCGTTTCTATCGAATCCAGACCATTGTTAAGCCATGGCCTGGACGTCTCCAGTGCGTGATTGGGCATCTTGCTGAAAACGAAGTTCGCGGTGATCTTACCTACATCGAAAAGGCCTTTGGTATCCATAAAGCCCGGACAATCTGGGAGGAACAGCTCGGCAAGAGTGTCACATTGCGTGAGCTTTCCGATTTGCTTAATCAGCAGGGCTATCCGATACATTTCTCAGGGATTAGCCGGATGGAAGATACCCTGACCTATTTATACCCTTCTATGCCGATTCTTCTTGATTCAGGGCTAAGTCGGTCTCAGGTAACCCCTTTACTTAGTCTGCGTTCGACAGCTGAGAAAACGTGGAAAATATTCGCTCCTGACGTATCGGCTAAACGTGATTTTCATGAGGTTTTCGCCAATACCTGCTGTTTGTTCAATAACCCAGAACTGTACTCCTTTGAGATGTTTCGCGATGAGCTCATTGGCGAGCTTCTCAAAGCATTACCTCACCCATCTCTGAACTATGACCGCTGGCTGATTGAGCTTGACCCGAAAGAGCAGCAGCGTCGAGAGATGTTTGGTGAACCGCCTGCACCGCCCGTAATGAGCCCAGTTCAGGATACGTCCCTATCAGTATTACAAGAAAAAGAAGTGAGGCAGTTCCCACCGCAGCCTGATGATAAAACGCACTTAACCGGGCTGCGCTCCGGCACGCTGACAGGAACGCATAACCGACCTGAACCTGCTCCGGATAACAATGCTGAAGTAGAGGTTCCAACATTACCGGCTTCTTTGCAGTCTCTTACAGATGGTAGTCAGCTGCGCCCTGCGGAACGAACGGAGACACAGCCAGATCTTTATGGTGGGCCAGCTGTTCTCAGCGGTGAGCCGAGTGGGCAATCAGCATTTAATGATATTAGTTTGTTTTCCGCGTTGTCGGAGTCATCTGATGAGTCTGCTCAGTCGGTGGTTCATGAGTCATCTGTTGCTTTTGCCGCGACGGGGCTTGAGCCGGTCACTGATATCTGGCACATCCCGGTACTACAGGATGATATCGAGCACCTGCAGGACATGGCCTACCGTCTGGCCTTTGAACTCGCAGAGGCTATGGGATGTGAAGAGAGCATTTATGAAGATAAATCTAATCAATCAGCGGGTTACAACGCTTCCGAACAGAGCAGCAATGAGTTCGTCCTGTTCCTGGCGGGCATGACGGGTAATCTTCCGAAGCAGCCCTTCAATATGTTTATGTTCTGCCTGAATTTTTTCGGCTCACCGGTTATCAGCGACCAGCCCGTTTTTGCCGATCAGCACGTCGTTAAAGTTATGCGCCTGATCCGCGTTTTACGTCGCCTGCGTGAGTTACAGCGTGATGCAGCGAAGGGAGGTTCCCATGACCTTTGATCTCAATGATGAAATGGCACAGGCAGTCACGGAGCAGCAGCTCAGGGCAAGTCTGAGTCTTATTCTTGACGAAGTCCGTTCTGATAAACCGTCACATCACTTTTGTGAGGACTGTGGAGCAGCCATCCCGGAAGCGCGCCGTCAGGCGGTTCGTGGCGTCCGTTTTTGCATCGGCTGTCAGGAAGTCCGGGAACATTATCAGCACATTGGTACGGGGAAACGCTATGACAGCCGGAGATAATGAAAAGCTCTTGCGCCGTATCCGTAAGCTTATGGCTTTAGGAACTCGCAATAACAACGCTTATGAGGCCGCGCGCGCTGTGCGTCTTGCACAGATTCTTATGCAGCGACACAACCTCTCACCGCAGGATCTAGTATTCGGCGACGTCCAGGAAGCGGTCAGTTATCAAATTTATTCCGATGCCATCAATATCCCGGGGTGGCTGAATGCACTGGCTGCCGTGGTATGTATGGCCACGGGGTGTCGTTGCTGGTTTAGCTGGCATCACTCCGCCACCCGAACCGGCCAGTCCCGCCGCCGGCGTTCACTGCATTTTTATGGACTGAATGAACGTCCTGAGGTGGGGTTGTACGTGTTCACTGTCCTCTCCCGCCAGCTCAGAGAGGCCACTGATTTGCACATGCACTCAGCCTACCGGCTTAAACGGCTCAAGGTACAAACAAAGCGAAACCGGGCTGACCAGTTTCGTGAGGGTTGGGTAGTGGGAGTTTGGAACGTTCTTGAGTCGTTTGAACCCTCAGAGAAAGAATCGGGAGTTTTGCGGAACTGGCTGACACAGCGATGCGGAAATCAGGCGCTGTCTGAGCTTAATGTAAGGGAGGCACGCAGTTGCCGCGGTGACTCAAAAGCCCGCGAATCAGGCTGGATGGCCGGGCGGCAAGCCCAACTGAGTCAGGGGCTTAATGGTCAGACGTCGCAGTTGAAAGCCTTGTCCGTGATCGGAGGAAAAGATGATGAGTAATGCACTGATTTTCATAGCATGCACTGCCTGCTGGATGACGGATGCTTGGTTACTTGCGGATTTGGGGATGAACGGGGGGGTACTGTGAGCCAAAACTTATCTCAGGCAACGAATGCCATATTGACACATCTCCTTATGGAGCTGAAATCAGGGAATATTCGCCGGTGTGAGTCTTTAGGTATGACGATCGAAGAGGTGCGTCAGTTGAGTCAATTGACCGTCGACGACCTGCATTACCTGATGCAAAGCAGCGTGTCGGTACTGAATCTTAGCATCAATCATGACAATTTCTGGATCATCGTTCAGCAGTCCAGAACTGAGCAGAAGCGCATGCAGCGCATTGACCGGGCGTTAGCGCTCGGCGGATCCATCGAGCTGATGCAGACTTACTTTGGTCTCAGCGCGGCAGAGGTCAGTGCCCGGCGTCGTCTCAAAGGAATTGATACCGCCCGTGGGCGTACGCAGGCACCGGATGAAGAGGCGGATGCCGGCATCTGGACGCAGTGGGACGCATCGGGTCTTAATTCTCCAGACTCTCATGACGCACTGGACGTAATGATGCTCGCCGCCGAGCTCCATAATGTCTCACTGACTGCCGTCTGGACGCGCGTAACCACATGGTGTCGTGAACGTGAACGTAAGGGCAATAAACGGGAGGCGGTATGACTGAGCTTCTCGATTTCAACCCGCGTCAGCACATCACCCCTGCGGTGCGTCGTAAAGCAATAGGGATGGTGAACTCTCTTGAGAGCGGCCAAAAGGTATGCAAGCGTCTGGATGTAAAAGGCTATCTCAAAATTGATATCGGTCCATTCTGGCGGATGCTTAGCAAAGACGGCGGGCACCGCTGGTTCCTGATGAATCACGAGACATATAACCGTGAAATCAGGAAATAACGCAGAAGGTTAAGCACAGTTTTACGATGACGCACACATCCAGGAACGGGGCCTTTATGGCCCCGCAGTGCTGTCACTGTCATGTATCAAGAGGACGCGAGATGGGATTACCGCCAGACAGTATCGTAGAGTTTACGCTGTCACGAATGCAGAACAGCCTTGCCAGCAGAACGCCGGAAAATGACGTCACCAGCGAACGCAGCGGCCTGCTTTTCCTGGGCAACGTGCATGATGCTTTTCCACGTCAGCTGTTTATGGATACGCGTCTTTCGCCGCTGGATAAAACGGCGTGGGTAATGATCCGCCTCTATGCGCAGCAAAATGAGGGCGCGGTGTTTCCTACCTACGATGAATTGCAACTCCAGCTCGCTTCGCCTCATGCGGAAAAGGCGTCCCGCGAAACCATCAGCAGAGTGCTTCTCATGCTAAGGATAACCGGCTGGCTGAGCCTGTGTAAGCGCGTCCGTGATGCGCGCGGTCGCGTAAGGGGAAACATTTATGCCCAGCACGATGAACCGCTCAGTTGCCGTGATGCGGAAACCTTTGATCCCGGTTGGCTTGACCTTGTTGCATCGAGTTGCCAGCACCGTAATAAGGCAGTTCGCTTGACGGCCATGGCCGTGCTTGCCGACATTAAGAATGACCCCACCATGCGTCACCGTCATTCGCGTTTGGCCATGATTGAAAGTCGGCTCGGTTCGCCATCAGCGCCGCGGGAGATGGCTAGCCTACGCCGTGCTTATCAGCCGGGTTCGGTTCCCGAACTCAGTATAAAAAACGCAGAAAAGCATTATGAGATACCGGGTTCGGATACCGAACTCAGTGAAAAAGAGGGGAGCGTTGAACCGGGTTCGGATACCGAACTCAGTCTAAAATCAGCAAGTTACGCCGGAGTTCGGAAATCGAACTGTAACGTACGTATTTTCACACAAGGTGTGAATAAAAAAACGTACGTACCGGATGAGAACGGTGGTAAGGGCTTGTCGGTACCGGAACTGCCTGAGTCGCTGACCAGCAAGATATCAACGGAGGATGCGGCAGCGCTGTCTGCTCAGTTGGCTGCCTTGCCTGAGCCGGAGTCTTCTGCGCTTATGGGTATGCTGAAAAAACAGCTGCGTAAGGGCCAGTTAACCAACCCTATGGGCTGGATGCTGGCCATGCTCAAACGGGCCCGTGATGGACAACTTGTGATGCCCGACGCTGTCACTTCGTCCCAGACTGTCGGACAGGCAAACGCCGCCTTATCACCGATGCCAGTATTTCAACGGCCTGCACAACGGGCCTCTGCCGAAAGTGTTTCAAGCGTTATCGCTGACATTCGGAATGCGATGTTGCGGGGCACAGAGGTGGTTAAAAAGTAATCTTGTTGCGGCCCGCAACAAGATAAAAAAATAGCCAGATATTTTAGTGGTTCCATAAAGCGATTAATAATTATCGCTGGTCGCCTAAAAAATAACCTTGTTGCGGGGCGCAACAAGGTCAAAAAATGCACATTAACCTATTTCGGAACCGGCCTTGGGATGGTGTGGCCTTATATTCAGAAAATGAATGAAGACTTTTACGTTGTTGGGACCTCTGTATTTTCAGGACTATCAGCTCCTTCTTAACTGATAAGACGGTGACAACGATGGCGGATAATACCGAGAAAAGAACGGGTGCATTGCACTCAGAGTTGAAAATTGAACTCCACAGCCACTATGCGATTGGGTTATGGCAGGGCAGGCGAGCAGAGAAAGGGGTAGAGGGGAGTAAAGGCAAGCCTGCCATCATGGGAATGCCGCGTTTTCTCAGTCTGGCATCCAAAATCAATCAGGACTCTCTTAAGAATAATCCTTGGGCAGATGCCACAATGTGGACGATGGAGGTGAAGCTCAATGCCGCGAATAAAAAGATGCAGTCGCTGATCGAAGGTCTTGAAAAAGACATGCAATGGTTACCGAAAGGGGCAACGTTAAGTGAGGCTTCCGTTTCTGAACCCCTTGATATCCGGGTGTTCAGTAATACCCCCCTTGGTTACCGCTGTGTTTTTCTGCTTCTTGGTTTTGATCAGTTTGCCAAGCAGGTCCTTCAGGCTTCGCACTATGGAATGATTTCACGTCAACAACGTTACGACATGTTAAGTGAAGGAAGTCGCCTCCTTCGTGAGATTTATGGTACTGCGATGAGTTATCGCTCAGTAAATGTTTCCAGGCAGGACGCAGTCGAAAATAACCCTGTTTGGAAGCAGGCCGTTTTGGAGCTTGGTGAACCTGATGTTGACGTGCTGCTGGGTAACCATCGGTCTGCTTTCTCCCCGCCCGTTAATGAGGCCAGTGTTAACCTCCTGCGAATCCGCTACCGGGCTAATAATAGCGATAATGCTAAATAAAGGAGGGAGAATGCGCCTATTCCTTTGTGAAAAACCCTCTCAGGGGAGGGACATCGCTGCCATAGTCGGTGCCACGAAAAGAGGCACCGGCTTCCTTCAGGGGCCTGGGGTGACGGTCACCTGGGCAGTTGGCCATTTACTCGAAAACGCCTCTCCGGAGGCGTATGGTCAGCAGTTCGGGAAACCCTGGAACATTTCAGCCCTTCCGATATTGCCGGCACAGTGGCAAATGACAGTGAAGAAGGACACGGAAGATCAGTTTAAGACAATCGCAAAATTATTGAAGCAGGTTGATGAAGTGGTGATAGCCACCGACGCAGACCGGGAAGGCGAAGTCATTGCCCGGGAGTTGCTGGACTTTTGCCAGTGGCGGGGACCGGTAAACCGGCTATGGCTATCAGCGCTGGATGAACAGAGTATTCGTGATGGGCTCAATCACATCAAACCCGGTAACGAGACTCAGGCTTTATACTATGCGGGACTGGGGCGCGCCCGTGCTGACTGGTTGACGGGTATGAATCTTACCCGCCTATATACATTAAAGGCCCGTGAAAAAGGGTTTGACGGGGTGCTGTCGGTAGGTCGGGTACAGACACCGACGCTGGCACTTCTGGTAACCCGGGACAGAGAGATTGCCGCTTTTGTCCCGAAACCCTACTGGCAGGTCAGTGCGGTTTTGCATGCGGGTGATGTGACGTTTGCTGCCCAGTGGGTACCTGCGAAAATGTACACCGACGAGGAAAAACGCTGTGTCCATCAGGGCATTGCCCAACAGGTGGCCCAACTGTGCCGTCAGACGGGGCAGGCTCAGGTTCTTGAGCAGGAGAAAAAGCGTGAGACACAAGCTGCTCCGCTGGCCTTTTCGTTAGGTGCTTTGCAGCAGGCCTGTGGGAAACTCTGGGAAATGTCACCTCAGCAGGTGCTTGATACCGCCCAAAGTTTGTATGAGACCCATAAGGCCACGACCTACCCCCGTACCGACTGTGGTTTTTTGCCGGAGTCGATGCGTGAAGAAATCCCTCAGGTACTTGCCGCCCTGGCCAAAACTGACCCTTCCCTCACACCTGTGATTGCAACCCTGGATCCCCGTTTTGCTTCACGTATATGGAATGATAAAAAGCTCACGGCTCACCACGGGATCATTCCGACTAAGCATGCCTGCGACCTGGGAAAAATGAATGACGCAGAGAAGCGGGTGTATGAACTCATTCGTCGCCACTACCTCGCCCAGTTCCTTCCTTTGCACGAGAGCGATGTGACACGCCTGGACCTCAGCATCGGGGGACAGCTTTTTCGCACAACTGGCCGGGTGGTCGTAGTGCCCGGTTGGAAAATATTGTTTAACTCAGTCACTGACGGGAAAGAGAACACCGGGGACGAGCAGGACAACGCGCTCCCCGCGCTGAACAAAGGGGATATGTGCACAGTGACGGCTGCTGAGGTGAAGAGTCTTAAAACGAAAGCACCGCTGCATTTCACGTTCGATACGCTGATAGCCGCGATGATGAACGCGGCGTCTTACGTGACAGATTTGCAGTTAAAAAAGGTCCTGAAAGAGAATGCGGGTCTGGGAACAGAAGCGACCCGCGCCGGTATCATCGACACGCTCCTGAAGCGGGGATATATCGTCATTAAGGGCCGCTATCTGCGGGCCACCGAAGTGGCGATGGATCTGATAGATGCCTTGCCTGCCCCTTTGAAAGAGCCGGGTATGACAGCACTATGGGAGCAGGCGCTCGATGAGGTTGCTGCAGGTCGGATGCGACTGGAAGACTTTATGGCGCGACAGACGGGCTGGACTCGACAACTCGTTTCTCAGGGGCAGGTTCAAAATGTCACTATCCGCGTGCCCCCGACCTCGCAATGCCCCCTTTGTGGCAGTAAAACCCGGCTGAGGCACGGCGAGAAAGGGACGTTTTACAGCTGTGAGAAATACCCAGCATGCAAAGGCGTCGTCAACGCCACTGACCAGGCGAAGAAAAAGCTTTCTAAGCCTAAGTCCCGTAAGTCAAAGCAGAATTAACCGATTGCGGGTGGGGCATGTATTTTGCTATGTTTCTCGTGGCTCTGAAGCCGCACCCCGTGACTGCGGTCTGCCAGAATGCTACATGCATTGCGTTCTGGCCGAACAGTCTGACAGACCGCTCCCACACCTGAGAGAAGAGTCTGTAAGGCACATAACCTCCGTGAAAACCGTGCTGGGTCCTGAACATGCCCCGGAGCTGCTGTGCAAACAGCTTAACCTCAGATCGATGGTGCAGATCGCAATGGCGGTACCTTAGGGTGCCGCTGTTTATTTATGCCTCCCCATTTTCAATTTTTTAGACCCGCTATATTGACTTCTCCCCGCCGCGGTTTAAAACTGAACAGGCCAATCGTTGTCTCTGACAACTGCCAATGTTCCGGTGATTTGAGAGGAACGCCTTCGGGTAATCACATGCCAATGCCATCATGACCTGAGAGATGGCGCTTTCGGGCGGTTACGTTAAATCTGTTAACCTTTGTAAACAGAGACCTTCGGGTTAAGGCCACCTTCACAAATTCAGCCAGTCAGTGACCTCGTTACTGACTTCCCTGCGGGAAACACTCTCCCGCACGGGATGATTGTTTCTCCGCTACCTGTTTATTTTCACTCCGGAGAGAGCATCATGACTGCTACTGCAAATACCCCTGCTTCAAACAACGCTTCACATTCTTCCTCTCAGCCTAAGGCTGAATATTTCAATCTCAATGTTACTGGCATCGGATACCTTAAAAACATCCGCAAAGTGGCTGGCACCACCGGTGAATTCACCTGTGCCGTTATTAATGCCCTGACCGGCCCGACAGACAATGCGTCATACACCCGTTTTGACGTGACTGTTGCAGGCAAGGAAAGTGTTTCGCTCATCAATCGCTGCCAAAAGTCAGTGGATGAAGAGAAACAGGTGCTGATTGGTTTTGTCCTGAGCGGTCTTACTGCTGACGTATTTACCTTGTCTAAAGGAGATCACGCCGGTGAAAGTCGCCCAAGCTTAAAAGCCCGGCTTATTGCGGTCGAGTGGATAAAGATTGGTGGCGAGATCGTGTTCAAGTCCGAAAAACCGACCTCTACTCCGCCGGGACAGAATGTAGAGCAGCTGAAAAGCTACGCTGACAATTCATTCTGACCTGACACGGATACACACCCAGCTGGAACACACCAGCGGGTGTGTTCCTCTCACCTATTTTAAGAGGAATTCAATATGTCCAGTCGCGGCGTAAACAAAGTTATCCTGATCGGTTTTTTAGGGCAGGAACCTGAAGTTCGTTATCTTCCAAACGGTATGGCAGTGACGAACATTTCATTGGCCACGTCTGAATCCTGGCGTGATAAACAATCAGGCGAAGAGAAAGAGCGTACTGAATGGCACCGAGTGGTGTTGTTTGGCAAGCTTGCTGAAATCGCCGGAGAATACCTGCATAAAGGTTCTCAGGTTTACATCGAAGGCCAGTTGCAAACCCGTAAGTGGACTGACAATGCAGGGGTCGAACGCTGGACAACTGAAATCGTGGTCAAACAGCAGGGCACTATGCAGATGCTGGGCAGCAGCAATCGCACCAACACCAGTGGAAGTGGTCAGCCTGCAAATAAACAGCATTCTGCTGCAGCGCCTGCGAGCGGGACACCTCAGTCACAGTCAGCGCCGCAGTCTATGGGCAATGAACCGCCGATGGATTTTGATGACGACATCCCGTTCCTTGGTTATGGATATGGAGTATGTCGCGGCGCGCTTTACGGTATTTCCTGAGCAGTATTTTTACTCATTGCTTGTAAGCATCCACCCTGTGGGGAGAACTCCCCCAGGGAGATTCTCCTTTTTTATCGGAGAATATTTATGACTCACCTTAACCCTCAGTTTATCCACACGCCTTACGAACCCGGCGTTTCGCTTCGTGCCGATGTCTATGCTCGTCAGTTTTCGGTCGTTGTCGCAGGTACTACAACGTATCCGGAAGATGATCTTAACTGCGGGAATTACACCCGTGAAGAGACATACAGTGTTTGCACCGGTGCGACGCTGAGTGAGGTTATCACTCAGATTACTGAAATCAGTCAGCGGAGAGCCTGGGCTTTCCGGGACGAGGAGAAAGACTACTATGACGCTGAGTTAGGTCATGATTGTGGTCCGGTAAGCTTCTTTGCTCAGTCTGTTTGCATCAATGACAGACTGGGTCGAAAAGTCCTCGGAGGGTGTATCCGGAACGGTAAAATTTTCTGGATCATCCCGGTAAAAGACAACGCTGCGGCAGCAAAACTTCATCAACAATGTGATGCCTTGCTCGCCGAAGCCGCTTTTGAAAGCGGGTGGGATAATTTTTCTACAGCTAAAACGCTAAGGCGTGAGGCCAGACAGCTTCTTCTCGCCGATGTAGCCCCTTTTTGGCGTCAGCATCCGGAAGTGTTAGCCCTTATGGAACCTGAACTTTTTGATGTTCAGGACCCGGAGGTTTTAGCCGCTTACGCTGTATGAAGCCTTGTGTACATTACTCTTCGCCAGTTTTGACTGGCGTTCGTTTCTCTGACAGACTCACCTTATCGAAGGTAAAGTGCGCTGTTGGCGGAGGACACTATGACTAACCGTTATAATACTGATTTTTATGGCTGGACTAAGGAGCAGGCAGATTTGCTGCGTTCCGGGAGCCTGGGTCAGTTAGATACACAGAACCTTCTGGAGGAAATCGAGAGCATGGGCAATAGCCAACGAAGCGAGCTGGAGTCACGCCTTGAGGTTTTGTTCCTTCATCTTCTTAAGTGGGCTTTCCAGCCTTCCCATCGAGGTCGCAGCTGGCAACTGACCATTGCAGAGCAACGTCGTAAAGTTGCGCGTCGTCTTTCAAAAAGTCCAAGCTTAAAGCGTGAGCTGGATGAGATGACGACAGACGCTTACGGCGATGCCATTTTGTCTGCAGCAAGAGAAACAGGGATGGATGAAAACACGTTCCCAAAATCATGTCCGTGGTCGTTTGAACAGATCATGGACAGTGAATTTTATCCTGATTAACCCCATCAGTTTTTCAGCACGAAACGCCGGCTTGTCCGGCGTTTTTTTTATCCTTTTGCTGAAAAAAATGTCTCCTCGCGAACTCCCCGCTAATGCCCACGTCCTACTATCACTTCCGCTAACCCGGTTAAAGGGTTTTTCTTCAGTTTTCAGAAAGAGTTTAACGTTGTCCCACTTTACGCCGTCGTCAGAATATCCGTCTCTCATTAGGAATACTCTTACGGTGAACATTGATGGCACAACTGACCCAGTATCCCGGGCGCAAACTGGCATGGCTTACGCTGTCATTGCTGACCGGCGGATGCACCAATAACGGCACGTCCACTGACGTGTTGCCGCGTATTTCCGCCAATCCCCGCGTCAGCGATATCTACCAGGGCCAGTCGCCCGAGGTGGTGCGCTATGACAAGTACACCCTGATCAGCACCCGGCCAGCGGATGCGCAGCGTGACCCGTTAAACCAGATGGTCGATATTACAATGCCAGCACAGTTAGTGCGCTCCGTCGGGGATGGTTTCCGCTACCTGCTGCTGGAGTCTGGTTACTCTCTTTGCCCGGCATCCTCTTCCGTATTTACCGAGTTGCTCAGCAGCCCGTTACCGGCCGTGCAGCGCTCCATAGGTCCCGTTCGTCTGAGCGAGGCGTTGCAGGTCCTGGCCGGCCCCGCCTGGCGTTTACGCGTTGATGATGTCAACCGCGAGGTGTGTTTTACGCTTCGTGATGCTTATCGTGATTTCGCTCCACGCGCCTCGACGCCCGTATCCTCCCGTGCGCTGACTACAGTGACGGCTTCCCCGCGAATGTCGGGTAATCTGTTCACCGCTCCGTCAGTTGGAGTCTCAAACAATAATCCGGCTACATCTCTGATTCCCGTGCCCGCAGCAGGACAGCCCAAACCCGTGCTGAAACCGGAAAGTGTCCCGGTACCCTCTCCGGTGCTGACGACCGTGAGGAGCGGAACACTGGGGAGTAAATCAACCCCCGTTGGCTCGAAATATTCGGCTGCTGTACCACCAACCAGACAGCCAAGGCTGACGGTGCAACCTCCAGCAAAAACGTCATCACCTTCTGTCGCGGCAGCGGGCACGACGTCTTTATTAACGTCCCTGATTTCCCCGGTGCCTAAAGCACCTCCTTTACAAAATCCCTCGACCTCTGCCTCAGGCCCGCTGTTTGTCCCAGGCACGCCGGTAACCGCAGCCCCGTCTGGGCAGCTGTGGCGTGCCGAGGTGGGGTCCACGTTAAAAGAGACGCTAACCCGTTGGGCAAGTTCGGCGAAGTGCGACAACGGCGGGAGTTGGGTCGTTATCTGGCCGGTATCACTTGATTACCGCATCGATGCGCCTCTGACGTTCCACGGCAACTTTGAGTCGGTGCTGGTTCAGGTTTTTGACCTGTATCGCCAGGCTGACAAACCGCTTTACGCCGCCGCCAGCCGGATGCAGTGCCTGGTATCCGTTAGTGACCAACCCGGTCGTAACTGATGGGGTACGCCATCGCCGCGCTGGCCATGATTTTTTTACTGATTGTCGGCAACGTTCAGATCCGGGAGGCCTCCCGCTTTGAGCGTCAGGGGATCCAGGTGAATGCTGGCCGTCTCGCCTCGGACATGCTTCGGTTGGCCAGCGCGGTCAATGACTGGCGATATACCCGCCAGTTACCCGAGGGGCCGCTTGCCGTCGGTCAGTTTGGCATTGTTCCGGTCCCTGACAGTCACATTCAGGCAGCAATTCAGGGAGGGAGACTCTGGGTCTGGTCTGCGGATCGCCCGGGCCTGGTCGATTCCCTGAACAGCCAGTCAGTCGGTTCAGCCCTGGTGTGCACGGTATCAGGCGGACGTCTGAAAATGTCTGACGGCACCGATATGAATTTGTCCCTTCCCGCCGGCGTGGCGGAAGGCAACGTCGTTTATCTCAACTGAAGGAATCGAGAATGCTGAAGTTTTGCCTTTCCCGACCCGTTCTCCGCGCTGCTATCACGGCCGCATTGGTGATGCTGGCCGGATGTTCTCTCAAAGAAATTAATCGCATGGACCGCCAGGCGAGTGGCGATGCAGATACCGCACAACGGATCACCCAAAGCCGAACGAATTTACAGCAAGCACCGGTGACCTGGACGGATAAGCCCTGGGTAAATCTCCAGCCTGTCATCCCTGTCGTGTCAACGCCCGAAGACAGCGCATTCCCTGACTGCGATATCTCCATTAACCGGCCTGAAGGAATGACCCTGCCTGAGATTGGGCAGCGCATTACGGCAATGTGTGGTCTGAGGGTAACCATTACACCTGATGCCCTGCAGGCGCTGGTCTCAACCGGTGGCGGGAGTATCACTACCCAGCAACTGACGGGCAAACTGCCTGCACCGGATGATAATGGCAGGGTTCCTCTGCCCAATATTGGGGGACAAGCACAGCAGGTCGCTTCCGTCTCGTTGACAGACACGGTACTCACCGGCCTGAAATGGCAGGGCAAACTTCGCGGGTTCCTGGATATGGTGTCCAGCCGCCTTGGACTGTCCGCGCGTAATGACCACGGTACGATTGTTTTTTATCAGCTCGATACCCGTACATACCAGTTGGTGATCCTGAATACCAAAATCGACAGTACTGCGTCGGTTAACTCAGGTTCCGGTAATCAGTTGGGCAGCAGTGGCGGGGGAAGCTCAGGTACCTCAGGGGATATCAACTCGGCGCAAAAAACAGCCTATGATCTCAGCAGCAATCTTTATGATGATATCCGTAAAACCATCGATAACATGATCACCCCATCCAAGGGGCGCTATTGGCTATCGTCTGCCAGCGGAACATTAACTGTAACGGATACACCGGTCGTGCTCGACCGCATTGGTCGTTATATCGATTACCAGAACAAAGTTTTAAACCGCCAGGTGCAACTGAGCGTACGTGTACTCAGTGTAACGCAGACCCGTAATGAACAGATGGGACTCGACTGGGGGCTGGTGTACAAATCTCTGCATACGGCCGGCGCGACACTTTCCGGTAATTTCACTAACGCTGCTGACAATGCCGTCTCATCAGGATTCTCCATTCTGGATACGGCCAGCGGCAGTGCGGCGCGCTTTTCCGGCTCACAGCTGCTGATCAAGGCCCTGTCTGAGCAAGGTAACGTCAGCGTTGTCACCCAGCTCAATCGTGCGACCACAAACCTTACACCTGTTCCTTATCAACTCTCCAATCAAAAAGGCATTCTGACCAGCTCAAGCTCGACAGCGACTGCTAACGTCGGGGTCACATCTTCTATGCAAACCAGCATTCTGACGACTGGCCTGTTCATGACCATGCTGCCGTATATCCAGGAAAGCGGTGATGTGCAGCTGCAGTTTGCGTTCAGCTATTCCAGCCCACCTAAAATTGAATCCTTTGTCAGCAAAGATGGCAATACCCGCAATGACGTTCCTACGTTCCAGCAGGAAGCGCTGACCCAAAAAGTCAATATGCGTGCCGGGGAAACGCTGGTTTTGACTGGCTCTGACCAGGTCACCACCTCAGCAGATAAACAAGGAACATTCACGCCGGGCAACTTCATGTTTGGCGGAGGGCAAAATGGCAGTACTACGCGCACCACCCTGGTCATTTTAGTTACACCAGTATTGCTGAGGTAATGATGAAAAAACCTAAAGAAAATCGTCCTTCAGCGGCGACACAGCCCGTTCTTCTTCAGGGGCGCTGCGGATGGCTGGCAGGATTACGCTGGGCAGATGAAAAGGGCTCCGGGATTGGTTTTGGACGCAATAACCGCGGCGATACCCATCGGATCCTGACGGGCAGAAAACCCAACAGAATGGTTGGCTTCGCCAGACCTGCCCGGGTCAGGCGTGGCGTTGGCCTGTTTTCGCTGGCTGCTGCATTTTTAATACACGAAGGGGACAACAGCTACGGCATTTATCGTGTTGAAGAAGGCGCTGACCGCTGGGTGTTTTTTGCGACGGTTGGGGGGCGCCTCTCCGTCATGGGAGACGTGGTCGGAACATTGCAAGAGGTGAACGCTGCCCAGGAACGTTTCATTGAGTTCAATGAGCCGGGTGATGTGCAGCGCGGCTGGCAATGTACTGCGACCCCAGAAGTCCCTCAATCCTGGCAAAGCCTGAGCGGTTCATTAACTCGCCAGCAGCGTCGTCGCGTTCAACTGCGTCAAATCCCATCTTTGCCAAAATTAGGCGCGCTGGTATTGCTGGTAGCAGGTATCTGCGCCGCGCTCTTTTACTGGCGTGATGATGCGGCCTTGCGGGCCAGGCAGGCGGCTGCGCTGGCCGAGTATAAAGCGCAGGCCCTGACGGCGACGAAGCCCAGTGTTCCAACAAAGGCTGCACATCCGTGGGCCTCTCTATTGCCATCCTCTGTTTTTCTGAGTCAGTGCTGGTTTACCCGCGAGCCCCTGCCTGTTTCGGTGGTGGGATGGCGGCTTACCGCCGGCGAATGTACCCAGACGGGGCTGCGCTTGCGGTATGTGGCGATGCCCGGTACCACGGTGGAGGATTTTGCCCGCCGGGCTAAACAGATTTTTGGGCAGAGCGCGGAGTTCAACCTGAAAGAGGGCGGACAGAACGGGGATGTCAATGTGCCCTATGCTGCCAGCACTCAGCCCGTGAGAGATGAGGACGTACCCGACGGCAACGCACAACTGATGCGCTTTGTTTCTCATCTGCAGCGGCGCGACATCCACGTCCAGTTTACCGAGATAAAACCGCCGGAAGTCATCCCCGGTGCAGCCAATCCTCCTCCCCCTCAGGACTGGCGTGAGTTTACCTTTGCGGTCAATGCCCGTCTGGCTCCGGAGTGGATGCTTGCCGGCTGCGATGATACCGGGCTTCGTCTCTTCAGTATTGCCTTTACGCTCAGCCCACAGGGGCAGTTTGACTACACCGTTAAGGGGAGTCTCTATGCACAACGTTAAGCCCGCCTCCCGACTCTGGCTGCTGGGCATTTTTGCTGTCTTTAGCCTACCGTGCCTGGCGGCAGAAAGCCCGGTCTCTGCCGATACGGGGAATGTCACGATTGGCCAGCTCGAGGCCATTCAGTCCCGGAACTTCCTGCTGGAACAGCAGGTGCAAACCGCCAGACTCACGCGGCAGCTGCGTGAGAGCGAAAGTGAAATTCAGATGAGTCAGGCAAGCCCTGTGGCCAATTCCCCCGCGCCGCTGCCTTTCATCCCTTCAGGCTCCCCGACTGCGGGGGCGGAGCAGCAAGCTACCCGAGCACCGTCAGAGAAGAGTGTCCCGGCGCCTGTCCGCCTTCAGGAGATTTATGGAAAGGGCGCGCAGCTGCGTGCCCGCATTGTTCTGCCTCAGGGTGGGGTGACCGAGATTTCTCCGGGCGATCAGTTGCCGGGAAGCAAGCTGACGGTCAAATCGGTCACCCTGAATGCAGTGAAACTGAGTGACGGGACAGAACTGTCTTTCTGATTAAGGAAACACCATGCAACCGGACAGTGAAATTATGGATTTTGTGCTGGCTGAGGAGGTTCCCGACAGTCATGGGGCCGTCAGGCTGGTCATTGACACCAACCGCCGAACGGATCCTCGGGTTCAGCGTTGGGTCATGGATAGGGTCAAAGCCTATCCGTTGGCCACAAAAGAGTTTGTGTCACTCAGTGAGCTCAAGGCCCGGCGCGATAAGCGGTTAAATACTGGGAGCCTAGTGCTCATTCCTCGCCAGCAGATGCAGGATCTCAGTGCAACTCAGCAACAAGCTCTGACCTATATGGCGGCCGCGGGGCAGCTGTTGTCCTCGGATATTCATCTGACACTGAGCAAAAATGAAAACATTACCGTCATTGAGATGCGCATACACGGTGAGCTTGAAGTCATTAATGAGCTGACCTATGACGAAGGTTTGTCTCTGGTATCTACGATTTACCGCTCCATGTGCGACTTGCTTTCGACTGACTTCCTTGAGCAGATTGCGCAAAAGGGCAGGGTGGCATCGGAGTATGCCCGCCGCGCAGGGGTGTTCGGGGCGCGTTATCAGCACATGCCGACGCCGGACGGGCTGTACGTTGTGCTGCGTATTATTCCGGACGACAGCGATAAAGTGCCTACACTTGAGCAGCTTGGCTTCCTGCCAGAGCAACAGGCATTGATTGAAAAAATCCTGAGAATACCGGAAGGCATGGTGACGCTGACAGGGCCAACGGGGTCCGGGAAAAGTACAACGCTACGCACCTTTAGCCGACTCTGGCTTGACCGTACGGGGGGTAAAAAACGCCTGCTGACCATCGAGTATCCCGTTGAGGGTCGCATTGCCGGGGCTATTCAAACCTCAGTGACGCCCATTAGCAGTGCCCGGGAACACGTGGTGGAGGCCTGGGAAGACTCCAACGCTGCCGCACTTCGCTCCGATCCGGACGGTATCGTGATCGGTGAAATGCAGGAGCGCAATTCCGTCATGGCGGCTATCCACGCCGTCGAGTCTGGCCATGTCGTTTTCGATACGCTGCACGCACCCAGCGCGGCCGGTGCTATTGCGCGTATTGGTTCGATGGGTGTCAATATTCAGCTCATTGCCGATCCGCAAATCATGGTTGGGCTGCTTAGTCAGCGGCTGGTTCAGACTCTGTGTCCGCATTGCCGCGTGCCCTGGTCTGAGAAGGCCCCCACGCTTGCGGGGCATATCAGGGAAAGACTGGAGAAATACTGCAATGAACCCGACGTTTGCGCACCGGAGCAGCTTTGGTTTCGTCACCCCGACGGGTGCGAGCATTGCCAAAAAAAGGTTGAGCTTACCGGACGCATCGTCAGCCGCGGCGTGACCGGACGTACCGTGCTGGCCGAAGTGATCCGACCCGACGCCCGTTTTATGAGCCTGTTATTGTCTCACGGAACCTCCGTCGCGCGGCAATACTGGTTACAGCATCTGGGCGGGATCAGCCGTCGCATACATCTTCTGAGACGCCTGGCTGAAGGGCTTGTGGACCCGCTTGACGGCGATCTGGTGTGTCCTCTCGATGAAGATGAGCTGCTCGCCTGTGAGGTGCCCCATGTCTGAGTATTCCACCGTGACCTACCGTGCGCAGGATATGAGCCTCTTAGAACGCGTACGTTACGAGCTGGTGCGCAGGACCTTCACCGGGAGATACCGTCAACCCTTTTACGAGACGCTGCGTTTTCTGCTGGAAAACAAGAAATCATTCAAAGAGGCGCTGACGATGATCGGTGAGGTGCATACCGATTTTGGCCGCCGCTGGCATCCTTATATCGAACTGGTTGAAGATTGCCTTGAAGCGCTTGCCGATAACAGTGCCGGCCATTCCCTCCCCGACGTACTCGCTACCTGGGTTCCGCGGGAGGAGGCCGCGCTTATCAGCGCCGGTATCCGCAGCGGCAGCGTGCCTCGCTCTCTTGAGCAAGCCGACAAGTTGATTGTCGCCCGGCGGCGGATTATGGCACAGGTACTGATGGCCTCCGTCTACCCGGTATTACTGCTCTCCCTGGGCGCCGGCCTGCTGACAGTCAATAACCGGCTGCTTATCCCGACGCTCAGCAAACTGTCTCCTCCTGAGTCCTGGACGGGCTCCCTCGGATTCATGAACCAGGTGTCGGCCTTCACAACGGCTTACGGCAGCGTGGCTGCTATTGGTTGCGTGGCATTAGTGGGACTCGTGTTCTGGTCACTGCCGCGCTGGCGTGGCCGGCTGCGTCGCTTGGCCGACCGGCTGATGCCGTGGTCCATTTACAAGGATCTGCAGGGCGCGGTTTTTCTTATGAACGTCTCTGCGCTGCTAGAGGCGGGCGTACCGCATCTTGATGCCGTCAGAATATTGCATGATTTTGGCTCCCCCTGGCTACGCGAGCGGCTTAGTGCCGTGATGGACGGTATCAGCATGGGCAGCGGCCTCGGCAGGTCGCTGCGCGATTGCGGGTACCAGTTCCCCAGCCAGGAAGCGGCCAACTACCTGTCGATTTTGGGACAGGGCAACGGCGCCTCTACGCTTATCAGTCGTTACGCTGACCGCTGGCTTGAGCAGGTGCTGGTAGTGGTTGGCCAGCGCGCAAATATCGCAAAACTTTTCTCTCTGTTTCTGATAATCACTTTCTTCTTACTCATGTTGGGCATGGTGATGCAAATTCAGGACATGACCCACACTTCTCCTCATTAAAGGACTTCTTATGTCAGCTAATCCGTTATCCGTTTCTGTTCGTCGTCAACCTCATCGCGGGTGGGGCATTATCGAAAATGGGACGCTCGCCATCCTGGCCATCATCGTCATCGTGTACGTCGTCAGTAAGCTGTGGGGGCTGTGGACGCAGAAGGACGTTGCCATGGAGGTCACGAATTACCAAAGCATCATCACCTATGTCCGGGGCAATTTTAAACAAACGAGTGGGTACAACTTCACCAGTGCAGCCACGATGACCGGCACTGTGATTGCTGCCGGCGGGGCCAAGGGCATGACCATTCAGGGGGACGAAACCTCAGGGACTGCCACAATGACCAACACCTTCGGTGGCCAGGTGGTAATTACGCCTGTCGCGGCCAATGGCTTCAACAACGGATTCTCCCTGTCTTCAGCCAAAATCCCGCAGGATGCCTGCATTTCTATCGCGCAGCAGATGGGTAACGGTGCGTATACCAGCGTGAGCATTAACAGTTCTGCGCACACTGACGGCAACGTGTCTGCTGAAACGGCGACCAAGGAGTGCATCAAGGACAGCGGTGGTACGGGGCAGAACACGCTGACTTTTACGGTTAACGGGTAAAAGTGCATGGCACGCGTTCTTTTCTTCCTGCTTCTGGTCGTGTGCCAGCCGGCGGCCGCATTTTGTTTTGATGCGGCCGGTGCCAAATACCACATTGATCCTCTGTTGTTAAAGGCCATTGCCCGGGGAGAAAGCAGCCTGAATCCCTCCGCCATTAACATTAACCGTGACAAACGGACCGGCCGTGCCCTGAGTGAGGATTACGGACTGATGCAGGTCAATTCAACGCATATCCCGGAGCTTATTCGCGACGGGGTAATCACTCAAAAAAGCGATCTCCTGACGCGCCCCTGTCTCAATGTGCAAATCGGTACGCGGATTCTGGCGTCACACTTTCAGGTCTGTGGCATCAGTTGGAACTGTCTGGGCTCCTACAATGCCGGTTTTCGTAAAGACCGCCATGAAACGCGTGAGTCCTATGCCAACCGTATTTATGCCATCTACAAACGGATCCTGAAACAGGAAAAGGGAATAGTCATATGACCGAACCTGTCACTGTATTGACGATAGTGGGCCCCTGGCCGCTGTCGCTCCCGCTGTTTTGCCTTGCACTACTGTTCTTGCGTTCTGAGACCGCTCAGGTAACGGACGTGATGAAGGATTACGGGCATCAGGCATTTTCTGAATCGGATGTTCGTGCTATCAAACAGCATATCTGGCTTCACGCCATTGCCCTGTGCGCAATAGTCATGCTGTCTTCACTCAGCAAACCGTTTGAGCTGATGACGTCGGTTCTTTTTGTCGTATTTATCTTTCGGATGAGCCTCATTGACGCCCTGACGGGATGGTTACCCCGGGATTTTACTTGGCCGTTTACTGCCGCAGGTTTTTGCGTTGCCTGGGTTAATGAGTGTCTTCCTGCCCATGCGTTAACGTCCCTCATTCTGTTCTGCATCGGGTGGCTCATCAGCGTGCTGGGAGAGCGTCTCGCTCAGCGGGAAGTGCTTGGTTTGGGCGACATCTGGCTGGCCGCTGGTCTGGGCGCCTGGTTTGGTTCACCCCTCACGCTATTTACTCTCATGGTGGGGCTGGTCGGTTTTATTCTCTGGCACGCCGGATCGCGGGAGACCTCCCGCGGGGGGCCCCTGGGACCGTGGCTGGGTTACGGGGCGCTGCTGTCTATGGCGCTCAACGTTTCAGATCCTTTATTCATGTGGTGACGTATGTCGACAAATTTAAAACGTGCTGACCGCGGCTGGACGGTGATGAGTACCGGTATCGGACTGCTTATCCTCCTGGCGGTGGCGGTGTGGTCCATGGGGTATTACAACGATTATATCCAGCAACGCGGCTGGCAGGTCACGGCATCCCAGTTGACCCGCTTCCGATCGTCGGTGAAAGCCTATGTGGGCCGCTACTATGACACTCTTCTGGCTGCGGCAGGAACCACTGCACCGGTGATTATTACTCCGCAGATGCTTAAAAATACGGGGCTCATCGAACCCGGATTCAGTAATGCCACAACTGACGGGCAACTGATCAGTGCAGCTGTCACGCGCAATGCGACGAACACTGACCAACTGCAGGCACTGGTGATCACCCAGGGCGGAGAAAGTCTACCGTATGCCGCACTTCGACAGATCTCTGTCGATATTGATGGCCTGGGGGCGTACGTCTGGAAAAGTACCAATGTGACCGGCGCGATGGAGAGCTGGAGCGTGCCTTTAGCTAGCTTTGGCGTCAGCACGTCCAGCGGGCACGTCGGGGCACTTATCCCTTCTGATGAGCTGGGTGTGGCCCGGGAGGAGAGTGACCGCCTGTACCGTTTTTCGGTGACAGGAAAACCTGACCTGAACCGCATGCATACGAGCATTGATATGGGGAGTAATAACCTCAACAATACCAATACGGTCAACGCGCAGACGGGAATCTTTAGTGGCAATGTTACTGCTGCCGGTACAGTTCAGGGGGGGAATGTGAATGCAACTTCCAACGTAACGGCCAACAATAGTGTTACAGCGGGAAACGCCATCACCGCTGGCAGTGATATCCGCAGTAATAATGGGTGGCTGATAACCCGAGACAGTAAAGGTTGGCTCAATGAAACACATGGAGGTGGTTTTACTATGACTGATAATGACTGGGTACGAGCCATCAATGATAAAAATATCTACACTGGTGGGCAGGTCAGAGGGGGGAGCGTTCGTGCAGATGACCGTCTTTCTGCTGGTGGGATCCTACAGCTTGACCAAATAAACAATGAGGGTTGGGGATGTGATGCGGGAGGTGTTAGTCATGATTCCACTGGGGCCTTGCTTTCATGTCAATCAGGAGTGTGGAAACGTCAAACTCCAGCATTTGACATTCAAACAGTGATTAGCCCATCTGCGTGTACTAACCTAACAGCGGCTTATGCGACGTGTCCGGCAGGAACTAAATTAATTTCTGGAGGGTATCAACTGACGAAGTGGACTGAAGGTGGGTCTTACAACTCTCCAGACTCAAATTATGCAGATAACCCTGGGAATCGTTGGGTAATAACAACGCCAAATAATCAAGGGAAGCCTTCATGCTATGCCGCAGTGGCATCCTGTGTTCGACAATAAAAAAAAGCCTCCTGACTATCATGTAGGAGGCTTTTTTAATATTTCCCAACTTCATTTGTCGGCAATTAAACCATCTGTTTTTCTATTTTGATTCACTTTTTTACTTCTGCTGAAAAATAACGTTTCAATGTATCGATATGAAAGAGTTGCTAATATCAATGAAATGACCGAGTAAATTATAAACCCAGTTACACCATCACTAAGACCAGTCCACGCAAGCCGTTTTCCAAGGCCTGTGTTCATTAATGTATGGATTAAGTACAGTGAGTACGAAATGTTTCCAATGAAAATTAACCATCTCGGGGTGAATCGTCTCAACCATGTGTCATTCATAACCACCCCACTCATAAGTAATATCAGAGCAAAGCCTGATGATAACAACCCGTGACCAATTTGCTTAAGGAAAAACAAGCTATATACGGTATAGAGGGTAACACATGCTAAGTAGGTTACTCTTAGTGTGGCCGGTAAGCGTTGGGCGAGTGGTACTAACTTAGCAATAAGTACACCGGAAATGAACATCCAACTTATTGGATTTGTGAGAAGATTTAAGTAAGGATTATTGAATTGATACCCTTCAGAGGATAAAGTGAATTGTTGTCCACATATTACGGGTATAATAACAAGTGCAGTTATGAAAAATGATAGTAAACATAATAAAGGTCTTTTAGTTAAAAGACAGAGTGAGGAAACTAAATAAAAATAAATCTCGTAATTTAACGTCCATCTTACACCATATACGCCGCTGTCATTAATATAGAATGGTGCGTTAGAGGTATATATTGGGCGGAAGGTTAGCGCGCTGACAAAATTAGCTAATTTTTCTGAATAATGAAATATACTCATGCCGCCAGATAATATGAAAACTACCAGAAGAATGATAAAGTAGGTCGGCATTATCCTTTTTAATCTACTTTTAATAAAGGTCAAGGATGCGCTTACTCCAGTGTCTAGTTTTTGTGCAGACAGTGTGATGACAAATCCGCTGATAATAAAAAATAAGTCAACGCCGATTGCCCCCCACCCAAAAAGATAATCTCCGGTATTAGGGAATTCATTGTTTATGAGCCATCTGAAGTGGAAGAACATCACTGCTAATGCAGCAAGTCCCCTAAAAGCTTGAATTGAATCATACGTCTTGACGTTATGCATGGTTTTTATATTGCTATGTTGGCCCTAACAGGAAGGGCAATTTTGAGAAGCAGTTATCTTACGAATACCCAACACTTCTTACAATAAAATTACATAGCTTTTGGTTTTTGAGGTTAAATTTTGGAGCTTAACTTTGGAAATTTTTAAACAATGATATTTAGTTAAGCATCGCCTTCCGTCCTGCGGTTTTGCACCTTATAACTTTCCGAACAGTTGAAAGGATGATGTGCAATGACCTCCGAAACATTGCCAGAGCATGAACCTGTCCCAGACCCCGTTATAAGTGAAAGCGTCAGTGAACAAAACGCCACTGCCGTTCGACGTTCGATCTTCTCTCTGAGTCAGTCAGCACTGTTAAAACGTACTGGCATCGGCGTTGCTGCCCTCTGTGTTATTGCTCCGAGCGTGCTCAGCGTGGTGTTGTATCTTCAACTGAGCAACATGGACATTCGGGTTAACTCTCTCGAAGCCGCATTCCGCAGCGGCCAGCTCAGCCAGCTCTCATCGTCAGTGGCCGCGCTCGAAAAACACGTTGCTGAGCAAGATGAACGATTTGCGCTAAGAGCCGGCGTTCTGAAAGGAATGAGTGAACTCGGTAAAGTGCTGGACGGGCAAATCGCTGACCAGAACAAAAAAATTGAGCTGTTAGACAGCCAAATCAGTGAGCAGAAAAAAGCGCTGCAGTATGAGCTTGATAATGGTCAGGCGAGCGCACTCGAGTTTTCCTCCCTCAAAGCCACTGTTGACGCCCTCAAAGCAAGCCAGGCTCAGAAACCACCCGCTACCGCTTCAGGCGGTGCGGCCAACGCCGGAAATAAACATAAAACCAGTGCCTCAAAAAAGTCTCTGCGGTCAGCCAGAACTGTGCCACTGGCTGCGCCGTTTATCCTGACGGGCATTGAGCAGCGGGGCGGTCAGAATTTTGCTGTCATTGCGCCGCAGGGCGCTACGAACTTATCTCAGATGCAACTTTTGTCGCCGGGCGATTCTGCCTGGGGATGGCAGCTGCGCAGCATTGAGGGCAATCAGGCAGTGTTCTCTGTTAACGGTATACCACAGCGCCTCAGCGCGCAGTAAACAGGAGTCGTGATGAAAATCAGTCGCGTAGCAATGCTGTTCATATTGTTGGCTACGGGTGTCGCCAGAGCGGATACCGTCAACAGCGCAACCAGCACCACGTCAACCGCAAGTAGTCTTCAGGATAAGTCTCTCCAGTCTCAGCAACAGCAATCAGCCCAGCAGTGGGGGCTGAGTGATACAGAGTGGCAGAAGTATCAGCAACTGAAACAGGGTAAGCGAGGGATCCAGTCTCCGGGGCTTGACCCACTGACCACGCTGGGTGTGGAAAGCGATAGCGTTTCAGAGCGCCGTCGGCTCGCGGAACTGTGGGTGAAAGAAGAATACCAGCGCACGGAAAAGGAGCTGGCGTTTCAGCGGGAAGTGAACGCGGCCTGGAGCCGTCTGTACCCTAATGCGCTGTCGGTCAATATGGGGAACGCTTCCGGGCTTGCTCATGACACTAACGGCCGCATGGCGTTGTTCGTTCGCGACAACTGTGAGCGCTGTGATGCACGTCTCGCCGCCGTCCTGGCGGACAATCGCCCCGTTGATATCTACCTGGTGGGCAGCGATGGCAAAGATGACACGGTGCGCAAATGGGCGGTCAGCCACAACATTCCGGTGGACCGGGTCAGAAGTCGTCAAATCACACTGAATCACGATCGCGGCTTGTGGCTGACTTATGGTCAGGGGCAAATGCCGGTGATCCTGCAGCAAGGGGAAAACGGATGGCAACTCGCCGCATTCTGATGTCAGCAATGTTGCTGCTGCCGATGTGCGGCGTTGCGAAAAGCGTTCAGCCGCTTCAGCAAATTCCGCCTGCCTACCATCAGATCGCGGCGGCGGCGCGGGTGCCAGCGGAGTCGTTATATTCCCTAGCCCTGACTGAAAGCTCCCGGCGTCTTCCGTATGGCGAACGTCCGTGGCCCTGGACAATTAATGTGGCGGGCAAGGGCTATCGGTTTGAATCCCGCGAAGCCGCCTGGCAGGCACTGCTGCAATTTGTCCGGAAATACCCGCTCAAACGCATCGATGTCGGTATTGCTCAGGTCAACCTGGGGTGGAATGGCCATCTGTTTACCTCCTTTTATGAAGCCTTCGACCCGTACACCAACCTGCGCGTCGCGGCTAACATTCTTCGAACCTGCTATGACGCCAGTCCGGGGAGCTGGATTAAAGCGGCAGGGTGTTACCACCACCCAGCCGGCGGTAAAGCCGCGGCCACCTATATAGCGATCGTGCGCCGTAAGCTCGACACCCTGGCCCCCGTTCAGCAGGCCTCTGACACACATTATCTGATGCCGACGCCGCTTAAGGGAGTTGCGCTGGCCAGTAATCAACTCACCTGGATAGAGCCCAAATGAAATTCTTAAAAATGATGGTATTGATGTGCGCTGTGGGGTGTTCAACGGCGGGGTATTCGGCGTTGACTGTGGTGGGAGACCTCGGGGGAGAGCCGACGGATACCTATTTTGATGCGGTGAATGACCAGCCCGGTGAATTTACGCCGCCGGAATCAGTGGCGCAGGCTCAGGTACCCGCGCAGGTCTCGGTGGCGTCTGCATTACCCGTCCGCACGCCTGAGCTTTCACCCGGTGCCGTGACGCCCAGAACGCTCACCCTCCCCGGGATGCCGCCCGTTTTTATTATCGGCGATGATGACCTGTCCAGGCAGTGGCTGGCTCAGCGCGGGGCCGAGCTTACGCGTCTCAATGCCACGGGATTTGTGGTGAACGTTGCCGACCAGGATCGCCTGAAGGCGTTACAGGCGTTGCTCCCGGGAAGCGATATGGTGCCGGTTTCCGGCAGCGACCTGGCTCGCCGTCTGCAGCTGATCCACTACCCGCTGATCATTACCGAGAAGGGGCTTGCACAATGAGTCCTGCACTTACGGGGGGCCAGATTCTCAGTGCCCTGCGGCAGGGCGTGCCGGGATGGTGGTTGAGCGTTCTGCTACTTCCTCTGGTATTCATGCTGCTGCCGTTTCTCTTCGGCACGGCAAGTCAGCGCCGCCACCGGCGTTATCAGCGTCAGGCCGAGCGTATTCTTGCCCGCCTCCCGCAGCTACGGGACGACGCTGCCAGGCTGGTTTACCTTCGAAAAATCCATCCCTATGTATTTGAAGAAATGCTTATGACGGCGTTTGCCCGTCAGGGATGTCGGATAAAGCGAAATGCACGCTACAGCGGCGACGGCGGGGTCGATGGTCAGGTCTGGATTAATGGCCAGCGCTGGTTAGTACAGGCAAAACGCTATTCCAGCTGCATTTCGTCCGGGCATGTCCTGGACTTTGGGGCGTTGGTCCGTCAGGAGCGCTGTCGGGGATTCTTTGTGCATACCGGGCGAACCGGGGAGGTCAGCCGCGAAGCGTTGCGCGCCGTACCCGACGTTTCGCTTATCAGCGGCAATCGTCTGTTAAAACTGCTGTCCGGTAACGCCGGCTGGCAATACATCGATCAGTGAGAGACCGGTTATGACAACCCCTCAATCCTTTATTTCAAAATTCAATCGACTGCGACAGCTGGGCTTAGGTCGTCTTGAAGCATTTGCATTGCTTATGGTCGACCCATTTCGTTATGGGCTAAGCCTGTTTTGGCGGGTGTGTGTCGCAGTGCCTTTCTTCTTAATTGGTGCGTCGACGTTTGGCTTCTGGCTTTTCCTTCCTGTGGGACAACTTGTTGACTTGGCCAGAATAGTTCTGGGAGATCACAACCTGATGAATCAAATAGGGAAGTGCGTCCTTCTTTTTAGCGTGCTGCTGGAGGGAATGCGCTACGTCTGGAGTATGAATGCGTCATTACTAAAACCGGTAGTGAGCGTGATAGAAGCGGGAGAGGGAAAGGGTAGCGATAATCTGGGGAATAAGCAGCAATGAGTGAGTTTCTCAAACGCATTGAAAGTGGCTGGCTGAGACTATTGTCGGAAGCCCGAGCGAAAACCTGTTGGCAAGCCAAAACGAAAGAAAATGGATACGCAGTCAGAAGTGGATTTCTGGATCGTACGGTGGCTAACCTTCCCGACTGGGCGGACGAGATTATCCTTCCCTGGGATGCAGAAAAATTGCATAAGTATGGGGATTTTGTGCGGCACAACTACTGGACAGACCGGGGAAGTATTAACGTATTTTGTGTTAAAGGGACTGAACACCCGGATTATCAGGGGCTGACCTGGCTTGAGTTTTTGTTCAAAGGTAAATTCATGGATCGGAACATGCAGATGATGGACCGGCACCCGGATTACTACTTGGGGACCAAGGCGAAAAAGTCCGGAATGTATTACAACAGCTACAACGGCCTGGATTGGTATATTGGCAGTGACGGCAACCATCGTTCAGCTCTGGCTCGCGTTCTTTTTTATGACCGCCAACTGACACATCTCCATGGTGTCACCCTCAATCACTACGTGTTTGATGATGAACTGTTGGGTGCTTACCGTGCTTTACAAGGCGAAGTTCGTCGTCAGCCTGAGGCGGGTTATCACTGGGATCTGACGTCGGGTACAGAGCTTCTTTCCCGGGAGGAGACTGCCGGGTGGAGAACCGATCATTTCATGCCATTTTTATCGCTGAAACTGGCGTTTGTGACTAACGGGCTCCCGCCTGACTGGAAGGGTGTAGATCACATTCGCCACGCAGCCCAGGGCTGGAGCGTGCTTCGCAAACTTCAGGGTTTACGGGCAAACAGCCGGACTTCATCGGGCAAGACCTCGGATAACTTTCTACAGGGTCCGTTCAACAGGAGGCCTGAATGAGCGACCGCTATGTGATGGAGTCCCTTTTGCGACCTGCGGTGGAGTTGTACACCGCAGGGACCGCCTGGAGCGCAACCTACATCTGTCTGACGGCGCCCTGGGCTGTTGCACTGGCCCCTTCGGTCAGTTGGGTCACCGCCGCAGGCTTTGGCGTGCTGGCTCTTCAACGCACACGCCAGGGACTGCGTATCCTGCGTTACCGCCGCAATATTAAGCGGTTGCCGCGCTATGAGCTGAGCAGCCGACAAATCCCCGTCAGCCAGCGGTATTTGTTCCTGGGACGCGGATTTCAGTGGACGCAAAAACACACGCAACGTCTGCTGGAGGCGAGGCGGCCTGAAGCGGAACATTATGTTCAGCCTCCCGTTATCTATCGCATGGCTCGCGACCTGGAGAAACGGCTGGAATACAGCCTGCCGTGGCTGTGTCGTCTGACGCAAACTGACTCAATATTCAATCCTGCGCGGCCTTTACCGCCGGTGGGCGGTAGTCCTGTTTATCACGGTGTCGAACCTGATGAGAGTGACGTGCTGTATGACCTGGGCGAGCGTGTGGGGCATACGCTGGTGATAGGAACCACCCGCGTGGGCAAAACCCGTCTGGCCGAGGTGCTGGTGACGCAGGACATTCGCCGAGGTGATGTCACGGTAATGTTTGACCCTAAGGGGGATGCAGACTTGCTCAAACGCATGTATGCAGAGGCTCGCAGGGCGGGCCGGGAGAATGAATTTTACGTCTTTCACCTGGGGTGGCCAGACGTCAGCGCACGGTATAACGCCATCGGCCGCTTTAGCCGCATCTCTGAAGTAGCTTCACGCGTCGCAGGGCAGCTGTCCGGTGAGGGGAACTCGGCGGCGTTTCGTGAATTCGCCTGGCGTTTTGTGAATATCATCACCCGGGCGCTGGTGGCACTGGGTCAGCGTCCTGACTACACGCTTATCCTGCGCTACGTCACCAACATTGGTGAGCTCTATGAAACCTACGTAGAAAATATGCTGGCCTCGAAGGCGCCTCACCTGCTGATGCAGGTAGAGAATTTGTTGTCTTCGGGCATGCTCAAAGAAAAAGACTTGCCGCGCAACATGCAGGGACAGGCCAACGCGATGCGGGTATGGGCCATTGAAATGACATTGAGCACGGATGAAGGGAAGAAACTGTGGGATCCGGTACTGGACGGACTGCGGAGCGCAGTTCGCTATGACCGAACCTATTTTGATAAAATCGTCGCCTCCCTGTTGCCCCTGCTGGAGAAACTGACCACGGGCAAGACGGCGGCGCTGCTGGCTCCGGATTACAACGATATGGACGATAAACGTCCCATCTTTGACTGGCAGGAAGTGATCCGTAAAAAAGGGATTGTGTATGTCGGCCTCGATGCACTATCGGATTCGGAGGTCGCATCGGCCGTTGGCAACAGCATGTTTGCAGATCTGGTTTCTGTCGCCGGCCACATTTATAAATTTGGTCTGGCAGATGAAACCGGCATCGCCACGCAAAAGAAAGTTCCCATTAACCTGCACTGCGACGAGTTTAATGAGCTGATGGGGGATGAGTTCATCCCGCTTATCAACAAGGGGGGCGGTGCCGGTATCCAGGTGACGGCGTACACCCAAACCCTCTCTGATATTGAGGCCCGCGTAGGGAGCCGTGCGAAGGCGAATCAGGTTGTCGGTAACTTCAACTCCCTGATTATGCTGCGGGTACGTGAGAACAGCACGGCGGAGCTGCTGACCAGTCAGTTGCCAGAAGTCGATGTGTACAATAAAACCCTCACCTCCGGCGTGACCGACGTGTCGCGCCCTGGTGAGGGAACCGATTTTAACAGTAACGTTCAGGATCAGGTGACGCTGGCCAGAATGCCGATGATCACACCGGCGGATATCATAAACCTCCCTAAGGGGCAGGCATTTGCCCTGCTGGAAGGGGGGCGGTTGTGGAAAATCCGGATGCCGTTACCGGGGAGCGGTAACGACCCACTGATGCCGGAAAGCATCAGCCGCATCGCAGAATACATGCAACAGAATTATCGCACCGGCGAAAACTGGTGGACGGGCAGCGCCTTACCTTCTGATGCCCTAGCTGCATCCGCGGAGGGATAATGGCCGAGGAGAAAGTTCAGCAGAGACAGCAGACGGCTCCGCCCAAGCAGCCCGGTCTGTTCATTACCCTGTTCTGGCTGATGCCCTGGAAGGTGATTGGGATATTACTGGCCTCTCTTCTGGTCAGCCTGATTATCGAATATGCCGGCATGACCTTTATCTGGGCGGGTGAGGGGGCTGAACACAGCCGACAAGTCATGTTAACGGAAAGCGGTTATTTGTCTGAAGGCTTTACCCGCAGCCTGATACTCTCACAGCCAGTGGTAGCCATCAGCGCGTGGATACAACAGGCGTACCAATGGGTTTTTGTGGATACCGGATTTATCAGCTGGGTGAATACCGCCCGCAGTGTGCACAGTCAGGGCGGTACAGTAGAGACGCTTAGCCGGGCTGGTAGCTGGCTGGCAAGGGCATTGTGGGAATATTTACAGGCCACGGTGTATGTGACGATTATCTTCGCCATTCGCGTGGCTATCCTGGTGTTGTCAGTACCGTTATTTATCATGGTCAGCGTTATCGGTATTGTTGACGGCCTCGTTCGTCGGGATTTACGTCGCTACGGCGCTGGTTATGAGTCCAGCTTTGTTTACCATCACGCGAAGCGTTACGTGAAACCGGCAATGTACGGCCCCTGTATGCTCTATCTAGCCTGGCCAACGGCAGTATGGCCTAATTTGCTGCTGTTACCCTCGGCGATTATGTTGGGTTTTGTGCTGACGGTTGTTACGGGTGCCTTTAAAAAATACCTGTAAAAAACATCGCGTATTTTGGGTTGGCGTCGCGTGCTGAATCCGACGGGCTTCTGTTACCTTGTAATGAATGTTTCTTCCCCGCCTCTCCCTGAGGCAGTTTTAGTAGTGAGAAAGGAATGAGAGTAAAAGACGACATCGCAGAATCACTGGAGCATAAAGGATGGTGGCACCGTGCAGCTCGTCGTTGGCTGGAAGTGCTTGACCTGACTGATGATGATTGTGCTCGAGAAGCTATTGCCAGGCGTCGAGATCATTGTTTTGGCATGGTAGGAGTTATATCTCCCGAGCAGCGCCGTAGGAAAAACCGTAAACAATATAAACAACAATGTCGATTTAATGAGGGATACTGATTTACCGTATAACAGCCAAGGGAAGTTCCTTCCAACTAGTTGTGTAAGCTGGCGATAATATCTCACAGCGCATTTTCCAAAAGGTTTCAACCAGTGAGCGAGATCCAATATCTGTGCTAACGAATAGTGTTTCTTCTTCAAAGGATCCCTGCATGCAAGCAACTTTTGTCCATTTTGACTGATTAGTATACGTAACCATTCTAACTCAGTACTTAACATTCCGGGGTATTGATTTATTCTATATTTCTATTATTCTAGAAATATAGAATTATGGAGATTGTAATGGAACTCAATGACGTCGCCAACGCGCTAAAAGAGCTTGGCCACCCAACCCGTCTCACCGTGTATAAGTCGCTTGTGAAGTCGGGGCATAAGGGCCTGCCCGTGGGTGAGTTGCAAAAACGCCTGGACATACCTGCCTCCACGCTCAGTCATCATGTCGCTGCCCTGGTTGCGGTGGGGCTGGTACGCCAAAACCGGCAGGGCAGAACGTTGTATTGCTTACCGCAGTATGAGGTTCTGAACGAAATTATGGTCTTCTTTATCGACGAATGCTGCGCCGAGAAGGACCAAACCTGTTGAAGACACCACACAGAGAACGAAATATGTCAGATTCGATGAACGAACTTATCAACATTCAGCCTGAAATTTTCGATACCCATATCAGCACGGAAAGGCTCTCCCTGACCGCATGCCGCCATGCCCCGCGAATTTTGATGCTTTACGGTTCAGTACGAGAACGGTCATACAGCCGGTTAGCTACGGAAGAGGCTGCCCGCCTGCTTACGGCGATGGGCGCCGAGGTGAAAATATTCAATCCTTCCGGGCTGCCGCTTCCCGATGATGCGCCGGATACGCACCCAAAAGTCCTTGAACTGCGTGAGCTTGTGATGTGGTCAGAAGGTATGGTCTGGTGTTCACCTGAACGCCACGGTGCGATGACCGGCATCATGAAGGCCCAGATTGACTGGATCCCGCTATCGGTAGGCGCTGTTCGTCCTTCTCAGGGGAAAACCCTTGCCATTATGCAGGTCAGTGGCGGTTCACAGTCGTTTAATGCCCTGAATCAGATGCGCATTCTTGGCCGATGGATGCGCATGATCACCATCCCGAATCAGTCCTCCGTCGCCAAGGCGTTTCTGGAGTTCGATGAAAACGGCAGGATGAAGCCTTCCGCTTATTACGACCGCATTGTCGACGTGATGGAAGAGCTATTGAAATTTACGTTGTTAACCCGTGGCAATGCTGAATACCTAGTTGACCGTTACAGCGAACGCAAAGAAAGTGCCGCCGAATTGTCCGTCAGAGTTAACCAGAAAAGCATTTGAGAGCGTCACATCCTACATGCAGTGGCGCGGCTGTGTAGCACGCGCAGCCATAGCCGGATAAATGCCTAAGATGAGTAAGTAGAGGTGTAATAATTCTCCTGTAATCTCCCGGTCTTTTCCCCAAGGAGCATTCCCGTTGGAACAGGTCATTGTAAAGGGCAGGGTGACGTTATTCGTGGGGTTAACCCAGCTGATTAACTGGGGCATTACCTTTTACCTGCTGGGCGCATTTGGTCAGGCTATCGGCAGAGAGCTGGGATGGACGCAGGTGATGACCTATTCCGGGCAGACGTTGTCCATGGGCATAATGGGGCTCACCTCGCCATTTTCCGGCAGAATATTGAAACACCTGGGCGGAAAAAAGATGATGGCCAGCGGCATCGTGCTGAACGCCACCGGATGTCTTTTGTTAGCGGCCAGTCAGGGGCCCCTGAGCTACTGGGCAGCCTGGGTTATCATGGGCGCAGGGATGCGATTGTCTCTTTATGACGCTGCCTTCGCCGTTCTGGTGGATATCGCGGGTCCATCGGCACGAAAATCCATGACGCAGGTAACGCTGCTGGGCGGTCTTGCTTCCGTGGCCTTCTGGCCGGTAGGTGCGTGGCTCTTAACGGTGATGGGATGGCGTGCAGGTACGGTTTGCTATGGGCTGTTTGCGCTGATGAGCCTTCTCTTACTCCGTTGTCTGCCAGATAAAATGTCATCGCCAGTGACTTCCGGTACCCAACCAGCCCCGTCACCCTGTGGGGTAGTCGACGACAATAACCGGTGGTCTGGCTGGATTTACGCCGCTCTGATGGCCTTGCTGAGCTTTTTATCCACGGGGATTTCCGCGCATCTCCCCGCCATGCTTGCAGGCTTCGGCGTACCGGTATTGATTGGCACACTCTGGGGTGTCGGTCAGGTCAGCTCCCGCCTGAGCGACGTTTTTATGGGCGCAAAAGGCTCGCCGCTTGGGCTGAATATGCTGGTGGGGGGAATATTGCCATTCTGTTTTGTGTTCAGTCTGTTCAGTTTCCACTCTACCGTAAGCGCTGCTCTCTTTGTATTAAGTTATGGTGCAGCCAACGGCCTGTCGACGCTGGTTAGGGCTACTTTACCTCTCGTTATGTTCGATAAACATCAGTATGCAGACAAACTCGGTACACTGCTGATGCCAAGCTTTTTCCTTTCCGCTCTGGCACCGGCCATCTATGCCAGCCTGCTGGACGCCATGGGCATTTATGACACCTTGTTGTTTTCTCTGTCTGTGTCACTGATAATTACAGTCCTGAGTGTTGCTCTTTCGTTTAGGGAACGGTACAGGCAGGGTGCATGAGGGGAGAACGCCGGGGAGAACAGGGCGTGGGTCTCAGCAGACTGTCTCGCAAGCAATGCTGAGGATTAATCGTCGCTTCCCCATTGTCGAAGCTGGACCTGAAGAGACATGCGTTCAATTTTATCAACGGGCAGGCTGACGAACAGCCGCAGCCGTGTGGCTATTTGTTTCTCAACCTGGATAAAACCCCGCATCTTCTCCTCTTCAGTGCCTTCAATAGCTGTGGGATCAGGAAATCCCCAGTGAGCTGTTATCGGCTGCCCAGGTATAGCCGGACAGCCTTCTCCGGCGGTTTTGTCGCAAAGCGTAAAGATAAAATCCATGTGCGGGGCATCACTGCCGGTAAAATGCTCTAACCCCTTGCTGTATAACGATGACGTATCCATACCCTGCATGGTCAGCACCTCCAGCGTCAGCAGATGAGGTGCGTCCATCGGAGCGCTCCCTGCGCTGAACGCCTCAAATTTATCGCCGGCAATCTTATTGAGCAGAGCTTCGGCAAACAGGCTTCTGGCTGAGTTGCCCGAACACACGAACAGAACCCGATGTTTTTTCATAGCCATTCTTTAACCCCTTATGGAAGAGAGGCACCCCTTTGATGGGGTGCCTCTCTGTTTCACTCTGGTTTATTTAGAAACCCGCTTTCCCTGGGCGTCGACTACGGCTTCACCGTCTTCTTTGGTGAAGGCACCCTGCTGCGCGTCCGGGAGAATATCCAGAACGACCTCCGACGGGCGACACAGCTTGGTGCCAAGCGGCGTCACGACAATAGGGCGGTTAATGAGAATGGGATATTGCAGCATGTAGTCCACCAGTTGCTCATCGCTGAACGTATCTTCAGTCAGGCCCAGTTGTTCATAAGGTTCGACATTTTTTCTCAGCAGTGATCTCACTGAAATCCCCATGTCGCCGATCAGCTTTATCAGCTCATCGCGGCCCGGTGGCGTTTCAAGATAGTGAATAACGGTTGGCTCAACGCCGCTGTTGCGGATGAGTTCAAGCGTGTTGCGCGAGGTGCCGCAGGCAGGATTATGATAAATCGTGATAGAAGTCATAACGGTGCTCTCTTGTGAGTAAGGCCCGCCGTGCCCTCACGGCAGGCGGTAGCCAGGGATGAATTAATGGGCGAACGATAAACGTAAGGCAAGGGCGGCCAGCGTCACAAACAGTACCGGGAGGGTCATGACAATCCCGACCCGGAAGTAATAGCCCCAGGTGATCTTGATGCCTTTCTGCGACAACACGTGGAGCCATAGCAGGGTCGCCAGGCTGCCAATCGGGGTGATTTTTGGCCCCAAATCACTGCCGATGACGTTGGCATAAATCATGGCCTCTTTGATCACACCCGCCGCGCTGCTGCCTTCAATGGACAGCGCGCCGATCAGTACCGTCGGCATGTTGTTCATGATGGAGGAGAGAAAGGCGGTCAGGAAGCCCGTGCCCAGGGTTGCCACCCACAGACCTTGCTCAGCAAAGCGGTCGAGGATCATTGACAGATAATCAGTCAGGCCGGCGTTGCGCAGGCCGTATACCACCAGGTACATACCCAGAGAGAAAATGACGATTTGCCATGGGGCGCCGCGGAGCACTTTGCCGGTGTTGATCGCATGACCTCGCTTTGCCACAATAAATAGAATAAGTGCACCCACCGCTGCGACGGCACTGACCGGCACGCCCAGCGGCTCAAGCCCAAAGAATCCTACCAATAGCAGCAGTAACACAAACCAGCCCGTTTTAAAGGTCAGAGGATCCTTGATGGCCTTGTGCGGCTCCGGCAATTTAGATACGTCGTAGGTGGCCGGAATGTCTTTACGGAAGAACAGGTGCAACATGACCAGCGTTGCCACGATAGACGCAATGTCGACAGGTACCATGACGGATGCATAGTCGTTGAAGCCAATTTTGAAAAAGTCGGCCGAGACAATATTCACCAGGTTTGACACGATAAGCGGCAGGCTGGCACTGTCGGCGATGAATCCCGCAGCCATCACGAAGGCCAGCGTCGCGCCGCGGCTGAAGCCCAATGCCAGCAGCATGGCAATCACTATCGGCGTGAGAATGAGCGCGGCCCCGTCGTTGGCAAAGAGCGCGGCAACGGAAGCGCCGAGCAGGACAATGTAAGTAAACAGCAAACGCCCGCGACCATTACCCCACCGTGCGACGTGCAGCGCTGCCCACTCGAAGAAGCCTGACTCATCCAACAGCAGGCTAATGATGATGACCGCGATAAAGGTGGCTGTCGCATTCCACACAATATTCCACACGACGGGAATGTCGCCAACGTGGACCACGCCGGAGACCAAAGCCAGCGCTGCGCCGATAATGGCGCTCCAGCCGATACCCAGACCTTTAGGCTGCCAGATAACTAACACAATCGTCAGAACAAAAATCGCTCCTGCTAACCACATACTTTCTCTCCTGCGCGGAACTGTTATGCCCGCACGCAATGCCGTTTATTATTGTTTTCCAGCGAGAATGCTAAGACGGTCAATACCGACCGGCTCATCTTCCTGTAGCGGGATCAATGCCAGACGTGTCGCAAGGCCTGACTGAACTTTCCTGATTTGCTCTACTTCATGTGCCGCGCGTATTTTGAGCAACGGGGACGTCGTACGTGCTGCGGCAAGGCTGTTGTTGATGATCCACGCCCACGGCTCAATACCCGCACGGCGAAGATCCTCCTGCAAATTGGCCGCCTCCAGCACCGGTGTCGTTTCAGGTAGCGTCACTAGCAGCACTTTAGTGCGTTCCGCATCCTGTAACTGCATCATCGGCGTAAGATAATGGCCGTTTTCGCCCATGCGCTTCGCCACTTCACGATGATACGCACCGGTGGCATCCAGCAGCAGCAGCGTGTGGCCCGTCGGTGCGGTATCCATCACCACAAAGCGTTTGCCGGCTTCGCGTATGACGCGGGAAAATGCCTGAAACACGGCAATTTCTTCGGTACACGGCGAACGCAGGTCTTCCTGCAGCAGGGCTTTGCCCTGCGCGTCCAGGCCCTTGCCTTTTGTCGCTAACACCGTCTCGCGATAGCGCTCGGTTTCGGCCTGCGGATCAATCCTGCTGACCTGCAGGTTTTTAAGCTGACCATGTAGCGTGTTTTCCAGGTGTGCGGCCGGATCTGACGTGGTGAGGTGAACGTCCAGCCCTCTTTCAGCAAGCCTGACCGCCAAGGCGGCGGCAAGCGTCGTTTTACCTACCCCCCCTTTCCCCATCAGCATGATCAGGCCGTGATCCTGGCGGGCGATGTCCTCAACCAGTGCATCGAGAGAGGGAATATCCGGAACCGCTTCGTCCTGCAGAAAAACTGTTGCGTCCCCGGATTTTTGTGTCTGGAAAAGGCCACGCAGCGCGTCAGGGCCCACCATGTTGACCGGCTGAAGCGCTAAGGTTTCGTGCGGTAAGGCCGCTAATGCTGGCGGAAGGCTTACTAACACGCGCTGCTCGCGTTGATAGAGAGACCGGGCCAGCGCATCTCCCGTGGTTGCGCTTTCAGGCAGCACGCCGTTGATGACCAGGGTCTGATTCTCCAGCCCAACCTGATGAAGCTCATCATGCGTGCGGGCGACCTCAAGCAGGGCAGAGGCCTGAGGACGAGCTACCAGAATCAGACGAGTCTTGGCGGAGTCGGCCAGAACCGACAGGGCATGTGCATAACGCTCACGCTGTTTTTCCAGCCCGGCAAGGGGACCGAGACAGGAAGCCCCCTCCGGATTTTCTGCAATGAAACTGCTCCAGGCACCGGGAAGTTGCAGCAGCCGGATAGTGTGCCCGGTAGGTGCCGTATCGAAAATAATATGGTCGTACTCCAGCAGCAGGGCGTCGTCCGTCAGTAAGCCGGTGAACTCATCAAAGGCGGCAATCTCCGTCGTACAGGCACCGGAGAGCTGTTCTTCAATACTGCGCACCACGTCGTCGGGAAGCACCCCCTTAACGGGATCGACGATGCGTGCGCGATAGAGCTGCGCGGCGGCTTGCGGGTCAATCTCAAGTGCAGTGAGGCCCGGTACGCTATGAATGTCGGTCAGTTGGTTACCAATGGTTTGACCAAAGACCTGCCCCACGTTTGACGCCGGGTCAGTGCTGACCAGTAAAACGCGTTTTCCCTGATCCGCTAGCGAAATGGCCGTCGCGCACGACAGGGAGGTTTTCCCGACTCCGCCTTTGCCGGTGAAAAAGAGAAACGTGGGGGGATTATTCATGAATTGCATGGAGGTATCCTTCTTCCGAATTAATGAGCTCAGCAGCAGTTCGTCTTGCCGCCGGTGCAGCAACCTGATGACGCGGCTTGTTCGCCCTCCAGGGCAAGGCCACACCATCGAGCCAGCTCCTGACGCGTCGGATAGCGGCCGGCCAGTGCAACGTTATTGTCGAGCAGAATCAACGGTAAAGATGAAGCCCCGGAATTCTCAAGAAAAGCTTTAACCTGGGTGTTATCTGCGAACGCCATAGGTTGCTGGGAAAGATTGAAGCGATTTACGGTGACACCTGCCTGTTTAAGCCAGTCACAGTCCGCGGAAAAGTTGACCAGGGCCTGATCAACTTCGCTGCCGCACACGCCCGTGTTACAGCACATTGCTGGATCAAAAACTGAAATGGTTTTCATGACCTTTCCTCTAAATGTCATTTAATGAGTGCGGTCAGCGTGGGCCGCACTTCTCATCGGCTGTGGTGGAGTTTAAATCTGGTTTATCGAATGTATTTTTCGCCTGAGATTACAGACAGACGGCCTTGCCCCCGGTGGTGTTCTGCTTGCGGGTAATGCTTTTTACCTGTGCAGTGATTTTGTCCTGCTCGCTCAAAAAGGCCTGCTCAATTATGGCCGCTGCCCATGCTGGCATATGCGGAGACAGGCGGTAGTAAATCCATTTTCCGTCCCGGCGATCTATGATGAGCCCGGTTTCTCTGAGCATGGCGAGGTGTCTTGAGATTTTTGGCTGCGACTCATTAAGCACACCGATGATTTCACAGACGCACAGTTCCCCGGCTTCTCTGAGCAGCATGACGATCGACAGACGTGTTTCATCGGACAGGTTTTTAAACAACAGAAGTGAAGACAGACTCTTCATAAGGTCTCCTTTGCATGATGGCGCCATGGTAGGGCTTGCTCAAAAAATGTCAATTACATATTTGAAATTTCGAATGTGTAATATCAGGCTTATAATAACTAGAATAATGAACCGAAGGAGCGGTATTACGGGAAGCGACAATGAAAAATCTATACAAAAGAGTGTGAGATAACATGGTGGAATAGTTCTTTTATCCACTGAGCGGCCAATCTTTTCACGAGTATGAAGGGAAAGCGTCCAAGCAGTTGGCTGCAGTAGTAAAAAACCGATCATGAACCACTGTGTTTTTTACACGGATAAAGCAACAGCATAATCTTGTTTTATGCAGAGGAGAGAAAGCGGCGTTATAGCTACCCATCATCACCGAGGTTGAGGCTACACGGAGAGCGCTCCTACTCTCGACCACCATAGGGATCCTGATCACGGTTTTGTTTGTTTCGTTACTTAAATTAAATTCCTTCACTTCTTTTTTTAATTTTCACCCCGCCATAAACACTTTCCTGCTGCTCTCCCTGTTCGGTTGCGTCAGTCTTTCCCCCGCAACCTTAAACACACAGGAGAGCGTCATGCGCCCAACCCCCGGACTCTGCGTACTGCTGCTGGCTATGTGCAGCTTCAGCACGTTCCCGACGCAGGCTTCCGAAAAAGACGAACTGGCCCTGGTGATGCGTCAGCTTGATCAGGTTCAGGCCGGATTGGACAGGGCTCGCGTCGTGGCCAACCAGAATGGTCAGGATGCCCGTTTCTACTTCGACTACCTCAGCGCAACCCGCGACATCACCACGATGAAGCAGGGCATAGCGCGCTATCTGGAACCTTCCCGCGCTCAGCCTTCGATACCGATGTCAGTCACTGGCCAGTACCGCGGCGAGGAGGATCGCTGATGTCTATGACCTCTGCTCAGCAGTCTGGCTGGAGTGCCGGCACCGGCGGCGGCATGGAGCCGTCGGCGCTCAATTTGCTGATTTTAGGTCTGCTGGGGGCGGTACTGTTTCTGTTCGTTGCCTGGGTGTTGGTGACGGCCTATCGCGGCGTGTCTGACAAATCCATTCCCATGAGCAAGCTGCCAGAGTCGGCTATCCGCCTGGTGGTTCTGCTACTCGTAACACTCTTCCTGTTTTTCCACTGAAGTAAGGATAATTCTATGAAGTTAATGATATTTTTCCGTAACAAACTTTCCCTGCTGGCAGGCAGTACCCTGTTTTATATCGGTAATGCCCTGGCTGACCTGCCGCCCATTGAGCAGCCTTCATCAGGAGGCGGGAGCGGTACCTATGCCACCATCAAAGGCTATTTGCGCGACGGTCTGACGCTGGGCGGTCTGATTATTGCTGCCGTGGCCTTTATCGTTGTCGCTAATGCGGCAATCAGCTGCTTCCATCACGTCCGTCAGGGTAAGGCGACCTGGACGGAATTCGGCACCTTCGTGATTATTGGCGTCATCTTGCTGGTCGTCGTTATCTGGCTTGTCACCAAATCCAGCGACATCATCTGAGGAGGCGGTATGGCCGTGATCGAGTTTTTACCTGACCGTCTGAATACCCCGCCCGTCGTCTGGAGAGGCTTTACCGCTGGAGAGTTTCTTCTGGCGGCCGCGGTGGGTTTTGTACTCGGTATCCCGGTCTCTCTTCCTCTGGTCTTCATCCCCGCAGTCGGCTGGATTGCGATCCCGACCTGCATGCTGATTATGCCCATCATCGTGGTATTTATTGGCGGGCGCTGGGTCAGTAATTACAAACGCGGAAAGCCGGATAACTATCTGTGGCGTCGGCTGGAGGAGCTGCGAGCCCGCGCCGGGCTTTTTCGGGGGCTGATCGTCCACAGCCGGGCATGGGCGCTGCGGCGTACGTGCCCGGTTAAACGGGGAGTCATTCAATGAGCCGTTTTCGCAATGCGGTAAGCGCACGCGACAACCATATTTTTACCCTTCGGCTGGTGTGCGGCATGTTGTTTGTCGCGCTGCTGACAACCAGCACCGGCTGGATGCTGGCACCCCGAAACCTGACTATCCACAATCCACCCGATCTGCGGTCGGGCAGTACCAAAAAATGGTGGGAAGTGCCGCCGTCAACGGTGTACAGCTTTGCCTTTTACATTTTCCAGCAGCTCAATGCCTGGCCCAAAGACGGGGAGGTGGACTATCCGGCAAAGATTGCCCAGATGAGTCCTTTCCTGACGCCTGCCTGCCAGGATTTTTTGAATAAGGATGCTGAATTTCGCACCAACAGCGGCGAGCTGAAAGACCGCGTGCGTGTGGTTTACGAGATCCCCAAACGCGGTTACAGCAGTAAAAGCGTGGAGATCAAATCCGAGGATGAATGGGTGGCCCGCCTTGATCTGGTGGCGGATGAGTATTACCACACCGAACCGGTTAAGCGGGCGATGGTGCGTTATCCGATAAAGGTGATCCGCTGGGAGGGGGACCCTGAGCGTAATCCGTTTGGGCTGGCCATGGACTGCTATGACGGTGTGCCGCAGCGTCTGGAGGCGATGCCTGTCCAGGCACCGGAGAAGAAAACGGGGGTATTCCAGTGAAATTAAACATCCTGGTAGCCGGTGGGTTACTGATAGCAACGGCCGGTGCCGCCCATGCCGTGGAGCTGATGAAGTGGGAGCGGATCCCTCTGCAGATACCCCTCAACGTGGGGCAGGAGCGGATCGTGTTCGTGGACAAAAACGTGCGGGTGGGTTTTCCACCTTCCCTTAACGGCAAGCTGCGGGTGCAGAGCAGCGGAGGGGCGGTCTATCTGGATGCCACCGACGCGTTTCCTCTGACGCGCCTGCAGTTGCAGAACAAGGAAAACGGCGAAATTATCCTGCTCGACGTCAGTGCGGCGGCGGGGAAAGCAACCCGTGAGCCGGTTCAGGTGGTCTATGACGGTGAGGTGTCGTCAGCCTCTGCCAGCGATAAAACCCAGGTCAGCGGTGCCGGCAACAGCGGGCAGCCGGCAACCACGCAGGGGGAGGGGACAACAGAACGACGTAAACCCGCGAAGCTGAATGCGCCGCTACCTGTGGTGCTGACCCGCTATGCCGCGCAAAGCCTTTATGGGCCGCTGCGGACGGTTGAAGCGGTGCCGGGCATCAGTACAGTCGCCCTGAAATTACCGTCCCGGGTCACGACCCTTTATCCCTCAGCGCCGGTTATGGTCAGCCCGCTTGCCGCCTGGACCCTCAATGGTTACAGCGTGGTGGCTCTGCAGGTACGCAATACGTCGGCGGCAAAAGTCATTCTCGATCCCCGTGAACTGAACGGGCAATTTGTGTCGGCGACGTTCCAGCACCGGTGGTTAGGAAATGCCGGGACGCCGGAAGATACCACGGTATTGTATCTGGTGGTTGAAGGCCGTCCTGAAGGGGCTTTCCTGGCCGAGCCCGCCTTGACGCCCATTCATGCCAAAAAGTCGCGGAGCTCCCGTCAATGAAAATCAAATCCAATGGTTTAGTCAAACTCATGGTGCCTCTGGCCATCCTTGGCGCGGTGTTTATCGGCGTCAAATCCTGCTCATCAGGCGGTGGCGAGAAGAAAGCGCAGACCACGGCCGGAACGGTCGTGCCTGACCTGACGCCGGAGGACATGAAGGCCATGGGCATCGAGGGGGACACGCCGCAGGATACCCTGAGAACGCTGGTCGGCAGCCTGAAGACGGTGACCAAACGGCAAAATCAGCTCGATGCGGACAACAAAAGCCTGGCGGAGGAAAACAAGAACCTGAAGCAGACTAACCAGAACGTCGATGAGCGCATTAATCAGGCGGTGGTCAACGCGCAGTCCGTGGCTGACAAGGAGCAGAGCCAACTGAAGAACCAGGTGCAGGATCTGACGTCGAAAATTGGCGGCCTCATGCAGCAGTTACAGGATAAAGGCAGCCGTACCCAGGAGACGGTGACAGGAAATTCCTCCACGGTCGGCAGCGATATCCCTGTGGGATTAGGCCTCGAGGGTGGCGGCACTCCCGCCTCCGCGCCTGGCAGCGACGGCCTCCAGTGGATTGAGCCGAAAGACGGCGTTGCCGTCGATGCCAGCGGCAAACCCGTGGGTGAGGGAAACACCAATGCCGCCAGCGGGTTCTCCTTTGCCACCTCTTTTATGGACGACAACGCCATTACCCGTCAGAAAGCGGAGCTGGCCAACAAAACGAATACCGGCCAGACGCTGAGCGGCAATAAAGCCGCCGAAGGGCCGGTAGACCCGGTGTATACCCTGCCTGAGAACTCTACCTTAATCGGCAGCCGGGCGATGACCGCGCTGCTTGGCCGCGTTCCCATCGATGGGAAAGTGACTGACCCTTACCCCTTCAAGGTGCTGATAGGAAAAGACAACCTGACCGCAAACGGCATCGATCTGCCGGATGTGCAGGGGGCTGTCGTATCCGGTACGGCGACGGGAGACTGGACGCTGTCGTGCGTGCGCGGCTCAGTGACCAGCATTACGTTTGTGTTTTCAGACGGTACTGTGCGCACCCTGCCAAGGCCTGCCGGGCAGGCTGACAGTCAGGGTGGAGGCCAGGGAGAAAGCAACGGGAATGCTGGCAGTATTGGCTGGCTGTCTGATGAAAACGGTATTCCGTGCCTTTCCGGTGAGCGTAAATCCAACGCCTCAACTTACCTGCCGACGCTCTTTGCGCTGGGGGCAAGCAGCGCGGCGGGTGATGCCCTGGCCCAGAACCAGAACAGCACGCAGACCAACGGATATGGCGGGGTGACCTCTACGCTGACGGGGGATGCCGGGCAGGCCGTGCTGGGCAAAGCCTTGTCCGGGGGCATGCGGGATACGGCGGACTGGGTGAAAGCCCGCTATGGCCAAACCTTTGATGCCATTTACGTGCCGCCGGGTATGAAGGTGGCGATCCATATCACCAAACAGCTTGCCATTGATTATGAAGAGAAGGGCCGCAAGGTGAACTATGGCTTTAGCCTGAGCCAGGCCGGTACCGGTCTTGATTAAGGGGGGATGTCGGGATGGTTTCAGACTCAGCACAGGCATTGTTTCTCTCGCTCATCACGCATCAGGTCACGCCCTGGCAGTCCGTTTGTCACTCCCCGGCAGTGGCAGGGCACGGGGCGAAAGAAGTGAGTGCACTGCTGTTTTCTGGCGTGCTGCAACCGATGTGGTGGTGCTGTCGTGGACCGGGGCCGGTCGCTCCGCGCAAAAAGAATTCACTCAGCTGGATGGTCGCGCTGGTCAATGACCCGACGCCTGCGGCGGCGCAGCTTTGGCTGCCCGCTGCGGCATTACGGATCCCGCGTGTCACAGGGGAGCTTCAGCGAAAGGCGCTGGACAGATTTTTACTGCGTTGTTTTCAGGACTTTGCTTCAGCGGATGAACTCTACAAGAAAGGCGGGTAGGCGAATGAAAAAGAGAAGAACACTTCTGATGTATGCAGGGGTACTTATGTTGCTGAGCGGTTGCAGTACCAGTAAAGACACGATGTTGCCTCCGGGCGACAGTACCATGCTGGAGTTGTGGAATGACGGCGCATCGACGACGCACGCGACCGGGAAAGGACGCACTACGCTTCGCCGGTCGCTCAACGATCGCGAACGCACCACGTCAACGCAGGTGGCGGAAAGTTACAGCCGAACGCAGGAAAATGAAATACAGCAGACGTTTCCACGTCTGCCCAATCCGGACATGGTGATGTATGTGTACCCGCACATTGCCGATGGCAATGCGCCGGTGCCGGGATACAGCACGGTGTTTCCGTTCTACAGCCAGATCCAATATGCCCTGCCGGGTGAACGCACGGGAGAGTTGTAATGTTTTCACTGTTTCGTCGTCAACCCGACACTTCAGACGTACAGCTTACCGGCAACGGACCCTTCGCGGTTGAGGGACATGAGCCGTTCAGCCGTGAGGGGCGTTTTACACACAGCGATGAGGCCAGAGCTTATGGCTTGCAGCCGTCGATTATTGATTATATGCCCTGGGGCGAATATCTCCCGGAGGGGCGGTGCCTGCTTCTCGATGACGGCGTGTCCGTCGGCGCCGTGTTTGAGGTGATCCCGGTGGGTACCGAGGGACGTCCGGCCGAACGTCTGGAAGAAATCCGCGACGTGGTGGAGGATGCGCTGCAGGACAGCCTGCCGGAGCTCGACGGGAACCAGTGGGTAGTGCAGTTTTACTGTCAGGATGAAACTGACGTGACGGCCTATATGGATAAGTTACGGGGCTATGTTAAACCCTGGGCACAGGGAACGCCGTTTACCCGCGCCTGGCTGGCTGAAACTGAACGACATATGCAAAGTATTTCCGTAGAGAAGGGGCTTTTTGAGGACAAAATTGTCACCGGTGCGCCATGGCGTGGCCAGACCCGCCGCACGCGCATGGTTATCTACCGATACGTTGAGAAAAACGCCCGCGACCCGCTGCCACCGGCAGTCCTGCTTAATCAGGTCTGTGACCGGCTGACCTCGGCGCTGGCCGGCGCCGGCATTCGCTGTGAGCGACAAAACGGAGAGCAGATCCACAGCTGGCTGCTGCGCTGGTTTAACCCGAGTCCACAGTGGGTGGCTCCCGATGTGCTTTACCGCGCTGCACGGCACGACGACGGCGAATCGGACAGCCTGCCTATTCTGAATGATTTTAGCGAAACGCTGTGGTTTACGCGCCCGCGCAGCGATGCCGAGCGCGGAGTATGGTGGTTTGATAACGTCGCTCATAAGGCCGTGCCGGTTGAGCGTTTACGCCGCGCGCCGCAAACGGGACATCTGACCGGCGAAGTGCGGCGGGGGGAGAACATCAATACCCTGATGGACCTGATGCCTGAGGGTACCATGATCGCTATGACGCTGATTGTACAGCCTCAGGACGTGCTGGAAGAAGAGTTCAGCCGTCTGGGACGCAACGCCATGGGGGAAAATATTGAATCTACCCGCGCCCGCGAGGATGCCAAGAAAGCCCGGGAATACCTGGGCGACCAGCATAAACTGTACCGGTCTGCGCTGACGTTTCTCCTGCGCGCCCCCGACCTCAACAGCCTCGATAAGCGCTATCTCGATATCAGTGCAAAACTGCTCAATGCCGGGCTGCAGCCGGTGAATCCTGAGCACGATGTGGCCCCGCTAAATGGTTACCTGCGTGCCATGCCGATGTGCTTTAACCCGTCGGTGGATAAAAACCACTGGTACAGCCGGCTGACGTTTGTTCAGCATTTTGCCTGCCTGTTACCGGTGTTTGGCCGCGATACCGGCACCGGTAATCCGGGGTTTTCCTTCTTCAACCGCGGCGGCGCTCCGCTGACCTTCGACCCGATGAACAAAGATGACCGCACGCAGAACGCGCACCTGTTGCTGTTCGGGCCAACCGGTTCAGGTAAATCGGCCACGCTTTGTGCTTCGCTGTCTCAACTGATGGCAGTACACCGTTCCCGGTTATTCCTGCTGGAGGCGGGTAACTCATTTGGGTTGTTTGCAGATTACTGTGAGTCGCTGGGGCTGACCGTCAATAAAATCAGTGTGAAGCCGGGGAAAGGTGTCTCGCTGGCCCCCTTCGCCGATGCCCATCTGTTGCTCCAGGCCTCACCCGATGAGCTGGTCATTGATGAGTCAGCCCTGCCCGAGCTTGATGCCGGCACGGGCGATGAGGAAGACGATGAAAAACGTGACATCCTGGGGGAAATGGAAATTGCGGCGCGTCTGATGGTAACCGGCGGGGAGGTGGCCGAGGAGGCCCGCATGACACGGGCCGATCGCGGGATGCTGCGTGAAGCTATCCTCGCGGCGGCGCGCACATCCTTTAATGAGAACCGGCAAATGCTGCCTGAGGATCTGATGCATGCGCTGGAAAATATTGCACGCGATAACTCAAAAGATGCCGACGGCCGCGAACGCAGAACGGCCAGCCGGCGGGCGCGTGCGGAAGAAATGTCAGAAGCGCTGCGCATGTTCACCGAAGGATTTGAGGGCGAGCTGTTTAACCGTCCAGGTACGCCGTGGCCGGAGACGGACGTCACATTGATTGATTTGGGAACGCTTGCCCGCGAAGGTTACGAGGCGCAGATGGCGGTGGCGGTCATTGCGCTGGTCAATACGGTGAACAACATTGCCGAACGTGACCAGTATCTTGACCGTGAAATCAATATGGTTATCGATGAGGCCCATATCGTGACCACGAACCCGCTGCTGTCGCCTTACATGACCAAGGTGGTAAAAATGTGGCGTAAGCTCGGCGCCTGGCTGTGGCTGGCCACCCAGAACCTTGCGGACTACCCGGATACAGCGGAAAAAATGCTTAACATGGCCGAATGGTGGCTGTGTCTGACCATGCCGCCGGATGAAGTTGAGCAAATTTCACGTTTTAAAAAGCTCACGGTGGAGCAAAAAGCCATGCTGTTGTCGGCGACCAAGCTCCCGCGTTGCTATACCGAAGGTGTGGTCCTGGCCAAAAGGGTGGAGGCGTTGTTCAGGGCTGTGCCGCCCAGCCTGTACCTGGCACTCGGAATGACAGAAAAAGAAGAAAAAGCGGAGCGGCGTGCGCTGATGAATGAATACCATTGTACTGAACTGGAAGCGGCGTTCCACGTTGCCCGAAAGCTCGATAAGGCCCGGGGAATACTCATTGAGGCGAGGGCGGTATGAGACGACTGGGAATGTTACCACCTGCCGTAGTCAATGATAATGAAGTGAGTCTGGCCGTCATGTTTGATGTGCCACCTCAGGGAGAGGCCCGTATCGGTGTCACTGATCATGGTCAGCTTATGACGCTCTGCGACCGTATCCGAAAGCGCCTGCAGTCACCGGCGCTTCTCTCGATGCGGCCGCATCGGGTGGGCTCGCTTAACTGTGTTTCCGTACATCTGAAAGATAATGCAGGGGCCACGCTGGATTTATTGATCACCATTACGGGTAATACCGTCTGGCCGGATGATAATGAGTATGTACGGGGAGCACGTTGGTATATCAATGTGGCGGATGCCACTGACATGATGTGGTTGCTGAAATCTCTGGATGTCCTGACAGTCAAAGAAGGATAAAGAAACCGGAAACTGGCGACGGCTGCTCAAATCTTTTGTGCAGACGACGCCAGTTGAACAAGCCGCAGGCGCGTTAGCTATATTAGCTCAGACTTGACCTGACACAACTACGGCACAAGCCAAAGCTAATCTGACAGGCAGGTCTGTGCCAGTTACGGACATTGCTCACGCATTTGTCACTTAATAATATGGGAGCAGTTACCTTACTTGATTATTTTTGCAGCTTCTAATATATCCACTCAGGGATTTTTTTTAACGTCTGTAGGATGAATATTATTGGTCTAAAACCAGGTCCTAAACGAATTGCTGATTCGACAGGAAAGCCCGATCAGTGCCAGCGGGATAATAAAAAAATCCCGTTAATAATCCGAGGGTTAAACCCTGTAAACCTAAAGAAAAATAACAAACTCAGGGCACGGATGATTTATGTGCCCTGACATCCCATCAGCCGGATAACTGCGAGTTTCCCTTCCAATAAAGTCTGTCGCGGTGATCATGGGGATCATTACGATGGCATCCCAAAAAAATCAACCAGCCGTAATCATTCTTAACAACTGCAGCCTCAGGCAGCACAAGCACACTGCTTGTTTGCATCAGGCTATACAGCCAGCATCTCTGTAAAAACATACCAGACTGAAGCTTACAGGCCGCACTGCATGCGTTTCATGCATTCTGCTGTTAAGCAGTTTACGGGCAGGGAACAGCTCACCCCCGCCCCGACAGCCGCCAGCATACCGTTTGCCGTCAGGGTTAATTCGAATGAACCGGCAGGTCCTGCCGTACCTGGCCGGATATGTGCTGGTTTTGTCGTTGCGTTATTTCAAGAATATCGTGCATCCACACCGGTAATGACTCACAGAGCCGGTAGTAAACCCATTTTCCGTTGCGGCGGTCGGTCAGAACGCCGGCGCCTTTCAGCATGGCGAGATTACGGGATATTGCCGGCTGGGAGCTATCCAGCGACGCGCAGATGTGGCATACGCACAGCTCACCGGACTCCTTCAGGAGGAGAAGGATATTCAGGCGACTCTCGTCTGAAAGCAGCCGGTAAAAGGCAGATGGTGGGATCATATTGTCAGGCCGGTAGTCAGATTTGATAAAAATTAAAACATATCATGCCTTCTGTCGCCAGACATCAAACCGCCCGGGATAAGTCCTTTCCGGAATCGAAATTCTGAGTTCAGGCAATGGAAAAAATACCATAAAACTGACTGTCATTCACCCGAAGTCCAGTTTTTAGGCAAGGCGGCTGAACGAACTGAAAACATTTATTCTGGTGCAGAATAAATTAATTAGCATGATGCTCTGTGCGGAAAGACAAAATTATTAGCCGGATTTATGCTATTTCTTAGTCATCTGTATTCACCAAGATTTAATGTTATTTAAAATCAATTATATACACAATACATTACGTTCTTTGACAATAATTTGCGCGGGGTGGTATAAGTAAGTCGAAACTATCCAGCGGGTTATCATCCGCTAACACATAAAACATTCGCCATATGTTATATAACTTCGCGCAGGTGAACGGATGAATGTATTGCTTGTTTCCATCTTTGAAGGCGGCTACCAGCCGATAACCATCTCTACGGCCTACCAGGCGCTGGCAGGGGAAGCCGCTGTCACTAACATTGACGTCCTGGATACCTACGTACACGGGCCGGATGAATCAAAAATCAGAGGGCGGGATCTCATTTTTATTTCACTGCCGCTGTTCGATGCGGTGATGCCGGGGGTTGAGTTGCTCGCAACCATAAAACGCCTGAATCCGGCCACAAAAGTGTGTTTCTATGGCCAGCATGCCACCATTCATGCGACCCGACTGACAGAGAAAGGAGCGGATTTCTGTATCCTCGGCGACTGGGAGTTAACCATGAAATCCCTGATTAACGCCCTTTTTACCGGCGCCCGCATATCATTGCCCGGCGTTATGAATCAAGGCGATATCACTGAACCGGCGCCCTTTTTTTCCAAAAAAGGTTTCAGTGTGCCCAACCGGAAAATCCTCCCTTCACTGGATAAATATCCCAATAAGCAGCTAAACAAGCTGCTCGGAAAAGATGTTACTGTCGGGTCAACAGAACTGGCAAGGGGATGTAAGCATAAATGCCTGTACTGCTCGGTCTACGCCGCTTATGACGGTCGGGTGATAAAAATTCCCGCTGACATTATCATCGACGATGTCAAAAACATGGTCGACGGAGGCATGACGCACCTGACCTTTATTGATGCAGACTGGTTCAGTACCCGGCATTACGGAATAGAAATTCTCACCGATCTTCACAAAATCCACCCTGAACTGACATTCGATATTACGACCCGGGTGGATCACATTATTGAAAATGAAAGTCGCATGGCGCTTCTGAGGGATCTGAACGTAAGAATTATCACTTCCGCGCTGGAGTTCCCCAGCGACAATGTCCTGAGGATATTCAACAAGCAGGTCACCGTCCGTGATACGGAGAAGGCCATCCGCATAATGAAGAGCTCCGGCATCATGCTGAACCCCACATTCATTATGTATAACCCTTGGGCGGGACTCAGGGACATGGAGCATTTCCAGGAGTGGATAGACGGCGTCAACCTGCGTGACGATATTGACCCCATTCAGTTTGAAACCCGCCTGTCGCTCTATAAAGGCTCGCCCCTGCTTCTTTCGGATGACATAAAAAATGTCAGCCTCACTGAATACGATTTCCACTATGACTGGTCCCACAACGATCCGTGGGTTGATGAGCTTTACGCTGCAAGTGTCACCCCGGCTGAAGAAGGCGTGTTCAAGCGCTGCTGTCTCAAATGCTGACAGGATAATCAACATGTTTATTAATGAATTTTCAAAGCTGACTGCCTTTGCGCAGGAAAAATCCACTCTGGAAGCTGGCACGCTGGGCCTGATCAAAATGGCCGTGCTGCTGGCAATGGACAAACCGGAAGAGGCAAAAGCACTGATGCTTGAATATAAAAACGCCGGAGGCGGGCAGGATAACATTGATGCCGTCTTTGCCATTATCGCCAGCGTAAAGCTTTCGTATATCTACAGTGAAACCGTCAAGAATGAGAAGCCTTCGGGTTCTTCTTCGTGCTGTTCATAAGGGGCTGAGAATGGAACACGGTTATGTTGTTCTTATTGGAAGCAGAGACCCTGAGCAGGAAACGCGCATCATCAGAAAGCACGGTTACAGGGTGCTGCTGATCAATACCCGTATATCCCTGAAAGAACTCTGCTTTGTGGACAGAGCCATTGAGGCAGACCTCAATGACAGTGACGGTATTACCAATCAGATAACTGCTCTCCTGCAGGACGGCATGCACCTGGTTTCTGTTCTTACGCTGAATGAGTACCGTACCGAGCTGGCAGCGAAAATCGCAACCCTGGCGGGCACCTGCTTTCTGTCTGAACAGGCGGCGGCCATCTGCAGAAACAAATCCAGCGTCAGAAACGCGCTCCGGGGAACGCCGCTCGACACCGTGCCTTACGTTGTGAATGAAAACATTCGCGCGCTGCTCAGTGACACTGAAGGTATGGATTTTCCGGTAGTGGCCAAACCGGAAAATGATGCCGGCAGTAACCACGTCTACATCTGCCGGAACACAGAGGAGCTCTGGGATGCGGTCAGCATCATCGGTAATCTGAAAAAGAACCATGTCCTTCAGGCGATGGGAGGCCGGACGCTGATTGAACGGTATCTGGAGGGCCGGGAGTTCAGCGTGGAAGCATTATCTGACGTGTCATCCACGCGCGTTATTGCCGTTACTGAAAAGTTTACTCAGGGCAGTGTTGAAAAAGCTCACCTGGTACCGGCACGCATAAGTCCGGAAGAGCGGAACGCCATAAAATCTTTTGTTTCTTCCCTTCACAAACAGCTGGACATCCGGCATGCCGTTACGCATACCGAAATCAAGCTGCACGAAGGTGTGCCCGGCCTGATAGAAATTAACGGCCGTATCGGAGGAGACAATATTGCCGATCTCGTCCGGCTCACCACCGGGCTGGATTTGTTCGAGGCAGCGCTGCTTCTGTCGCTGGGGCATTCCGTGGATGACGTTCTTACCGCACTGGGCTGTGTCACAGAAAGCCCGACATCGGCCATGAGTATCTTTCTGTTTGCCGCTGAAGACGGGTATGTCCGTTATAAGTCCTGCCCTTATCCGGTGCAGCGGGCTTTTCCGGCGGGTTCTTTCGTCACCCGGACGACCAGCAACTACACCCGACTGGGTTCTTACATTATCTCCAGTGCATCCTCTTTAGATCCGCTTGAAAGGATTACCGAGTCAGATGAATACTTCACCGTTGAATGCTGTCAGTGAATCCACCCGCGATAATCGCAGGATGCAACTGCTCCTCTGCACAGCTGTTTTTCTGCTTGTCAGCGGAACCGGGATTATTGCCCCGTTGCTGGCTCCGTATGCCGGCACCATGGGTATATCAACCTATGCGATCGGCTTCCTTTTCAGCGGCTTTTACATTGTCAGGCTGATAATCGGCACGCCCGTAGGGTTTTTCTCAGAAAAATACGGGGCGAGAACGACGCTTATCGTCTCTCTTGTGGTCTATCCCTTTGTCTCGCTAACCTATTTTTTTGCCGGTGATGCCGTTACCCTTCTCGGCGCCCGCCTGTTGCACGGTATCGCCTCCGCCATGATGTTGCCCATGGCCATGGCTTACATGGGTAATATCAGCCTCAGGGGAAGGGAAGGATATTACATCGGCATACTCAATACGGTTATCCTGTCCGCCGGCGCGTTCGGTCCGGTAGCGGGCGGTTTCATAGCCCAGTACTGGGGCTTTCGTGCAGCCTTTTCGTGTCTTTTCTTTCTCTCACTTATCTCCCTGCTGGTTGTGATCCTGCTGCCACACGAGCACCCGACGCAGAATACGTCACAGAGCAGAGCGACACCGGACAGTGCACGGCAGACAAGCGTCACCCTGACCCGCGGCGTCATTGTGCTGGCACTGTTCAATACCGTCATTGCCGTCTTTGATATTTTCATCATTTCCTTCTTCCCTCTGTATGCGCTGAAGATGAATCTGTCTCCCTCCGTTCTGGGAACCCTTATTGCCGTAAACAGCCTCATCATGGCTGGGCTTCAGATCCCCTTCGGGCGACTCGTCGATCGGCACTCCAGGCAAACTTGTATCCTTATCTCGGTCGTCAGCATGTCGGCAAGTCTTCTGCTCACCCCGGTGATTAGCGGATACGCGGCTTGGGCTGGGCTCTGCTTCTTTGTCTGCACGACTGCCGTCAGTGTGGCGCTGTGCATGGCTGGCGTGTCGGCTTTGTCTGTGGAAACCGGTAAGAAGAACGGTATGGGCAGGATCATGGGTTTCCTGGGTTCTGCCAGCAGTTTTGGTATGGTGATCGGCCCGATGCTGAACGCATTTCTCGTCGATCGCGTGTCTTATAACTCCATCTTTTATGTCACCGCCGCCCTGTGGCTGCTCACAGGCGCTGTATTTGTTTGCGTAACCAGAGGCTCTCATCATGACCACCACTAACTGCTGTGCCCCGGCAAAAGCGCCGGCGCTGAATCCCATCAGGGAGTTTTACAATCAGGCTGCCCTCGGGGGATCGGGATATTCTCAGGGAACGGATAAGTTTTCTCCCGGCGCCCCCACGGAAAGCATCCTCCGCTACATTGCGGCCCGGCAGCCATCAACCATCCTGGATATCGGCTGCGGGATGGGGACCACTCTTTTCGACGCCGCGCCAGTTCTGCATCAGCCGGAGAAAATAATCGGCATCGACTTTAGCGACAATATGATCAAGCTGGCCCGTCAGAGAAAAGCTGAAACGGACGCCCCCTTCACGGAGAAAATGGCATTTTTCGTTGCAGATGCTCAGGATCTCCCCTTCATGGATAACGCTTTTGATTTCATTTACAGCGAATGTGTCCTCAACCTGGTGCCGGATAGGAATAAGGTTCTGCAGGAGATTCATCGCGTCCTGTCACCAGGCGGCATTTTCATTTACACGGACTTTGTTGCGTACGAAACCGTTCCGCAAAACATCCGTGAAAACATCAACCTTATGAGCGGATGCCGCGCAGGCAGCCTGCTACTGAGTGAAAACCTCACCTCTCTTGAGCAGAACGAATTTACCTCTTTCGTGGTGGAAAACCATACGGATGATAAAAACCTGCGTTACGCCCAGATGCTTGAAAACAGCGAAGAATATAAAAAGCAGTATTTTGAGCTGCAGGAAAAAGAGCCGGAGGCTTCATCATTTATTGAACACAAACTGGGTTATTACCTTGTGAGCAGTCTCAAAAAATAAGGTGGCCACAATGAAAAAAGTAAAAATATTACTGCTGAGTGGATTTCTGGGGGCCGGAAAGACCACGACGGCCCTTAGGCTGATTTCACATGTTGAAAGAAAAGGACTGTCCGCAGTATACATTGCCAATGACCAGGGAAGCCTGCTGATTGATACCGAAATGGGTGAAGGTAAGGGCATAGTGACCAGGCAGGTCGGGAACGGGTGTTTTTGCTGCCGATTTGAAGATCTGATAGAAGCGGTACAGGGCCTGATTGCAGAAAAACAACCGGACGTCATTATTGCAGAAGCCGTGGGCAGCTGTACGGATCTGGTTTCAACGGTCATCAGGCCGCTTAAAAAGTACTACGGCGCTCAGTTGGAAGTGCTGCCTTTTCCGGTGGTGCTGGACGGCAACCGCTACGCTGATATGCAGCGCCTGCTTGGAACCCGTCTGAGCTACCTTTTTACAAAGCAGATAGAAGATGCGCAGATAATTGGCCTCTCCAAGTCAGACAGTATTCCTGACGACGACCGGGCAGCGTTTATTGCGGCGTTGCATCAGCAATATCCGGCCAAGCCGGTTATAACCTATTCCTCGCAGACCGGTGACGGCATCGCTGAATTTGCCGATGCGCTCATCTTCACGCCTCAGCTGTCTGCATATACCCTCACGCCTCTGGAGATTGATTATGAAACCTACGGGGCCGCTGAAGCCGATATGGCGTGGGTGGATATAAGCCTGGACCTGACGGCCAATGACCGGCTTATTGCGCCTGATGTCTGGATCCGGACCTGTCTTGAGAATCTGAGATCTGCCCCCTCACTCAGTAACCGGGTGATTGGTCATATTAAAATAGCACTGGGTAACGGCGTGACACTCACAAAAGCAAGCCTGGTCGACATACATAAAGAAATCCAGTTTGATGAGCGTTGCTGCGATCCGGCAGAAGCCTGTGTCGCACTCATCAATGCCCGCGCTGAAGGGCAGCCGGCTGAAATTTATGCGATCGTGGAGGCGGCGGTCAAACATACGGCCTCACTGACAGAATCGCAGGTCATCTTCCGGGAACATAATGCGTTCAGTCCCGGTATGCCGACACCCGTTCACCGCATCCTTCAGGACTGACCCATGAAGACTTTATGCAATTGTAAATCCCGTGATGTGCTTTCGGAATGTCTCGGTACATTCATGCTGGTTATGATTGGTGTCGGTTCCATTTCTGTCAATGAAATCAGCGAGGTAATTGGCAATTTCGGTATAGCGCTCAGTTTTGGTCTGGCCGTTTACTTTTGCATAAATTTGTTCTCGGCCAGCAGCGGGGCACACCTGAATCCAGTGGTCACCATGATTTTTTATCTAATCAGGGCCTGCTCTCTGCGCTCGGCAATGAGCTACGTCCTGGCTCAACTGCTGGGCGCAAGTGCTGCAGCCTTGTGCCTGAAGGCCGTGTTTGGTCATGCGCTGCTGGCAGGCGTAACCCGGGTTCATATGGACGTATCCCTATATAACGCGTTCTTCATTGAGGGGATCATGACGTTTTTTTTAATCATGAGCATCCTGACAACACGGAATGCCGCCATCATCAGCATTGCGGTCTTTCTGGATGCCTTTATCGGCGGCCCTCTAACCGGTGCTAGCATGAATCCCGCCAGAAGTTTCGGCCCGGCTTTCGCCATGGGGTACTGGGATAACCAGTGGCTGTACTGGTGCGCTCCGCTGTGCGGCGGTCTGGCAGCCGTCTTCTGCAGTCAGTTCATAATGCAGAATCCCAAGGCCATCTCCGTAGAATAATGTTAATACCCTGGATGCCTCCGCTCAGCGGAGGCTTGTTCAGTAACAGACCGCACGGCTTCTGCGTTCAAAAATCAGAACATCGCGCCATACGCCATTCATTTCCCCAACCTTTTCCCTGCAGCCAACCTCCCTGAATCCCAGGCCGAGATGCAGGGAAATGCTTGCCTTATTTTCCGGAAATATGCCGGCCAATATGGTCCAGAACCCGGCCTTTTCTGATCCTCTGATGAGCTCCGAGAGCAGCGCTTTGCCCACTCCGCAACCCTGATAGCCGGAACCGACATAAATGCTCAGCTCAGCAACGCCGCGGTATGCATTCCGGCGGGAATAGAGAGATAATGCAGCCCATCCCGCCACACTGTTCTCAACACAGGCAACATAACGGCATTCCCTGATATGACCGCTGTCCCATTCCTGCCATTCCGGTGGTACCATCTGGAAGGTGGCATTGCCGGTAGCAATCCCCTCCTGATAAATCTCCCTGACTGCATTCCAGTCTTCATCGTTCATCTTTCTTATGCTGACTTTTGCCATCTTAACTGTTCCGTATCTAAGGTTATATTAAGTAGCCGACAGAAATGGCGCCTGCCACGGATTTTGGGAGGCGAACCGGGCAGCGTACCCGGGCAGTGCTGCCACCCTGTCGTATTACGTGAACCGCACCTCTACTTTGGCCGATTCATATGCATTTATCCATACATATAATTGCTAATCTTTTTCTTTACCCTCAGACCATCTTCTGACTGAACAGGAGTTAATATGTCACTGCTACCCCCTTATGTTTTTCCAGGCTCTTGCTGAGGAAACCCGTCTGGCTCTGATCCCCCTGCTGTGTGAAAAAGGCGAACTTTGCGTTTGTGAGCTCTCCGCTATCCTGCAGAAATCCCAGCTAAAAATGTCCCGTCATCTTGCCCTGCTGAAAGAAAGGGGCATCCTGCATGACCGGTGCTAGGGGAAGTGGATCCATTATCGCCTTTCCCCGCATATGCCGGCCTGGGCGGCAGCCTTTATTGAGTAGGCTTACCCTTGTCAGCGGGATGCGCTTCTGCAACTGACCCGTCAGGCTGAACGGGATAACGCAACCACCAACGGCAACCCTATCTGTGTCTAAAAATCTTGCGCTTACATATTCGTTTTATCGAATGTTATAGCTATTGCATGACATCGTTTTTAACCGGTTATTGTATTTCAAAGGAGCAGTTGTATTTAAAGTCAATGAGTGCTGGTCAGTTTATCACCCATTCACTGTTATCTCGGAGCATCGCATTCAGGATCGTGATTAGCTTTCTCATGCAGGCTGTTAATGCGACCTTTTTCACTTTCCTCTGGGCTACCAACTGATCATAAAAGGCTTTTATCCGCACGTTGCTTCGTGCTGCCGATAATATTGCCATGTATAACGCAGTTCGAACCGCCGAACGTCCATCCCAGATCGTTCGTTTACCTTTCAATGTTCCGCTTTCACGTGTGAGTTCAACGGGTCGATGCAACGTCATCCTTAATCAAGGGGGTGTTGCCATGAAACGAAGAACGCGGATTCACTACACGCCAGAACAGAAAGCCATTATCTGGAACAGATATAAACAAGGTGATTCCTTGCATGATATCGCCAGAATGTTCGACAGATACCATTCTTCCATCATGCCCAGTATCCGCCAGACTGGTGGATACTGCCCCCCTTGTCCGAAAGCGGCACCGGTTAGCTCTTTCGCTTGATGAAAGAGAGGAGATATCCAGAGGACTGGTAGCAAAACGTAGCATCAGGGACATCACTGACAAATTATCAAGAGTCCTCTCAACAGTTAGCCGCGAGATCAAGATGCATGGGGGCAAAATAATACCGTGCAGCAAAAGCGGATACTGCTGCGTGGGAAAGTGTTCTGAGACCAAAACTTTGCAAGCTAATTGAAAGCCCCACATTGTGTAAAATCATTGCAGAGAAGATGCATCAGGACTGGTCGCCGGAACAAATTGCTGGTTGGCTGAAACGTTGTTATCCGGATAATCAGGAAATGCATGTGTCACACGAAACGATTTATAAAACGCTTTTTATACAAAACCGGGGAACATTAAAAAAGAACTACAGCAATGCCTCAAACCAGACTGTCAGATTAAGTCTGAGCTAATACACGTTAGCTCATGTTACAGATTACCTTTATTATTTTCCGCCATCTCATGCAGACTGGGAGGCGAAAATGCAAAGCGCAATCTCCCCGGACTGGAAGCCATACCTGCGGCAGGGGGAAACACGCTGGGTAATTGAGCGGAATGCCGCCGCAGTGGGTTTTACGGGATATTTTCATGCGGAATTGAAATACCTGAAGTTGCTTGCAGGGCAGGAGGCTGACCAGCAGGCCGGATAAATTTTCGTAGACAGATATTGAGTTGTTTACTGACGTGAACAGCGTATCGACGCACCTTAGGCGGGTTATCCGCTTAAGGAGTATTCTCTATGAAAAAACTCATCAGCTGTTTGTCGGCACTGTGCCTGTCTGCCAGTGCCTGCGCCGGCACCGTCATTTATACTGACAGTTCGAACCCCGTTAGTTCCCCTTCACCCGATATCCCTGTCGTATATCTCGATGCGCCCGAGCATGTTCAAACGGATATCTTTGGCACCCTCCCGGCAAATCCTGCCCTGGCTGAAAAACAGGCCCGGGATGTTCTCAACTCACCCGCGTTCTCATCGCAACAACAGCAATTGACCAGCGCCTATCAGGGGGTGATGAAAGCCTGGTCACTGGGGGTGACCAAATATCCTGCGGTCGTGTTTGACGATAAATGGGTGGTTTACGGTACCACGGATGTCAGTGTGGCCATGCACCATTTGGCGGACTGGCGGGGGGGAAACCAATGAAATTTTCTTCACCTCGTTCTCGCCGACTGCTGCTGGCCACGTTGTTGACCGGCAGTGGGTTGTGTGCAGCCAGCGTCAACACAGCCAGCCTGATTTCCAGTGCAGCCAGCGTCTCCTGTATCGGCTGGAAGGTGAAGGGGATCTGCTACTGGCTCCTTTGCACGCCTTTTGGCTGCTCTGTCAAAACGTCCGTAAAGGTTGAACATTTCATCCCGGAAGCTGTGGTGTCAGCCTATTCCGGCCCCGGCGATAATCCCTGGACGGAAATGTCAGCGGTCAGCGGTGCGGCCGGCAGCGGAGAAAGTAGCGTCATCGGTTCTCTGAGCGGCGTCAGCGCGGGCGGGGGACAACAAGAAATGAAGGCCCCCGGGCTGCGTAAACAGAACCTGCATTTTCACTATGCCGATGCCTATGGCCATCCGGCCACCACGCTTATCGGAGGACAGATAGCAGGGTACTCCTGCAAGTCCGCCGCCAAGCCTTTCGTTCCTTACTTTGTCAGTTCGCTCGATGCGCTGGTTTGGCGAAGCGGTCTGCCGGAAGGCCTGTACCCGGAAGCCCTTATCCCCGGACAGCGTGAGCTGGGCAGTCAGGCCGGGGTCAATATGTGGGGAAATATCTATCCGCGTAGCGGTTTTGTCACCCAGGAGGACGGGTATAAGTCCGCAGCCGTCGTCGCCCAGCGCGTGGCCGATGTCATCACCCGCACTGGCCAACTGCACGTCTACCAGCCGCTGGTAGGCCAGCAATCCCCAGGCTACTGGCCACCTGCACCGGTGAAAGAGAATACCGGTACCCAAAACCATAAATGGCAACGTCTTTCTCCGACGCTCTCTTCCACCTGTGCAGTTTTCCCCGACACCGGCGCGACGGTTTCTCAGGACGGTAATTATGCCTGGGCACTCTGGCAACCTTACAGCTGCTGTAAACGCCGCGGTCAGACCTTCCTTTCCAGCACTGATTTTTCGTGAGACTCACACTATGACAATGCTAAAAAAAGTCCCTCTCGCTCTCCCGTTGACGTTGCTGGTGATGTTAGCCAGCGGCACACCCAATGCATACGCTGAGGTCACCACCTCTCCCAGCGGCGCTTCTGCCAACGGGGCCATCAGTGACGGCCTGTTTTATTCCATTGGCGGCGGCTCGGTCATATCGCCACCCGCTTCCCGAAACAGCATGACGCGTCTGGGCATGAACGCCGGCATGAGCAGCGACCTGATGTGCGGTAATTTTGACCTGAAAACGACGGTAGGTAATCAGCTTAACGGTGTGACCAGCGGCTTTAAGGATCTGATGGGCACCGTGATGCAGGGGGCTACCGGCGCGGTCTCCAGTATGCCGGCGATGATTATCCAGCGCGCCAATCCCGGGCTGTATGAAATGCTGACCAACGGCGTGCTGCAGGCCGGACTGAGTTTTGACAAGGCCAAACTCAACTGCCAGAACATGGCCAATAAAATGGCCGATTATACGATGGGGAACAAGTGGACGCAGGCGGCAGTCACCGAGGAGTACAAGGATATTGTCGCCTCCAGCGACGGTGATGCCGTCAGCAGCGACCAGAAACTGCAGAAGGCGACGGGTGAGGACGGGGCGACATGGATCGGGGGACAGAAACGCGGCGGTAAAGGGCAGCCAGCCATTAAACCGACGCATGACCTGGCTAAAGCCGGTTACAACATGATGAACAACCTGCCTGTGACCAGCAACAACAACGTAGGCGCTTCAAGCTGTAACGGCTCGGTTTGCCAGCGTTATCCGAATTCAGAAGCCGCTGCAGCAGCGGTCGTAAAAGTACTGGGAGATCGTTCTATCCGCACCTGCCGTGATGCCAGTGTATGCAACAGCGGTGGGGGCGAGAATGCAGCCGGCAGCACGGTTGCCGGCACGGGGTTTGCACCAATACTTGAGGATACGACCAAAGAGAACCTGGATGAACTGACTAAACTCGTTGGCGGCTCAGATGCGCCGACGGCGGATAATCTGGCCAAGCTTAAAACGGGTAGTCTGGTGGTAACGCGCGGGGTTATTCAGTCCCTGAAAGACGACCCGGACAACGCGGCGCTGGTACAGCGCCTCGCCGGCGAACTGGCCATGTCTGACACCGTGGAACAGGCGTTGACCATGCGACGCATGCTGACTACCGGCCAGTCTGAACCCAATGCGGCCGACCAGCCGGAAGCGCTGGCTGAGGGGGACCGTCGCGTTGATGCACTCGACCGGGAGCTGGCCGCGCTGAGTAACGAAATGGCATTGAGAAAGTCCATCAGTAATAACAGTCTGCTCACGACCCTGGAACGTCAGGGTGTACGCAATCAGGACAGCCGCCTGCAGCAGCACAGCGGAAGTCAGGATCAGGGATTCAATAACATGAGCCAGAAATCAGGAGCGCAATAATGACGATACCCGTCTCCCCTCAGCGTCGTTTTGGCCGTATGCGCCGTTTCGTGCTGACTTTTCTGGTTATCCTCTCGCTGACTGTGGGGCTTTTCTTCATTGCCTCAGTGCTGTTTGAAGCCGATCCGGATGGGCATAAGGTGCGCGACTGGCTGAGTGCCAGCCGGTACGGTCTGTTTGTCTGGCGGCTGGCAATTTATACCGGGCTTTGCTGGGCCTGGTTTTACGTTGTGCGACCGCAGGTTGTGAAGAAATCCCCAGGTCAATCACTTCATCGCCTTGAGTGGATGGCGGCGGGTTTTATTATCGTTATCGAATTCGCCGCCTGGCGTTCCGTACTGGCATAAGGAGGCGTCATGACGGCCAACAGTTTTCTGGAGTACTTCCTGGTGTTGTTCGGCTGGATGCTGAATAACGCCCTGTGGAACATCCTTATCAGTACGGGACTTTTCGCGCTGCCTCTGGTTTTCAAGGTATTGGGCATCTGGTTGAAAGTGCGAGAAGAAGGTGCCGATGAGGGAAATAAAGGCGTTCTCGCACTGCCGCGGGTTGAGCACGCGCTCTACGTATCATTTTGCGTGATGCTGTTCTGCTGCATTCCACTGTTGCCGGTCGATATCAGCACCATTAAATTCGACACTTCACGGGCGAAACAGTGCGGCGTAAGCGTGCCTACGCCGCAGAACTCGGGTTACAAGGGGCTTGTTAACGACTTTGACGGCAAGACGGCAGAAGTCCCGGTCTGGTGGTATCTGTTGCATATGATCTCCAAGGGCATCACCCAGGCGATGATTGCCTCGATCCCCTGCGGAGACCAGCTCCGCCAGATGCGCTTTGACGTGCAAAACACCAAAATTCGCGACCCTATAGTGCTGCAGGAAGTGCAGGACTTTGCAGATCAGTGCTATTCCCGTTCTTACTTCAAGCTTAAAAACAGCAACAGCCAACTGAGTGACGCAACAATCAATTCAGTAGGGTGGATAGGCAGCAGCTACTTTCTCAATACCAGTGGTTACTATGATTATTACACATCGACCAGTCCGCGCAGCCAGTGGCCGTATGACAACGCCCGGGACAGCGGCTATCCGGATCTGGGAAAAGGCGGTTATCCTACCTGTAAACAGTGGTGGTCTGACGGCTCTAATGGCCTGAAGGCCCGGGTGCTGGCCAATATGGATGAGTCTACCAAGGATGAGCTACAGCGGAAATTTAGCAAGGATCAGTGGGAGGAGATGGCGCTGCGCTGGCTGGTGAGTCCGCGCAACGTTGGGCTTTCAGGCAGCGGTGAGACTTATGCTACTGGCAGCAGTGATGTGGGCTCAGGTCTGGCATTTAACGTGACCCGTCTCGTGTCGACAATTGGTGTGGGAATTAAGCAGGCCGAAGCGTTGCCGGGGTTTGATGCGCTGAAGCAGGCATTGCCAATGATACAGGCTCTGCTTGAGATGATGATTATCATCGTCATTCCCGTGCTGATGATGTTCAGCGCCTATGAACCAAAGACGGTGGTGACCATATCGTTTGCGCTGTTTGCGCTTATGTTTATCACTTTCTGGTGGGAACTGGCGGGCTGGCTCGATGACAGGATGATTACCATTTTGTATGACAGCATGTCCGCGCAGGGCATTTCGAACAGCAGTGTGCCTTTTGCGGAATTTACCAGCTCAACCGCTGATGGTTGGATCATGAACCTGGTGTTGGGAATGATGTATGTGGTCTTCCCCATGTTCTGGGTTGGGATGCTAGGTTGGATAGGAGTAAATGTAGGTGATGTAGCGAAGTCTTTGTCACAAGGAGGTAAAATGCCGCAGGAAGCAGGTGAAAAGGGAGGTAAATTGGCAAAAGATGCTGCAACATCGGCTGCAACTAAAGGCATAAAATAACAAAGACTAGTAACTTGGAATGGATTCTCAGTTACTAGTCGTCATCTTTAATATCACCAAAATAATAACCGTACCCTTGGTTACCGTCTTTGTAACCATAACCAAGATCATCGCTTTCGGATTTTGAGATGGCTTTATTGCTATTATTCAGTGCTCCTACAGTAAGAACCGCAGCGCCTAAGGCTCCGAAGACAAGATCAACAGACCCCAAAAGCGTATTACGACCAAGTTCTTTGTAATCTGCTTTCTTCATTTTGAATTTTGTTGGTTTCCTGGAGCAAATTTCCTCAAGATCTTTCGGATCAAAACCTTGCGACATAATCTTTATCACTCTTTGGTTATAAATCACTCATCCAAAAATATCATGGCAAGCAAATAGACTCAAGCGGATGTCTTGTCGTCATCTGTTGAGGCATTTTTAGATTACCCGTAGCGATTCAGCGATTCAGTTAGTAATGTCTTCAAAAGCCACATGAGGAAGGGTTCAATATGACATGGATTGAGACCCTGCTTGTGCATGTCGATAAGAATGCGATTCGCGAGACGTACAACCATGCGTTGTATCTGGAAGGACGGAGGGAGATGATGCAGTGTTATGGAGAGTTTATTGAAAATTCTAGTTGCTAAGTAAGGCGTGATTGTGAATTTTAGGGGGCCAATTTAGTTTGATTCATAATCAATGAAATTATTTCGTTGTTCAGTAAAAGTTACCGTCATGAATTTTACAATTGTTAGTCTTTATGTCATTGATTAAATTAATTTTATTATGCGGGTATCTTATTTTATTTTTACAAGATAGGGGGTAGTAAATAGATCTGTGAAATTAATAGTGCAGGATAAATATCTTTATTTTGATATAACGTCAAACGATAAAGCCAAGAAATGTTATTGGAAAAGATTAAAAACCCATAATAGTATAAGGGGTTTTGCTCTACTTTCCAAGAGACTCATTAGAGGTTATTATTAGTCTAATTAAGTATTATTTTGTCTCATTAGTTTTCTTATTTTTTCAATTTAATAAAGAAATAATAACATGACAATGAAGCTTGCTCCTCAGTTGAAAAATACGCACGTTATAAAGGATATGCTAAAAAAAGTTAATGTTTCTATTTTTCTTTCAGATGGAAGACGAGTTGAAACATTGTTAGTTTACCTGCCTTCAATCAATGGAGTAATAAACCATACGGCATTCTTCGACATGATAGCAAATGAGTTGCTCCATCACTTTGCTCTCACTTGTCAAGATATTGAGAAAAAACTTAAGCGAAATGGTACCCAAGCTGCGGACATTCTTTTCAAAAAATCGTTAAGTAAACTAAGTCAACAAACGGCACATGGTGAACTTGGTGAATTAATCCTTTTTACTTTAGTTGATGTTTACCTAGAAGCACCTAAGTTACTTAGCAAAATTTCCTTAAAAACCAGTCCGCAAATGCCAGTCTTTGGCGCTGATGGCGTACATATCCAGTACGTCAATGATAAAATTCGTATATATTTAGGTGAGTCAAAGCTCTATACGACCTTTAGTAATGCTGCTACCAAAGCTGCAAGTTCAATAGAAAAAGCCAAAAGTAAATATCTTGATGAGTTCAACTTAATCGATAGTTACATAGACCTCCCTCAATTAGATGATGATGCAGAAGAAGAGCTTCTTGCTATACTAAATCCATTTGAAAATAAAAATATTGATGATCATATTCATTCGCCGTGTTTTATTGGTTTCGCAGATAGAAATTTAATTGAGAGCTGCCTAAAAGGTGAGGACTTTCTTCAATGTTATATAAATATAGCGTTCAATCATATCGACGATTATTATAAAAAACTTGAGAAGAGAAGTGTGAACATTGAATCATCAACATTAATGATACTTCCCTTTACCGATACAGAGGCTTTAGTCAAGGATTTTATAACCCATCTTGGGATACAAAAATGAGCGAATTCTACACCAAGTTGTCTAATCGAATAATAGATAATGAACAATTCAAAATCGGTACATCAGAGCTATTTGCAAGCTATATCAAGATGCTTATTGGTGAAAAAGAGACTATTTGTAAAGAGCTCGCAAAAAATATAACTACAGCCTCTCAGATTCTTTATAAATCTGAAGATGAAAAACATTTAAAAGAAGGTGCTAACCTTCTATCAATGTTAATCGATTCTTGTGGAATAGATTATCCTGAGATAATTCCTATTGCTGCACATGTTTTTACTAGCACAGGAGACTTTCCAAATATAGAATTGCTTGAAGAACGGTTTCCGGAAATACATTTTAAACATAATTTCCTTTCAGAAGCTACATTTAATTTTCGTCGTTCATTAAATAATGTAGACACTCTAAATATTATATTGACTGATTTTCAGAAAAGGCTTTGGGATGATCTACAGAGAGGTGATGATGTTATTACCGTCGCACCAACCTCGGCGGGGAAAACACATATTATACTAAATTATTTAGTTGATAGTGTTCTCGATAGCATTGATGGCGCATTTGCTGTAATTGTAGTTCCTACCCGAGCATTGATTACAGAAGTATCATCTAAGATTTATAATCTTGCTAAGGAAAGGGAAAGAGAAAAGGAAATTGAAATTTGTACTATACCAAGAGATGGTAATTTTTCAGACAAAACATTCTTTGTTATGACGCAAGAACGGTTACATGAGGTTCTGCTGAGAGGCGATATTAGCTTCAACTACCTTTTTATAGACGAAGCTCATAATATTTCTGATGAAAGTAGAGGGGTTCTACTTCATCTAACACTTGAAAAAGTCTTGGATAATGGTACTCCTCAGATCATTATTGGAATGCCATCACCACAATATCAGAATAGTTTCACAAGTGTATTTAATGATATTCCATTTAAAAAGGAGATAACTACCCATTCTCCGGTTTCAAAATTGGTAATGAATGTGAGGCCGAAAGGAAGAAATCTTGAAATTGATAGATTGTATTCCGCGGATAAGGTAGTAATTCCTAAAAACTTTAAAGAAAAAAAACTTGCTGATATAGTTTATAGATTAGGGAAAAATCATAGCAATATTATTTATAGAAACCAAACTAACTATTGTGAAACAATTGCTCAAGATATTTCAAACAGAATAGAGGTTGTTTCTGATAACGCAGCCCTAGTCGAAGCGTCTGAATATATTAAGAATTTTATTCATGAAGAGTTTACTTTGGCTTCGAATCTAGTGAAAGGTGTAGCATTTCATTACAGCCCATTACCAACGTCAGTTAGAATTATGGTTGAAAATTTAGCTAAAGAAGGGCATGTAAAATATATATGCTGCACAAGTACTTTAGCAGAAGGGGTAAACCTGCCTGCAAAAAATTTGTTTATACAAAATCCATTCTTTAAAAAGAAATTCCAAAGCCCAGAAAGACTTGAGGATGTTAAAATAAATAACATCACTGGAAGGGCAGGTCGAATGCTCCAACATTTTTCTGGCAATGTTTTTCTTATTGAGCAGGATAAATGGGCCTTTGATGATTATTTTATTGAAAGTGATGAAGTTAAAGAAGAAAAAATACCAACCTATTTTAAATTAATCAATGACAAAACGGATGATGTACTAATGGCTTTATCAGGTCAGTATCCTAGGGAGGATGAACAATATAAATTTTACTCAGTAGCTAATAAGTTAATTAAAGCTTTTGATAATGGTGGTCTTGATAATACCCTTTCTGCTCCAGAGGTAAAACTTGAGAGTGATATTATTCGCAGATTGAAGAATGATGTTGAACAGGCATTTTTAAATTTGAAAGTATCATCCCTGATCTTAGAGTCTAATCCTACGATAGGATATATTCAGCAGAATAAAGTCTATGAGTTTCTAATGAGCGGGCTTGATTTACATGAATGGTCATTACCACACCCTAAATCGGAAGATTTGTATGAGAGATTATTAAAAATTTCGAGTAAGCTTGTTGAGTATGGCGTTTTTATCCCATCGGGAAACTATACAGCTAAATATATCTGTTTTATATCTAAAAAGTGGATTCAAGGAAATAGCTTAAAAGAAATGATATCGGAACAGATTTATTGGGATAATACATCTCCTTCTCCTTCTCCTTCTCCTTCTCCTTCTCCTTCTCCTTCGCAAGATGCCAATGATGAAGATGAAGGTATAAATGAGATTAAAGTTAATAAGTCAGTTCGTAATGTTATAAATGTAATTAATAGCGATGTTAGATTTAGGCTATCAAATGCAATAAAATGTTATTATACACTTTTTGTATTGGCGGCGAGAATGAAAAGAAGTGATGTTCAAAGTGTAAAATTACATTACTTTTTGGAAATTGGTGCCAGTGACGAAAGGATGATGGATTTATTAAACCTTGGATTGTCACGAGAAGCATCTAAGGAAATTGATGAGAAGGTGCCTTCTGGAGTGCCAATAAAAAATCTTACTGATTTAATTAGATTATTAGACTCTGAAAGCATTTCTCGAATACACGTTGTTATAAAAAAGGAAATTGAACATTTAGTTAATCGTTCTTGAATTTTAATAATTCCTGAAGAGCTGATCTCAATACATCCAACGATACGTCTTTATCAATAAATTTGTTGCGTGTATTGATTTCAGTTTTAAAGGTGAGAAATGAATTGGAAAAATCCATGTTAATTGAGTTTCCTTGATTATCTTTACCCTTAACTTTTAAACCTGAACAACCACCGTGATCGGATAAGAAGTTAACTATTTCAACAACATGCTCTTTTGTAAGTTGATTATAATTATCATTATTGAATGCCAAATCAAAAGATAATTGCATTCCAGGCCCAATAAGTGGTGTCGAAGCTAGCTCTTTGAAAAATGTTGGTGCATCATCAGCTAAATCAACAAGATAAGAAGAATTCATTTTGAAATGAAGACTGTCAAATTCAGGAATGTTGTTTAATGTTGTAAACTCTTTTTTTCTAGGAATAAGATCAATTTTTATCTTATTCCTGCGATCGGTATTAAATTGTTCCAATATAAAGCGGCAGATATTTTTTATAGTCCCACTGGGCCCAGAGGTGAAACCAAATATGATCTTCATTGACGGTATTACAGTAATAAAGTAGGGGTCACCAATGATACCTTGGTTCAGGCTAATTCCACTTAATACACCATCTCTAGTTGCTTTGATTTGCCACGTATTGCGCTCTTTTACAATAGTGGTATTAAAGGTTTTTAACCCATCATGAAGACAATAATGATCAACTTTAATCAAATGTTTTCTGTCCCTATGAGAGATTACTCTAACGTTCTCATCTAATTCTGATACGGTAGCATAGTTAAGAGCAAAATCATCAAAATACTCATCTTTAGTATCTATTTTAAAAAAAATGACCGTAACATTTTTCTTTATTTTATTTGCACTCATTTTTAAATCCTCACAACATATCGCTAGATACATGTATAAATAAACAGTATCTTATCATAAAGCATTATAATCTGTCTAATAATAAATATTTTTTTGAATGAAAAATACTTTAATTGGCGATGAAATAATTTAATGATGAGAGTTTTTACAAGTTTGAATTTATATTCAGAACAAGATGAAATTATCGAGGCAGCTAAGAAAATAAAATATGTTAAAGATGACCGCCAATATATAGACCAAATTATAGATGAATTAGTTATTAACCGTGCTGTTGCTCTTAATAACATTATTTCATTGGTTTGAAAACATCCGGGATGGGGGAGTTTATAGCGCCCGTAGTCGACTGAATGACTCCAAGAGTGGAAGCCCTGAAAGAAAAATAACACTGGTTCTTGCCTTGATCATACAAGAATGATTAACATGCTTACTGTATTACCGTTGCTTTAAGCAACATGCCAATGTCCCAGTGATCTGAGAGGGGCGCCTTCGGGTGATCGCACTGCCAATGCCACCATAATCTGAGAGGTGGCGCCTTCGGGCGGTACCCCCGTCAACCTTTGAGAATGGGGATCGCGATTGGATCGCGGTAAGGTCTCTTCTACTTCAATTTGCTGATTTTTACGCAATTACGTTTTGCAGTTTTCACTGCAGTTTCACTTCGATTTGATGCTTTGACGTCAGCTACCGGTTGCGAGATTTGCGGACCGTGGGTATGCCAATTGGAACATTTGGCATCTTCCACGTACGCATTGAGAGCAGAGGAGCGCGGCGTCACTTGCGTTCGAGTGAAACGAGTACCAAGTGACGCGCGCAGCGCACAACCGGCAGCACTGACGTACTGCCACTTCCACAACATTTCTACCATCTGACCAACACGTAGTGACGGTTTTAAAACGCATAACAGATCGTTTAACTGTCATTCAGGTCATTAATCACTCACCAACTGTCTTAACAGCGGAAACTCGTATGAAGACAACTTTTAAATTAGAGGAGGTAAATCAACACGACATCGATGGCGACACCAGGAAGCTGGTGTGTGGAGGTAGACTGATGTAAATCAGCCCGGCGTAAGCCGCGAACAGGTCTGAGACCTGGGGAGCCTCGCAAGAACTCAACATTTCGCCGCCCCGATGCACAGATGTCTGTTGAGACGCAGGAAGCGCAAAATTAACCGTGCCGTCGGGGTGAGATGTTTTTGACTGAAGTATCCGGGGAACCGGTGAGTTAGGCATTCCGTTCACTGGGACGGAATGCCTAACTCACCTTGTGTCAATTTGGAGTGCTTATGGCGAAATTAAATAAAAGCCTGGTCACGCTTGCTCGTCAGGCTGGAGGCAGTTTTAAGACCGTTTCCGACAGAATGAAAATTGCCGATCGCTTGGCGGACCGTTTATTAAAAATGAACATTCAGATTCGCGATGCCGGGAATTTGAAAACGCATCATATTGCGCTTTACATAAAAAGCCGTCTTTCTGAAGACATATCCAAACGTACGTTGCAAAATGAAATGGCGGCAATCCGGGCGATACTTCGTGCTGCGGGTAAAACGTTTATGGCTAATCCAGTGCATGAGAAATTAAGCAATGTTGCGTTAGGTATTTCAGGAACCAGCCGAGAGGGTACCAAAGTCGCTATTCCTGATGATGTTTATAAAGAGACTCTTGATAAAATCCGTGAAGTCGATGCGGGTGCTGCGATCGCCATGGAATTATCTCGACATCTTGGTTTACGTACGGAAGAAACGATGCAATCTGTTAAGTCATTAATGACCTGGCAAAAGGTTCTTCAGAGTGACCAGGAAAAAGTCAGGATCGTCTTCGGTACGAAAGGGGGGCGACCTCGCGATACGACGATAATTGATCGCCAGACTTTGCTTAGCGTCGTAAATAATGCAATACGCTTTATGAAAAATAACAACGGGAAACTGATAGATAAAGCGGGGATCCACCTTGCCATTGAACGATACCGCAATATTGTCAGAGAGGCCGGTCTTGTTGGTAAATATGCTCCCCACAGTTTGCGATATGCTTATTCAAGAGATGCCATGAAATACCATTTAGACAAGGGATTCAGCCAGAAAGAAGCCGAGGCATTAGTGTCCATGGATTTAGGCCATGGAGATGGTCGGGGACATTACGTCACTCGTGTTTATAATAAGGTAGAGAGCGATGAGTAAAATGACAACTGAATCGATGCGGATAAGCGAGTTTCATTCTGTCGTTTTTAAAACTTCTGGATTTTTGCATGACTGAAAGCTACTCCTTTTAAGGATATTATATGGCTCTGTTTCAAAAAGCTTAGTTCCTCTTTTAGTCATCGCATAATCAGCTACAAAGAGGACCTCCCTAGTAATTACCCATCTAAAATGGGCATAAACACTATTTGACTTGACCAATGTAAAATCTTTACCTGTATGGTGATAAGGGGCACCTATGTTACCAATCCCTCTAAGATACGTTAACCACAATGCTTTCCTTACAAAAGACAGAACTTCTCCTTCAGCATAGACTAACCATATTCTATTATCGATATCATTATTTGAAAATGTCACCGGTGAGGGATTTATTGCCCACGCTTGTTTTATATACTTACTTGTATTGTCATTTTTTGTAACATAAACTGCTAGACCACCTCCTAAAGATATTCCTGTCACTATTATCTTTTTGTCTTTTATTTTCATGCTGCGAGCTAAGCTCAGAATGTAATTTTCTGCATCTTTAAACTGACTCCTGCTCCTCATTATATTTGTTCTAGTCCAGTCTATCCCTTGGTCTGAGCCTGTAAAAGCAACAACGATTTCATCCTCATGAGAGGGATCTAGTGGTTTTATTAAAAATGTGATTGCCTTAAATCCTGAAGGCAAGGTAACCGGTGGATTAATTACTTCCATTCTTTTTGGGGTAGTGAACCAATGTGCTTTTCCTTCATCATTGTTTTGTTGTAATGCTAAAGCTGCCGCTAAAACATAGATATAGCCTTTAACTGCGATATTTTCTTCGTTTGCACCAAAATGGTTGGTCATCGGAGGAAGAAAGCGTTCCCCGCACCAGAAATGGCCACGTTCCCCAAACCTCGCTTCCCCAGATATAGCATTAAATGAAGCTATGATAATCATGGTAATGATTAGCCATTTATTCATTTGGTTATCCTTCGAGATGATATTTTATTTTTATAGAATATACTTTATTCCAAGGTTGAAACATAAAATGAGTGTTGACGCATAAAATATCATTTAATTGGCATTAAATTTCAACGCAGTACCTCTGATAATGGGTTGTTTTAAAAGGATAATATTTTTTAGTCTATCTTTACCATGATCACTAATACATCTAAAAATAATCGATATGTCTAAATTGGATAGTGCTTCAAAAAATACTTTGGAATTCCCGCTTTATTTTAACCATTGTTCCGCACTAGCATTATCTGATTCGGCTGTAGGAGAACCGTCGCCGCCAACTTGATGATAATCGCTGGTCTGCCCATGGGATTTCGGGGCAAGGTCAAGTAAGGGGTAATACAGCGCCCTAACTTGTGGAAATTCTATATAAAGACGGTATTGCCGGAGATGCACGGATTGTGTACGATTAATTTGCTTACGTTGTCTCTGACAACTGCCAATGTTCCGGTGATTTGAGAGGAACGCCTTCGGGTAATCACATGCCAATGCCATCATGACCTGAGAGATGGCGCTTTCGGGCGGTGTTAAATCTGTTAACCTTTGCAAACAGAGACCTTCGGGTTAAGGCTCACTTCACACGTTTTACTCTTTTCGCTCTACCTCACGGCGTTTTGCCATCTAGCTTTTCACATTTTTTACTCTGCCGGGACTTTGCTCCCTGCGGGCATGGTACCCCTTTACCTCGAGGATTTTACCATGTCTTCATACGACATCACTGTCGGGCGTATCCATGCGTGTACACGTTCAACTGTCGATTTTATCGTGCTGGTTTCAGACATTGAAACGGCATTACTGTCGATACGTGCGTTGGAACGTTGTGGTATTGCGGATGACGTCGATGCTGACGGCTTCCCATCACGAACCTGGGAAATAATTTGGATCGCTAAACATCTCGGCCAGGCCTGCGAGTCCGGCCTGATACCAGATTATCTTTTTCAAAAGTATGTGACCGAGCTCGTGCTTCTTGGTCACGCTATAGATGCATACGCCTGGAGTTATGGTTTCCGTAAAGGCGTCGAGGCTGTTTACGATTATTAATTGCGTTTCACTCATGTCCTGACGGGACTATCTAACTGACCACCCACGCGGGGAAACTTCCCCCCGCTGGTGGTGAAGATTTTTCCGCTCAACTGCAGGAGAAACACCATGAAAATTATCATTTCATTTTTACAGAAGGCGTCCGATGTCCTGGCTCATTGTTCTGCTGTGCTTGGGCAGAACGACAATGACTGGTTTACTAATCGTACGGGGCATCTGAGTTTCCGTCCCGAGGTGATTCGAAACGGCCAGGGGCAGTTTATCGCCACGATAGCGTGCCGTACGGGGTGCAGTTCCCGCGACTGGAAGGTACAGGGTTTTGGTACCTGCGGCCAATGGCGATCTGCACGTCAGGCCATGAAAGCGGCCCGAATAATGGCCCGCGATCTGGCTTTGTACCGTTATCGTTTTAGCGATGGTGCTAAAAACGTCGCGTAATACCTTATTTGACCTTACTTCCCGGAGAGACTTCCTCCCGGGAAGTCTCTCCTGTGAATCACAGGAGTCTTTATCATGTTCCGTTTTACTTCCGCTTCTCTGCGTAAGGTATTAACTCTCCCGTCCGGCCTGAATAAACCGATCACGTTAGAAAACGGCTACGGCTTTTACATCCGGGCTGAGGATGAAAAACAACCCGGGTATATGAACATGGCTTATGCCGAGGGTTTCGATCCCCGACGAGACGATGGATGGGAGGAAAAGATCTGCGAACTGCTTCCAGGCATCGACTATTCCTTCACCTTCTTTATCAGTCACACCACGAGGGAGGCGATCCTCAACGAACATCATGACTTCTTGGTGACGCCCCTGATTTCAACCGTACGGAGTGAAACCCGGCTTCCGGAGAAAGTTTTTATACCGGTCGCAGAGTTCCGAAACGGTATCGAACGGATGTTTGATCAGTCGCATAAACACTTTCATGCCTGCGTAGGTCGGCGGGAGAAAGCAGCGTGGCGTCTGGCGGCACTTTATGTGCTCGATGACGTTATCCGGACTGATTGCAAGCGGGCAAAACCGGCTGACCACGAACAATTTGTTCGCGCGTTCTCCCGGCTCAAAGACCGAATAAGTTCGGTGACACCGATAGGGGACATTATCACCCCTTATCTCACGCATTAATTTTCATCCACCCCCAGTGGCGTATCCCGCCACTGGCCGGGATACGCCCTTTTTTTAAGGTTTATCCCATGAAAAAACATACCTCAGCCCGCAGGGCATCCAAAACTGAACGTGCGGACCTGTATCAGCAGGTCACTGACAAAATCATTGCGGCTCTTGAGAAAGGCACCGCGCCCTGGCGTAAACCCTGGCGTGCTGCACAAAAGAGAACCGGCAGCTGCCTGCCAGCGAATGCCACAACAGGCAAAGCCTACAGCGGGATAAATATTCCACTGCTTTGGATGGCGGCGGAGGAGCGTGGGTTTAGCTCTGACCGCTGGCTCACCTTCCGGCAGGCGCAGCTCGCCGGCGGACACGTCCGCCCGGGAGAGACCTGCAGTCTTGCTGTAATTTTCAAACCGTTTGAGGTCCAGGCGGAAGATAAGCAGGGCACCAAACTTACTGACGAGGATGGTAACCCCGTCATGGAGTCCCGGACGATGCTCAGACCTCTGCAGCTGTTTAACATCCAGCAGTGCGACGGTCTGCCGGCAGCGCTTTCCGATGAACTGGACACATTGATGACTGAAGAAGAAGTGGAGACGGTTTCTGTACCGGTGATGAACCGGGTGATGGAAATTTTCAACGCGAGCGGCGTGGCCGTCAACTTTCTGGAGCAAAACCGTGCCTATTACCGGCCGGTGGTGGATCAGATAGTGATGCCCACCTCCGGGCAGTTTTTTACTGAGGCTGATTACTGGTCCACGTTACTTCACGAACTGGTGCATGCGAGTGGGCATCAAAAACGGCTAAACCGGGAGGGAATAACTTCATCAACCCGAAAATTCGGAGATCCGGTATATGCGTTTGAGGAGCTCATTGCCGAGATGGGCAGCGCCTTTCTCTGCGCAGAACTTGGCGTTTACGGTGAGGTGCAGCATGAAAGCTACGTCAGTGGCTGGCTCAAGGCCCTCAAAGAAGACAAAAGAGCGCTTTTCCGGGCATGCAGGCAGGCGCGGGAAGCGTCAGAGTTTCTCTTAACTCTGACGGCTGACACTCAGGCAGTATCAACGGCCTCAAAAGTGGCCTGAAGGAGACAATGATGCAGACACCACAATTCTGGCAGGCCACCGCATCGGCGCTGCTGGCCAGGCACTATGGCCTGACGTTGAATGATACCGATTTATGCGACGACGCCTGTGTGGCAGCGTTGCAAAAAGCGGGCGTGAAGCCCTTTGAAGCCATTAATGACCTGGTGGATAAATATCATCTGACGCATCTTGACGACTCTGCTTACCTGCCACGCTCGCCTTATCTGAGCGCGGCCGATGAGCTGATTGCCGGCCTTGAGGCCGGTGCCACACTCGGGATTATCAGCCACCTGTGCTCCGGGGCTGACCCGACTTAACCTGTAAACCACCCATCGGGGGAGACCTCCCCCGATGGGGAGGCTCCCTCTTTTATAGTCTGAAGAGGAGAAGTAACGATGTTTGAATGGTGCAAAAACCGCCTGGAAATTACCGGCCGTTCCGTGTTTATCGACGTCATGCTGCAGTGGGTTACCGGCGATGAGGTGCCGCTATACCGCCACGCCGTACAACAGAGCATTCAGCTGTTTCTGGCAGGCTCAGGCGGGGTGCTTAAACCGGTGAAAACTGTGGAGTATCTCCCTTATCCGGAGTTGGTCTCCCACGGAACCGGTCCGGCTGTCGCCTCCAACCTGGCTTTCCAGCACTGGCTGGAATTACTGCAGAAAGATGCGGTACTTAATCCGGATACCGTCAGACAAATTGACCGTATCTGGACGCAGTCAGGGCTCGGTGCTGTCCGGTGGGAAGCTCTCCCGATAGGCGCTCGTCAGATAATGGCGCAGCTGATGACCCGGCAGTACGTTGACTGGTTTGGTGTGGCCACCTGGTCACCCCATATCAACGGTGGTGAATGTTGGGAGAAACTGGGGAGAAGACCTGAGCGTGCCTGTCACTGCGACATGCTGATGATTATTCCTTCCCGGCTTGCGGCGGAAATCAACGGCAACGGCCGCCTGCTGGCAGGTATGTCTAGTACGGGCAGTTTGTACAGCCGCATCCACGGGATGGAGTGGCCGTGTGGCCATAACGTTCTCTGGCATCGTGATCGTATAAACAGTTTGCGCCTGGAGTTTGATTCACCGTCGTATCCGCCTTCCAGCGAGCTGATGGGGGAACTCTCGGCCGTGTTTGACTGCGAGATCCGCCACTGGTATCAGGAGCCGGTCAACGGTGTCCTGGGTTATGACTGTTATGACCGCGGAGACCACGTTGACAGCGGGAAGTACGGGGCGGGGCCGTTTTCGGCTCCGTTGATGGCTTTCCCGCCGGAGGCGCTGCCAGTGCAGGAGCAAAGTGCATCACCAGCAGGGGATGCTTAACATGGTCACGATCAACGATGTGCGACCGGTGGAACTGTACCAGTATGTCGTGTGCAGTACGGCGCACCTGACTGAACAAGATGCTGAACTGTTTCATCGTCTGGGGCATCAGCGTTGCGAGTGGGGGGATGCCGAGTGGATCCACCTCACCGGTACCGGCTATTTAGTGCGGCTGAGTGCCTATAACTTTCCGCAGCTTGAATTAAAGAAGCGGGGGTTTTCAAAAGATGCGCGCCGCCTGACCTACGTACTGACGAAGCGGTTTAATGTTTCGCTCGTTCATTTTGACTGCTGTGGTGAGGTATTAGCCGGATTTGCCGTCCATGACTGGTAGGCCCATGTTCTGGCTGATATCTCGTTAACCAAACTCCAGGGGAAAATCATCCCCTGGGATGATTTTCCCCTTAATTTATGAAGGTGAAAATCATGTTGTTGTTCAAAAATGCCGTTCTGAAACCTGTGATGGAAGAGCTGCAGGAAAAAGGCGGGAACATGCTTTTAGTGAAAGATGAAGGCATTTACCTGATGGCTGAAAAGGGCGCATTCAGAAAAGGTCGCAGGCTGCATATCGCCTATGCGGAAGGTTTTGATCCCCGATTAACTGGAAACGAAGACTGGTATGAAAAGGCTTATCTCGAAGTGGGCGGCGATGACTTTGGGGAAGTTCTTGGAAACGATTTTTGGGGCACCTTTCTGGAAGAAGTCATTAATAAGGGATGTGACGTGTTCATTGATGTGTCCGAAACGCAATTACGTGCAGGTTATATTGAGCATTCATAATTCGATAACATAAGCGGAACGTCGTTCCGCATCACTTACCATCCTGAAGGGGAAATATCCCCTTCAGGGCATATTTCCCCGGAGATATGCGATAAAAATCATGGTTGACCATAAGAAACAATTCATCTCAATTTTCAACGAAACCGCCCGCTATCATCACCGTAATAAAGTCTTCCGAGACTTTATTACCCTTGCTGCAGCGTCGATTCATAACGGAATAAACTGTAATGACGAGCTGGAAAAGGAGTACATGGAAACGGTACGCCAGTACGAGGCAAAAGATGCTGAGCGGATGGCCATGTTACTGGCAGAGGTTGTCATGGGGCTGGAAGCTGAGTGTGGTGACTTCCTGGGCTCGCTTTACATGACACTGGAACTCGGTGAAGCAGCGCGTGGTCAGTTTTTTACGCCGTTTTGCGTCTCACGAATGATGGCAGAAATGCAGTTGGGTGATATCGACAGCCTGCTGGCCGATAAACCTTTTTTTACTGTTTACGAGCCGGCATGTGGTTCTGCTGGCATGCTCCTGGCTATTGCAGAAGTCTTACGCGAAAAGGGATTCAATCCAACGCGACGTCTGTGGGTTTCCTGTACCGATATTGATCCTGTGGCATCCGGAATGGCCTATATACAATTGTCTCTGATGGGGTTAGCAGGTGAAGTTGTTACGGGCAACGCACTGAACGGTGAACGCAGGCGAGTGATGTATACGCCGGCGCATTGGATTGGAAACTGGTCATTACGTCTAAGAAAGACAAATTAAGTTGTGAGTAAGCATAAGTTAAGCCTCTTTTTTTGAAGAGGCTTTTTTATTGGCGTGTCGTTTGATACACAATCAATGCTGATTCGTAGACTCGATGTTTTTAATTACGATCTGAGTAGTTTTTTGACTATAAACAAGGGCGTTTGCGGGGATATCTTTATTGATAAATGACATTGCCCCAATAGTGACATTGTCTCCAATAACTATGTCCCCAAGGATGCAGGAGTTAGCACCGATATCGACGTTATTACCGATTATGATATATCCTATATCAGGTGTTGATTTTTTCCTTCCAATAGTCGTGTTTTGACGGATATTCACATTGTCGCCAATCACACATTCAGCTCTGATTACGATCCCCACATAATGGTTTATTTTCATACCGGTTCCGATATGCGCAGCAATGCTTATGTCTGCACCATACTTTCTGGCTAAGTTAACTCCAATTATTTTGGCGACTTTTCGCTGACGAGATGATGAGGATTTATACAAATAGTTTGCAATTCGCCACCAAAAATAGAAGCGTTTTTTGCGATTAAAAGCAACACGGTGAAGAACTTTCAACCATGAGAATGCCTTGCCCCCATCTCTTTTTATCACTTCTATTCTTAAACATTCCTTCAAATGTTCATAGTCTGTAACTTTATTACTTTTGGAACTGACTATAGGATTATCCATATTGTATTACCGTTAAATAAAAGCAATTAAGCACCTATCGGCATTGAACAAATAAACTTTAAAAGTATAACTTGGGTAGAGGATATGCCCGAAAAACCGGGCACAGGTTCTGATGGATAAGGGATGCCTAACGAATTTTACCTTCCGCCACTGGTCCAATTTGCGCCCAAAGCTTTTTCGTCCAGGCTTCTTTCAGATGAGCTGGATCAGCTGAGCGATAGGTTACAATGACCTGACTGTGACTCCCTTCGCGGCTGACCTCAAGAGTTAGGTGGTCCGCTTTTCCCCATATACGGCTCATACGGTAGTAAGAGCCTGGCTGGGCGCTCCAGTCAGTGCCTTCAGCCATCGCGCTGGCGACCCAACCCGAGTTCCCTTTACCGCTGTTACCGGCAGCGGTGATTTCATCGGTTGAGGTAAAGCGGTAATAACTTTTCAGTCTTACCGCGGCTATATCGATATCTGCATGCACCGTCAGGGTTTTGCTGACTTCACCCCATTCAGGTGATTTCACATTGTCGTTTGAAGCATTTGAAGGCATCAGCGAGGAACCCAGGGTGCTGACCTGATGCGTTATCGCGTTCAGGTCGCTATTGCTGCATCCTGTCACTCCTAGCAGCATTGCTATAATCAAAATGGCAGGGGTAAAGCGAAGTTGTTTTACGATCGTCATGTTATATCTCCGTTAAAGGGGCTTGCATGCAATGTCTGCCCCGGTCAGATTCAGAAGTTGATATAAGTCGCGTGAACTATCCAAACCAGGTAGCGATTCCCCATGCGGTTAACATTCAATAACGCACCGCCGTTTTTAATCAGCATTCGCCCGCTGCTGCTAGCGATGTCATTAACCCCACTGCCAGAACCTACTGGCAAGCCTGCTATAAGCTTGAAGTTCAATAACGTTTGAATCTGCGAAGTTGAATCTTCGTTGTCTACGTTGCGCGAAAGGCTCAATATTTTTTGATTGAAAGTTTCAGACGATGGCTTCAAGAACGTGGTTGAAGGGACAGCCTTCATGTTGAGTTCAGCGCGGAAAGTCCCAGCAGACGAAACTAATTTCAATGGCAGTGGTTCCCCAAAAATAGACATCGCATGCCAAAGCACTAAAGGATCTAATGTTCCTGATTGCCTAAAAGTGTTAGCAGCGACAGTGCTTTTATCGGGTGAAATTACCCTTTGGCCCTCGACCTCATCAGGCTCCCCCTCAGGGAGTGTATTAAGTGATTGGAGAATGTTTTTGAGCGCGTCAGGGCGCGTCGGCGTAAACATCCAAACTGATACATCATAAGAAACGCAGCTCCCACAAGCCTGCGGAATTAAGACTTCTCCGGCTGCCTTTTCTGTTGAATTGGTAATTGTCGAGGCTCGCGCGTTCGCGGCGGTAAGGAGCATGCTACTTAGCACCGCGATGACTAAAATGACCGAAGATAAGTGGCGTTCTTTTACTGCTGTCATGGTGTTTCTCCGTTGAAGGAAAAGGGCACGTTGAGCATGTCCAATGAGAATCAGAAGGTCACAGAGAGCTGAGCCACGGCTCCATAAGTACGATCTGTCCCGGCCATGCCGGTCAGATCGAGATGAACGACGTCGAATGGGGAAATACCAATACCTGCTGTCACGACGTTGTTGTCACTGTTTCGCATATCCGCGCGGTAGCCAGCGCGCAGCTGCGTCCAGGACCAGGCATCGAGCTCTGCACCGACGCCGGCATATTGTCTTTTCTCATCGGAGGTGAATCCGCTGGCAGGCGTCATGTCTACGTCGGCTGCGAAAGTCACGATCCCGTTACTCCAGGCTGTGCCCGCAGTAGCCTGAGGGCGGATTTTGAAGTTGTCCTGCAGGCCATTAACTTCACGGGTATCTACACTGCGTGCTACGAGGTTTTGTCCCGCTAGGGCGATAGTCCATTCAGGCGTCAGGTCAGCAGAAAAACCAAGGTCAACGTTGGCGCCGCTCTCTGAACGCTTCCAGTCACCGTTGCGAAAGTCGGAGGAACTGTAGTTATTGATGGCTACATTGTAATTCCAGGTATCCACACGCTGAAATTTGGGGGTGATCCCAACCGATACCGTGATATCACCCAGCGTAAAAGGATGTGCCATTGCGATGCCGTACTCGCTCACCAGAGCTGCCACGCCTTCAGCGCGTGAGGTGAGGCTGTTAAGGGCAGTTTCATCGGGATGAACCAGGCCAGCACCGGCGGCATCGAGATAAGCCAGATCGCTGTTGCTCACTTCAGCACGGGCTTTCGCCTGACCCCAGCCTTTAATGACCAGAGCAAAGGGCAGTGTGTCATTAGGTACGGCAATCACTACGCCTGCGCCGGCATTCGCACGGCCGCTGTGGCCAGAAATATCGGTCAGCGATTTCCTGAGTTCTGTCGCTGAGGAGGCGCTGTTGCCGGTGCCGCTGGCATTATCGAGGTTATCCCACGCATGCTTGACGTTATCAAAGCCGTCCTGCAGGTTGTCCGGGTCACTGACCTGGGCGCCCACGGTTGGCAGGATAATGCTGAGGTTATCTCCGGGTTCTGACTTTGTTAGTAAGGCCGGGTTAAGCAACGGAGCCGCGCCGTATTCTGATGAAGCAACGCCGGTTCCTCCCATCGCATCGTTCCTGGCTTCAAACCAGGTGCCGGCAGCATGTGCCGCCGGCAGTGAAGAGACCAGCCCGGCAAACATCAGACAGCGTGTTATTAACGTGGCTTTCATCATTATATTTTCCTGTGCAGTTTATGTTTTTTAGGTAAAACAATTCCCTGGTGCAGATGCACCAATAAAAAGATTTGCTACTTAACGAGTTTATTATTAGTTCAAATTATCTATTTCTTTTAGCCACTCCTCTGTGACGTATTTCTCCGGATAATGCAGCAGATTAAGTTCTTCTTTTTCCCATTGATTCAAATAATTTTGATTTAGTCGTTTATCCAATAACATGACGGGCAAGACTTTACCGGATGACAAGAGTTCTAAAGAAGAGGCGTCTGTTGTGCAGGTTGTCACAATGGCCCGTCTTTTCTTTTGTAAGACACCGCAATAAGCCATGAAATCAATAAAGATCTGTTCGTGTCCGCCATACGGTATTTGTTCGCCTAAGTATTCAGCAACACGCAGGGCGAGCCCATTTTTCAATTTCACAGTGATTAAACACACGCCAATCAGCGTTTCATAACTGAAGTGATCGACTGAGGGAGCCAAAGTATCCCGAATTAAAATAATCTGCGGTAAGGCCTTTAATGAAACATCCGCTATTTTATTGCTAATTTGCAGTGCTAACCTATGCCAGTCGGGAATATTGCCGGGTGCGACAACTGGTGAAGATGACGCCGCTGTTAGCCAACTTTTATTAATGCTAAACCACTCCGCTATTTCGGAAAGCAAAGGGTCTGTCAGATAATCCATGGTGCGCTCACGGCTTTCCAGTACGCTCAGTCCGATATTCCACGGTGACAGCAGCGTCGCGACGTCAGTGATGTTCAAACCGTGGGCGTCCATGAGCAGTTGAAACCGTTCTACGACCTGGGTAGCGCGTGTTTGAAAGGGGGACAGCGTTTCCCTTATCACGCCCTCAATTAAGATATTGATGAATTCAGACGCTGATATGCCCAGTTTTGCAGAGGCGAGTGTAATGTACTCGCGGATCCCAGGTTTAAATCTTACGGCCAGCGGGTCGCCCGATTTTTTACTTTCTGTCGCCGCTGCGCTGAGCAGGGCGTTGAGTTTATCGTCCTGTTCCAGGGTCAGACGTGAAAGCAGTGACGTGACACTAAGATTCATGAGACTCCCCGGTGTTGAATAGGATGTTGGTATAACCAACTAAAATTTATGATTTTTATTATTTGTATTCGGTGTGAATACAATAATCGGGTGTTGCGCTTTTGTATAACGGACAATTTCGATCGTTCAGATCGATACGGTTCATGTAGCCAGTATGAATACGTTTAAACAGAGATTTAACGGGAAATTATGTATTCAGATTTACAAATTAAAATTCCGGGGTAGAGCTATTTACCGCTGTTTTCGTCTCCAGAGACGAATTATGTTTCCAAACAGCGGTTTGTATTCTTCATCCTGTGGCCAGCCGGCGATGAAGCCTTTAATCCACAGTATGAGACGATCAAAACGACTTAGTTGGTAATTGTAATGAAAGGCTGCTTCTTCCTCCTCACAGATATTCCTGCAGGCGCGTTCGGTGGCTTTCATCAGTTTCCAGGAGAGCATTGTCGTCATTACCTCTTTTCTTTTTTGCGTATCACCAAGATGCCGCATTGCATTGAGGGAGTGTACCAACGCCATTCCTTCAGGAATGTGTCGATCTGCAAGCCCGTTCGTTCCGCGTGGCTGATGGGTCTGCTCAGGGTGTGGCAGCGATAATGATCTGCGGGGAAGTGTCGTAACAACCGGGCTGTTCGTCGGGGACTGAGCAGGTGAGACGACAGGATAATTGTGTGCCGGGGCGTTTTCATGGCAGTGCGGAGAGTGTCTGACAGGGCATGCCAGTAACCTTTCATATCCCGGATCCCCGGCTGGCCGACAGCAAGCCAGGGATTGAGGTGTAGCCATAACCGGCGTCTCTTTTTCATCAATACGAAGGGGTAAGGCCTGAGAAAAAACACAGCTTTTGCCAGTGGGTTGAACAGCGCGGGCGTACCGGTGAGCGTGATAAATACGATCAGACTGCCCGATGTGAAAAGTCCACTAGTGATGAAGGTTGTGAGCGATGAGCAAATCAACATCCAGCAGGTGATTATTATGGCCACAGGAACAGCGTCTGATTTCATGGCGGTTTCTTCTCTTTGAAAAGCCACATTCAGGCACGTTTGGAAGCTCATGGCCTGCAAAAATTATTCATGCAGATCCAAAAAATAAAGATCAAGGGGTTAATTGAGGAAACGAATATAGAGTTCTCGCTTGCCAGAAGAGGGGGAAAGCATAGCGTAATGCCCCTTTATCGATGACTGACGGGGGCGGCAATGCTGAAGTGGATGACAGGCAGATTTCATAATCAGAAAGTAGATACCGCACCGAAGGTGCGTAAGGAGTCAGAGAGACCAACTTCTGCGGGGTGGTTTTTACCGCTGAGCGCAGATGCACTATTGTCCACGCGACACAGAAAACAGGCGCTGCAGCAATTATGGGACAATAGCCCTTTCTCCAGGCCAGTTTGGGAGACATTTTGGCTGGAGCCGGTGAAGCGGCTGGCTGTGGGCCTGCAGCAACTGCCGGCTGCGTCATCGGGACCCTACGCACGCGAAGGCGGCATGCTGGATGAAGCGCTTGAGGTCGCAGTTTGCGCGGTGAAGTTATCCAGGGGATGGATGCTGCCGCCAGGGGCACCCCCGGAAGAACAGTCGGCGCAGAGCGCAGCCTGGTGTACAGCCATTTTCTGGGCAGCATTGATGCATGACCTGGGCAGCCTCGAACAGATGGCGGCTTTCTACGAAGATGGTCGCCGGTGGTTTCCAGGTCTGGGGATGCCTGAAGCTCCCTGGCGGATGAAATTTTGTGAGCAAGAAACAAATTCAGCAGTTCGCGCTGCCACTTGCGCTTATCGCCTGATACCTTACGAGGGGCTTATCTGGGTAGCGCGCTGGCCATCGCTGGCGGATGCATTGCTGGTTTATTTGTCAGGTAAAAAACCCGCAGGTGCTATTCTTCATGCAGCTGTTAGCGAAGCCCGCGAAAAATGCGGGTTGTCTGCTCAGGACATATCTGCTCAGGCTTTAGTCAAATTGACCACCGATAATCCTGAAGTATTAAGCCAGATTGAGCCTACTGCTCCTACCGAACAACCCTCTAATGAAATCCCTGTTAATCCCATTGTTTTTGCTGCAATTGATGACAATAACCATCAGTCGCTGAGCAGTGCTGCTGCCATTCCGGTCTTGCCAGAATTGGTCTCAGCCATCAGCGCATCAGGGCAGGTTGAAAAGGATGTAGGACCGGGTACGGATGGGCAAACAGAAGGAGGGACGCCAGGGGAATTGCTGACGCTGCTGGATAAAATGACTGGTGCAGAAACAGTTGATGAAGCAAGTCAGAGTGATGAACCACCATTATCGCCAGCGGCGCCGCCTGCATCTGCCAGTATCGTCACACCGGGTGACCTTTTTTGGGAATGGCTGGTGGATTCCATTGAGGAAGGGACACTCAGTGTCAATGCTCAGGACAGTCTATTGCATGTTATGGCTCAGTACGTCTTTATTCAGACGCCGGATTGTTTTTACCGATATCTGGCGACACAAGAAAAAAAAGAGTCAGACAAAGATGATATTCAAAAAAGCTTTGAAGCGCTGAATAAACATTTTTCAAGGAATGGTAAAGGAATATATATCTACAGGAAATATGAGAATGAAATTAAAGAAGGTCGTTTTACTAAAATGTCCGGCTATATGATTTTGACCTCGCAACTGTTTAAGCAAGGTGTTGAGCTTTCTGATAGTTCATGGCTATCTCCAAACCGATAGTCCTAGGCTTTATTATACTCATGAAGGGTAATGAAAATGAATGATGTTAATTACGGTCACATTCTGGAAGACTATTTTTTCTCGAAATATTTACGGCCAGCCACAGAGTGGAGTTATCAGAAGGTTCTAAAATCATTTACAAGATTTACCGGGCCTAATATTGCACCCTCAGAGGTGAATAAAGAATTAGTCCTCATCTGGCGGAGGCAAGTACTTACAGAGATGAAATTATCGAGACGTACCTGGAACAATAAAGTCGCACACATGAGAGCCATATTTAATCATGCCTTGAAAAAGGGGATGATTCCAGCTGGGGAGAATCCTTTTAACGGTGTCGTTGCCCGACCAGACATTAAGCGTAAAAAAACGCTGACACCTAATCAGATGAGCAGTATATATCTCATTATGCAGTCTTATGATGAAGCGGAGCGAATGGGAACAGTGCAACATCCAAGGCGATGCGCCTTGCTGCCTGCCTGGTTTTGGCTAACGGTTCTCGATACTCTTAAATATACAGGCATGCGGCAAAACCAACTTCTGAATCTAAAGCTTGGCGATATAAACCTTGAAGCCGGGACCATTAATCTCAGAGCTGAATCAGCAAAGAATCATCGTGAACATGCTGTCCCTATTGCCAAAGGGCTTCGTCCCGGACTGCAGACGCTTTATGACAGGTCTTTAGCGCTTGAAGCGAAACCTGAAGACCCTCTTTTCAATGTTTCCCGGTTTTCCAGTAAGCGAACTGATGAACATGGATGTATGGATCCCCAACACTTGCGAGCTTTTTTCCGGCGGCTATCCAAAGAATGTCGTTCAGAAATTTCACCTCATCGTTTCAGGCACACTATCGCCACAAATATGATGAAGTCCCCTGATAGAAATCTAAGAACGGTTCAAGCTTTACTGGGACATTCAACGGTCAATGTGACTTTGGAGTATGTGGAAGGGAATCTGGATGCAATGAGGACGGCGGTAGAGGAGGTTTATGCAAGGTAGGATTAATCTTAAGTTAAATCTAAGTGACTGAAAGCAAAAAAGTGGGGGGTTTCTTTACATAAGATTGACACTGCCGGTGGGATACTGTCAGAATTCTTATCGGATGGACGTGAGAAATCCGGAGTGCGCGGCCAGCACACTCCGGATTCTTAAGTTCCTTTGTTCAACAACCCAAGTTGTGTGTCTTATCGCGACAACTCAGATTCTGATTTTGGGAACTATTTTCATGCCCGTTAAGGATCTCATCTCTTAACGAACAGGCTCTGAAGATGGTGCCCGGACTCGGAATCGAACCAAGGACACAGGGATTTTCAATCCCCTGCTCTACCGACTGAGCTATCCGGGCAACGGGGCGCATTAAACCTTACTGACCGCAAGGCGTCAACGGCTTTATTGCCGAAAGCGAACTGACTGCATTCTTTTCCACCAAAACTGTCACCTGACCAGCATAAGATTCTGCTGTCGGTTTTTGTTTCGCTGGCATAATTCATCGTCTTAAGATTTTCCTTGCTTCTCCTGACGAGCGGTTACAATTCTGCAGTATTCTGTTCATCTTCATTCAGAACGGGTTCAGCAAGATGGAATACTTCTCACAACCTTTGAGCACTTTATCGTCCCGTTTCCGCAACCTCACCGCGCGACTGTTCTTCCGCGAGCGGTATGAGCGCAAAAGTTGTATTGCGTTTATGGACAAACATCCGCTGGTGATCGACTCGGACTGCACGCTGGATGTGGTCGAGCAGCAAATGGTGGCCTCTGGCGACAAGCCGGTGTCTTGAACCAGTAAAAAAAAAGTGCGATTATTGCGCCCATTCTGACGTGTAACGTCATCCCTTAATTGAGGTCGCCGCCATGCAAGGATCACTGCTGAAGTCTGCCAGCAACTGTTCCGGTCATCTGCAGATGCCGTGTGCGTGCCGATCCGTTTGTCACATCCTGTCGAAAAATTCTCTCACCATGCGGTGAGGTTTTCATACGCTTACTGTTGGGCATGAGTAAAGACAGACTCGATCTGATTTTACTGATGCCTATTGGTCAAAGCTGAAACCAACTGGCCTGAAACCACCAGACATCCTTTCGCCGGGCAAAGGCCAGCCTTTGCCCATTGCTGTGCCCCTGGCACCCACTCATCCTTGACGCCTGAGGATTTGTGTTATGACACCACTGAAAATTGCAGCCAGCACTACCGTGGCTATTCATCTCCAGACCGGCCGCGAGGTCGTCACGCTGGAAAAAACTGATTTTACTGATATCGCGGCGGTGGTTGTTTCCGTGGCTGATTCACGCAGCGGCATGCTGGCGTTGTTAAAGCATACCGGCTTTAATCTGCCGGTGTTTATCTCGCTGGACTCCCCGGACCAGGCGAAGGATCTGCCTGCAGTGACCGGCTTGCTGACCGGTGCTGATGATGATGCGATCCGGCTGGAAGCGGCAGCCTCTGCCTATCAGGCAGCGCTGCTGCCGCCGTTCTTCAACACGCTGACCAAATACGTGGCGATGGATAACAGCACCTTTGCCTGTCCCGGCCACCAGGGTGGAGAGTTCTTCAGAAAGCATCCGGCTGGCCGTCAGTTTTTTGACTTCTTCGGCGAGAATATTTTCCGCGCTGATATGTGTAATGCCGATGTGAAGCTGGGTGATTTGCTGATCCATGAAGGATCGGCCAAGCACGCGCAGAAATTTGCCGCGAAGGTCTTTAACGCCGATAAAACCTATTTCGTGCTAAACGGCACCTCCAGCGCCAATAAGGTGGTGACCAATGCTTTGTTGACGCGGGGCGATCTGGTGCTGTTCGACCGTAACAACCACAAATCCAACCACCACGGTGCGCTGATCCAGGCCGGGGCAACGCCGGTTTATCTGGAGACGGCCCGTAACCCGTTCGGCTTTATTGGCGGGATTGACGCACACTGCTTTGATGAAGAGTTCGTGCGTAGGCAGATCAAACAGGTCGCGCCGGATCGCGCCAGCGATGCACGTCCGTTCCGTCTGGCCGTGATCCAGCTTGGCACCTATGACGGCACGGTTTACAACGCGCGTAAGGTACTCGACAGCATCGGACACCTGTGTGACTACATCCTGTTTGATTCGGCGTGGGTCGGCTACGAGCAATTTATCCCGGTGATGGAAGCCTGTTCTCCGCTGCTGCTGGATCTGAATGAAAACGATCCGGGCATTTTTGTCACTCAGTCGGTGCATAAGCAGCAGGCCGGTTTCTCGCAGACCTCGCAGATCCACAAGAAAGATAACCACATTCGTGGACAGCAGCGTTTCTGCAGCCACAAGCGTCTGAACAATGCCTTTATGCTGCACGCTTCAACCAGCCCGTTTTATCCGCTGTTCGCCGCGCTGGACGTTAACGCCAAAATGCATCAGGGTGAGGCCGGGCGCCGTCTGTGGCATGAATGCGTCACGCTGGGCATTGCCACCCGTAAAGCGATCATTGAGAAGTGCGGGATGATCAAACCGTTTATCCCTGATGAGGTGGACGGCAAGCCGTGGCAGGATACGCCGACCGAAGTCATCGCCTCCGATCCGCGTTACTTCAGCTTCGAACCTGACGCGGCCTGGCACGGTTTTGCGGGGTACGAAAAAGATCAGTACCTGGTCGATCCGTGCAAGCTGCTGTTGACCACGCCCGGCATTGATGCGGCCAGCGGCCAGTACGCCTCATTCGGTATCCCGGCAACGATTCTGGCTAACTACCTGCGTGAAAATGGCGTGGTGCCTGAGAAGTGCGACCTGAACTCGATCCTGTTCCTGCTCACCCCGGCAGAGAGCAGCGACAAAATGGCTTACCTGGTGGCGAAGCTGGCGCAGTTTGAACAGCACGTGAAGGAAGATGCGCTGCTGAGCGATGTGCTGCCAACGATTTATCGCAAAAATGCGGCTCGTTATGCGGGTTATACCCTGCGTCGGCTGTGCCTGGAGATGCACCAGCTGTACGTCAGCTACGGGGTGAAAGACCTGCAGAAAGCGATGTTCCGCCAGCAAAGCCTGCCGAAAGCGGTGATGAACCCACAGGATGCCAACAGGGAATTTATCCGTGGCAACGTTGAGCTGGTGCCGATTGCCAAAGCCGAGGGGCGTATTGCTGCGGAGGGTGCGCTGCCTTATCCACCGGGCGTGCTGTGTGTGGTGCCGGGCGAAGTGTGGGGTGGGGCGGTGCAGCGCTACTTCCTCGCGCTGGAAGAGGGACTTAATCTGCTGCCGGGCTTTTCGCCGGAACTGCAGGGCGTCTATGCTGAGGCGGATGAGCACGGCGTGAAACGCCTGTTTGGCTATATGATCAACGAGTAATCCTGTCTGCGGGGGGCGATTGCCATCCCCCCCGTAATCCGGCGGTCAGCGGCTACCAGGTCTCTAAGTATCTGCCATATCGGTCGCCTGGTATCCTGTTGCTTCGGCTTTCAGCGCTTGGCTGTCTTCCCTGGCCTGGCGGACAATCGCTCTGGCAATCCATTTCCCAATATCCTGCAGCTGATCGTTATTGCAGCCCCAGATATCCTTCATCACCAGAAAAATCTCTGAACCATATACCAGCGACAGCGACTGAATGACCCGCTCCACCATTGCTGGAGGCAGTTCGCTGTTCAGGGGTTCCACGACGTGTTGCAGTAACGCCTTCCTGTTACCTCTCACCAGGCGATCTTTTTCCGGCTTTTCGGCAGAGGACTGCGACTGCGCCCACTGCGTCAGCGAAAGGTGCAACGCCGCACGCAAGGTGCCTTCGTGCTCCAGCATTCGTGGAAAGGCGAAGGTCAGCAGTTCATCGATTCGCTCGGATGCTTCTTTACGCGAAGGTCGCCAGTTTTTAATCGGGCTGAGCGTTTCCGTCACGATGGCGGAAACCAGCGCGCTCTGGGTAGGAAAATAACGGTAGGCGGTCGCCCGGGAGAGTTGAGCTTCGGCAGCGACTTCGGTGATGGATGGAAATGCGCCGCTGTCGAACATTTTCATAGCAGTTTCAATAAGTAAGCGACGTGTTCTTGCTCGTGTGGCGGTTAACGTCATAACCCCAGCGGAATCCCTTTGCTCCACAATAACCTCTTTCAATCGTTAAATAATCATACAAATCAATTGGTTGATAACTTCAGGGGAGGGCTGTGTTATCGCCAGTCAGAACCTGTATTTCAGATCCCACAACAAGCATAGCCAACTTCCCGGTGAGACGCACATTCCATTCAATTGATTTATCATTAATGAAGGTGATACTGTTATCTCACAACATGCAGAGTCAATATACCTCTGTGGTTATTTACGTCTTTACTGTTGTTTTATCAAGTTTTTATTACGTCTGATAACAGGGTGTTGTTACGACTATGACTAATTATACTGGTTATATCTATGCCGCAGCGACGGCAGATACTAAAGGAAGGGAACTGTTTTACGTCAGCGAATGCATTGCCGAAACGGGTGCTGAGGTTTTAACGGTAGACCTGTCGACTCAATCAGTTAACGGCACTTCCAGGGCGGATTTCCCGCCGGAACTGGTGGCCGATTTTCATCCCGATGGGCGCGATGCGGTGTTCTGCAAAGATCGCGGTAAGGCCATCGATGCGATGGCGCTGGCATTTAAGATTTTCCTCAGCAGGCGTCAGAACCTGGTCGGAGTAATAGGCCTGGGCGGGTCCGGTGGTACCGCGCTGATTACCCCGGCGATGCAGGCGCTGCCGGTCGGCGTGCCAAAGGTGATGGTGTCGACCATGGCTTCCGGTGAAGTTTCCGGCTATGTGGGGGCCAGCGATATCAGCATGATCTATTCGGTCACGGACGTTGCCGGCCTGAATCGCATTTCCCGAAAGGTTTTGGGCAACGCGGCGCACCAGATTGCTGGTGCGGTGCTGTTCGAAACGGACAGTGATGATGATGAGAAACCGGCGCTGGGGCTGACCATGTTCGGCGTTACCACGCCGTGCATTCAGCAAGTCAGCGAGAAGCTGGAGAAGGATTATGACTGCCTGGTATTCCATGCCACCGGCAGCGGCGGCAGGGCGATGGAGAAACTGACCGACAGCGGTATGCTTTCCGGGCTGCTGGATCTCACCACTACCGAAGTCTGTGATCTGCTGTTCGATGGCGTACTGGCCTGCGATGAAACCCGCTTCGATGCTGTGGCGAAGAAGAAAATCCCCTGCGTGATTTCGTGCGGTGCGCTGGATATGGTGAACTTCGGCCATCCTTCCACCATCCCGGAGAAATATGCCGGGCGCCTGTTTTACCATCACAATGCGCAGGTTACGCTGATGCGAACCACGCCGGAAGAGAACGTGGCGATGGCGAAGTGGATTGCAGAGAAGCTGAACCGCTGCGAAGGGGATGTGGTCTTTCTGATCCCAGTGGGCGGGTTCTCCGCGCTCGATGCGCCGGAGCAGCCATTCTGGTCACCCGACGCGAACCTGGCCTTTATCACCACGCTTGAAGAGACTCTGTTGCAGACCCGGCGGCGTAAAATCGTCCGTCTGCCTTACCACATTAACACCCCTGAATTCGCTCAGGCGGCGGTACAGCAGTTCCGTCAGCTTGCAGAGAAGGAGTTCTGAATATGGCGTTTACCCGTCAGGAAATACTGAAAAAATTCAATGAGATGATTGCCCGTCGTGAACCGATTATTGGCGGCGGAGCCGGAACCGGTCTGTCGGCTAAGTGTGAGGAAGCGGGTGGTATCGATCTGATCGTTATCTACAATTCTGGTCGTTATCGTATGGCCGGGCGCGGATCGCTGGCTGGGCTGCTGGCTTACGGCAACGCCAACGAAATCGTGGTGGATATGGCGAAAGAGGTGCTGCCGGTAGTGAAAAAGACCCCGGTTCTCGCGGGGGTCAACGGTACCGATCCTTTCTGCCATTTCGACAAATTTCTCGACGACCTGAAAGCGATGGGGTTCTCCGGTGTGCAGAACTTCCCGACGGTGGGGCTGATTGACGGTAATTTTCGCGCCAATCTGGAAGAAACCGGCATGGGATACGGGCTGGAAGTGGAGATGATCGCTCTGGCCCATCAGAAAGGATTGCTGACCACGCCGTATGTGTTCAGCGCAGCGGATGCGGTGGCAATGACGGAAGCCGGTGCTGATATTATCGTGCCGCACATGGGCCTGACCACCGGTGGAAATATTGGTGCAGAGACCGCGCTTAAGTTATCGGATTGCGTGCCGCTTATTAATCAGTGGGCAGAGGCTGCAAAGAATGTGCGCAAGGATGTGATTGTGTTGTGTCATGGAGGGCCAATCTCCAGTCTGGAGGATGCACAGTACATTCTTGACCATTGCCCTCAGTGTGACGGCTTTTACGGCGCAAGCTCCATGGAGCGTTTGCCAACCGAGGTCGCACTGACTGAAACGACAAAACAATTTAAAAATATAAATCGTTAATTTTTACCAACATCAGGGAATTTTTCCCCCCTCTGGATGGCGGATCGCAAGATCCGCCGTTTTTTTTGCTGTCCGATCAGTACTGGTGGTAGCTTTTCTGCGCGCTGCTCACTTTGTACAGATAGCGACGCGACTCGGCCGAAGGGTGGTTAGTGGTCAGTGTCTGATAAACCTGAGACGGCGACAGATTGTTAATGTTAGCGAAAGCCTGATTCTTGTCGCTGGAGAAGACTTTCAGCACGCTTCCCGCTCCGCCATTATAAGCCGTGATCACCGCGTAACGCCGCGAGGTCGGGTTCACAATCCCTGACAGATAGCTGCCCTGCAGCAGTGAGAGATAGGCTGTACCGGCATCAATGTTGTTCTCCGGGTCAAGCAGGTAGCTGCGGCTTGGTTTGCCCCATTTCCCTTTCATCCGGAACACATCCACGCCTGCGGTATGCTGCACAACCTGCATCAGACCCAGCGCGTCAGAGTGGCTGACGGCATATGGGTTAAAGCTTGATTCAATCTGCATGATCGCCAGGATCAGCGACTGATCGACGCCATATTTCGCTGCCGCTTCACGCACCATCGGCAGGTACTTGTGTGCACGCTTGTCGAGATGGTTCGGCACCATTGGAATGGTTACCGACCAGATCACATGCAGCCCGGCGTTACGGCGTTGCAGCTTGTTCTGGATCAGGTAGTCGGCAAAGCTGGCCGCGCGGCCCTGCCAGCGGATCGGCTGGCCGGTATTATCCAGCACCTCGCCATACAGCAGCGGTTCTTTACCGATCTCAATATCATTGGCATCGGAGTAGAGATCGACGTTGCCCGGGGTATCACCGATCAGCAGCGTGGTGATAATAGCCTGACGCAGGCTGGCCATCTGATCGGTCCCGGCAATGGTCTCGATGGTGATGGTACCGGCATCAAAGTTGATGTGGCTGCGGGTGTAATATTGATCGCTGTACTTAACGTAGTCTTTGGGGCCGGCAATCAGCACTTCATTGATGCCCCAGATATTCTCGATGTTGTGGGCAAATTGCCCCATCAAAATGTCAAAGCCGTTGGTGTCCTTAACCCACTCTTCGTGGAACTTCGGTTTTTTATTGCCGGAACAGGAGATCAACAACGGTGCGATGATCAGTAAACTAATCAGCTTTTTATTCATTGTGTCGTGCTTCGCCCAAATTGAGAGGGCCTCCATCGCGAGGCCCAACGATTATTTTTCCGGCGGGGTATAACCTTCGATGTGAACGTCGTGGCCTTCAAACAGGAAATTGACCATCTCCTGTTCCAGCTGTTTGCGATCTTCCGGGTTCATCATGCTGAGTTTCTTCTCGTTGATCAGCATGGTCTGCTTGGTCATCCACTGCGACCAGGCTTCTTTGGAAATCTCGTTATAGATGCGTTTGCCCAGGTCGCCCGGATACAGCTGAAAATCCTGCCCTTCAGCGTCACGCTGCAGGAACGTGCAAAATATGGTTCTGCTCATTACTCTTCCTCTTCTGTTGCGCGAATGCCCGGCGCAATTTGTTGTGGCTGGCGCAGCTGCTGTAGCAGGCGGTCCACCGGCGCTGCCAGCCCGACGGACTGTGGCTGGGCTAAGTTATACCAGAGACCAGCGCCTTCATCCATTACCGCGCCTGCCGCAGGCAGTTTCAGCCACATTGGCACGATATCAAGGTGGAAATGGCTGAAGGTGTGACGGAAGGCGATGCCCTGTTGCAGCGCCTTGCTGTCGATAAGACGTTCGCTCAGCCAGTTTTCCAGCTCTGAACGGGTGGTAAACTGGGGAAAGCAGAACAGGCCGCCCCAAAGCCCGACAGGCGGGCGCTGTTCCAGCCACACGCCGTCGTCGCGCTGCATCATCAGCATCCAGCCGGTGCGCTCCGGCAGTGTTTGCTTTGGTTTTTTCCCCGGATAGTTCGCCCAGCTGTTATTGGCGTAGGCCATGCAGCCGAGGTTCAGCGGGCAAATTTCACATTTCGGTTTCGAGCGGGTGCAGACCATCGCGCCCAGATCCATCATCGCCTGATTAAACTGGCTGACGCCTGCTGCGGGCGTGACGTCTTCGCTGATTTCCCACAGGCGTTTTTCCACCTCTTTTTTGCCAGGCCAACCAGCGACAGCATAACAGCGCGCCAGCACGCGCTTAACGTTGCCGTCGAGGATCGGGAAGTGCTGACCGAGGGAAAGGGAAAGGATTGCCCCGGCAGTGGAACGTCCCACGCCGGGCAGGTCGGCTACTTCGTCATAAGTTTCCGGGAATTTGCCGCCGTGCTTCTCCGTCACCTGAATTGCTGCTTTATGTAAGTTGCGCGCGCGGGCATAGTAACCCAGCCCGGTCCACAGGTGCAGCACCTCATCCAGCGGGGCTGCTGCCAGATCGGTGACGGTGGGGAAGCGGGCCATAAACCGTTCAAAATAGGGTATAACGGTCGCCACCTGCGTTTGTTGCAGCATGACTTCAGAAAGCCAGACTTTATAGGGCGTTTTTCCCTGCTGCCAGGGCAGGGTTTTGCGGCCAAAGCGCTGATACCAGTCAAGGACCTGGCTGGAGAACTGCTGCGCTTGCATCATGTCAGAGAAAACCCCGGATAATTGAAAATCAGGCTGGGATTCCAGCACAGACCAACTATGCTGTAAACCGGAAGTTTCCAGGGCTTGCTTAACCGCTGTAACTTTGCATAATGCCCGTTTTCCAGATATTGCAGACCAACAGGCAAAAACATGAAGAATGATGTTATTTCTCCGGAGTTTGATGAAAACGGCCGTCCGATGCGCCGTATTCGTAGCTTCGTTCGTCGTCAGGGCCGTCTGACCAAAGGCCAGCAGCATGCGCTGGACCATTTCTGGCCGGTGTCAGGCGTGGAATACCAGCCTGAGCCTGTTGATCTGGCAGAACTTTTTGGGCGTGAAGCGCCGGTGGTGCTGGAAATTGGCTTCGGTATGGGGGCCTCGCTGGTGACCATGGCGCAGGCCAATCCGCAGCAGAACTTTCTTGGTATTGAAGTGCATTCACCGGGTGTGGGTGCCTGCCTGAGCGCCGCCGATGAGGCAGGCGTGGAGAATCTGCGCGTGATGTGCCACGATGCGGTGGATGTGCTGAACCACATGATCCCGGATAATTCACTGCGTATGGTGCAGCTGTTCTTCCCGGACCCGTGGCATAAAGCGCGCCATAATAAGCGTCGTATCGTGCAGGTGCCGTTTGCTGAGCTGGTGCTGCGTAAGCTGAAGCTGGGCGGCGTGTTCCATATGGCGACGGACTGGGAAGCCTATGCAGAACATATGCTGGAAGTGATGAACAGCATTGCGGGCTATAAAAACCAGTCGGAAACGCAGGCCTATGTGCCGCGTCCGGCGTCACGACCACTGACCAAATTTGAGCAGCGCGGCCAGCGTCTGGGCCACGGTGTTTGGGATCTTATGTTTGAGAGGATTAAATAATGGCTACCCACCGCAGTCGTCGTTTGCGCAAAAAGATGCATATCGATGAGTTCCAGGAATTAGGCTTTTCCATTGGTTTCGCTTTCCCGGAAGGGAGCAACGAAGAGACGATCGACAGCACCTTAGATGCACTGATTGAAGAAGTGATCGACCCGAATGGCCTGGCCTTTGATGGCAGCGGCTATCTGCAGTGGGAAGGGCTGATCTGCCTGCAGCAGACCGGCAAATGCACTGACGAGCACCGTGAGATTGTGCGCAAGTGGTTGTCCGATCGTAAGCTGAACAACATTCAGGTTACCGAACTTTTTGACGTCTGGTGGGACTAAGCAGACAAGAACGGATGTCCGTCGGGGCCACGCTTGCGTGGCCTTTTCACTCTCAGGAGAAAGCAAATGCGTAAAGAGTTAATGGTTGGCGTGCTGTTACTGGTGGCAGGTCAGGTGCAGGCAGATTATCAGTGCAGCGTGAAGCCGCAGGATGACGTGGTGATCACGCCGCAGACCGTGCAGGTGGTGGGCGCCAACGGCAACCTGGTCATTACCCCTGCGGGGGATGTGCAGCGTAACGGACAGGCCGCGACGGTGGACACCGCCACCCGTCAGAAAGCTATCGATTATCAGACCGCACTGCGCCGGGATCTGCCGTGGGTGGATCAGGGCGCGCGTTCCCACCTGGAGAAGGGGCGTGTGGTGCTGGATAAAGTGATTGTGGAGAAGCTGGGCAGCAACAGCAACGTGCGCAATCGCCTGAGCAAGCTGGATACACAGCTGAAAGAGCAGATGAACCGCATCATTGAACACCGCAGCGATGGGCTGACTTTCCATCATCAGGCCATCGATCAGGTGCGTCAGGACGGCGAGAAGCTGGTACAGAGCGCGATGGGCGGCGTGTTGCAGGACAGCCTGAACGAGATGGGCAGCCAGCAGTCTGGCAACGGCGGTAACCCGCTACAGGTGATCATGGGTAATCTTGGCGGTCTGCAGCAGTCTCTGCAAGCCGAGTGGGGCGATCAGGAGAAAGATTTCCAGAACTTCGGCCATGAGGTGTGTAATCGCGTAACCAATCTTGAGCAGCAGCGCAAAGGGCTGGTGGCCGGGCTGAAGTAATTTTGCTTGCGGGGCGGAATAAATTTGTCCTCTGCCGGGATCATCTGCGTTGTCGGGGCGGAATTTATTCCGCCCGCTGTATCAGGTGTAAGAAAGTAAATTGGGTAGCCAGATTCGCAAGGGAATTGGTAGGGTAGAAGTAAACCAGCCGACCATCAGTAGATTATAATTTAATGAATCCGGGTTTCTCATAAAGTAGTCACTACATATTTGTCATTATGTACGGCTATTTGCCGTACCATCTGAATGGTACTCCAGGCTTTCAAGCGTTCAACAGAAAGTTCGGGAAAGGGGGACCGATCAGTTGACCCTACTCTTCGGCCAGAAACAGCTCCAGCAGTGAATTCAGAAACAGCTTTCCTTTTTCCGTCACCTGCCAGCTCTCCGCCGTTTCGGTCAGATAACCTTTGCTCAGAGCTTCATCCAACTGCTGGCGGATGGTGCTTTCGGTTAAGCCGGTGTAGCGCTGGAACTCTTCACGCGGCGCGGCTTCCAGCAGGCGGAAACGGTTCATAAAGAATTCGAACGGCTTCTCGCTGTCGGCCACTTCGAACTGTCGATCCAGATAATTTCCCGCCATAAAACCCCGTGGATGACGGGTTTTGCTGGTGCGGATAATAGTGCCGTCCGGCTGAGTCAGCTTGCCGTGTGCGCCACAGCCAATCCCCAGATAGTCACCAAAACGCCAGTAGTTCAGGTTGTGCTCGCAACGGTAGCCCGGTTTGGCATAGGCCGATGTCTCGTACTGCTGATAACCGGCAGCCGTCAGCAACTGGTGACCCTGCTCAAAAATATCCCACAGCGCATCGTCATCCGGCAGCACCGGCGGACGGGAAGCGAACAGCGTGTTCGGTTCAATGGTCAGCTGATACCAGGAAAGATGCGGAGGATCCAGCTCAATCGCCTGACGCAGATCGTCCAGGGCCTCTTCCAGTGACTGGTCCGGCAGGCCATGCATCAGATCGAGGTTAAAGCTGCGCAGCCCCAGGCTGGTAGCCAGAGTCGCCGCACGCTTCGCTTCAGCAGGCCCGTGAATGCGTCCCAGACGTTCCAGCTTCTGCTGACTGAAACTCTGCACTCCGATTGAAATGCGGTTAATCCCGGCCCGCTGGTAGCCGCTGAAGCGGTCTGTCTCAACCGTGCCCGGATTGGCTTCCATGGTGATTTCTGCCGTGGGTGACAGCGGCAGGCGCGCCCGCACACCATCCAGCAGCATCTGCATCGCTTCGCTGCTTAACAGGCTCGGTGTGCCACCACCAATAAAGATAGTGCTCACTTCACGGCCCGAAGTCAGCGGCAGATCAATATCCAGATCGGCCAGCAGATGACGCACGTACTCCTCGTGAGGCACCTCTCCCTTGAGTGCGTGCGAGTTGAAATCGCAGTAGGGGCATTTCTGCACGCACCAGGGAATGTGGATATAGAGGCTCGGGGGAGGGAGGTTATGCATTACTCATCGCATCCAGCAGCAGAGCCAGCGCTTTACCGCGATGGGAAACGGCACGCTTTTCATCCCTGCTCAGCTCAGCCGCGGTTTTCCCCAGCTCCGGAACGAAAAAAATCGGATCGTAACCAAAACCGCCTTCACCCGCCGCACTGCGGGTGATCTCACCCTGCCAGCTGCCGTGGAATACCAGCGGCGTCGGGTCTTCCGTATGGCGCAGATAAACCAGCACACAGTGGAACTGCGCTTTACGCTTGCCGTCCGGCACCGTTTCCAGTGCCTGCAGCAGCTTTTCCAGATTCTGCTGGTCACTGGCATCGGGACCGGCATAGCGCGCCGAGTAAATCCCCGGCGCGCCGCCCAGCGCATCCACGGCCAGTCCCGAATCATCGGCAATTGCCGGTAAGCCGGTGATTGCTGCCGCATGACGTGCCTTCAGAATGGCATTTTCAATAAACGTCAGGCCGGTTTCCTCGGCTGACTCCACGCCCAGCTCGGTTTGCGCCACGATATCGAGGCCAAAGGCGGCCAGTAAATCAGCCAGTTCACGAACTTTTCCCGGATTACCGGTGGCGAGCACAACTTTTTGCATATCAGGTCCAGACTCTTTTACATCAACAGAATTACAGCTGCGACCAGCCAGGGATGAAGTCCATCCCCAGGTAGTTCAGCATATACAGGATCAGGATCACCGCCATCGCGGAGAAATCGATGCCGCCCATTGCCGGGATGATCCTGCGGATAGGGGCCATCAGCGGCTCAGTCAGCTGGATCAGCACATAATCCACCGGGTTGCGGCCCTGGCTTACCCAACTCAGCAGTGAGCGGATAATGATCGCCCAGAACACCAGCACGCCCGCGGCTTTAACCAGTGACACCAGACCAAAGTACAGGAACACTGGATCGAAAATCAGCACCTGGCTTTGAATGGCAAACATCACCGTAAACAGCAGCACGCTCAGCACATATGCCAGCAGCAGCGAGGCAGTATCCAGCGGCCCGATGGACGGAATAACCCGGCGCAATGGCTTGACCACCGGCTGGGTCACTTTGACCACGAACTGCGAAAACGGGTTGTAGAAATCGCATCTTGCCCACTGCATCCAGATGCGGAGTAACAACACTTTCACGTACAGGTTGATCACCGTTGAGACAAGGAAAGTCAACGTCAGCATGGGTTCCCTCAATTATTGTTGTGAGTGGTGGCGTAATCACGCGCACCAAAAATGGCGGTGCCAATTCGCACCATGGTACTGCCTGCCGCAATTGCGGCTTCCATGTCGTCGCTCATTCCCAGAGAAAGCGTATCGACAGATGGATACTCTTTTTTCAGCCTGCTGAATGCTTCGGCCATCTGCTGACAAACGGCCAGCTGCCGCTGATAATCTGCCTCCGGCGCGGGAATGGCCATCAATCCACGCAGCATTAAGCGCGGCAGTTGGGCAATCTCTTTTGCCAGTTCGGGCAGCGACTCCAGCATGATGCCAGATTTACTGTGTTCGTCGCTGATGTTTATCTGGATCAGCACGTTCAGCGGCGTAGAATCTTGCGGGCGCTGCTCGTTCAGCCGGGTGGCAATCTTCAGCCGATCCACGGTGTGACACCAGTCGAAATGCTCCGCAACCAGCCGGCTTTTATTGGATTGCAGCGGGCCGATAAAGTGCCAGGTCAGCGAGGAATTTCCCAGTTGCTGAATTTTATCCACGCCTTCCTGCACGTAGTTTTCGCCAAAACATTCCTGCCCAGCATTCACCGCTTCTGCGACGGCGATCGCAGGCTTGGTTTTGCTCACTGCAAGAAGAGTAATTTCTTCTGGATCGCGGCCGCAGCGTGCGGCTGCCGCTGAGATTCGCTCGCGGACTTGCTGTAAGTTGTGCTCAATCAAGGTCATAGTCAGGGAAAAATTATGGATATTGAGGACATAGTGGCCCTTAGTGTAAAGCATAATGCCGGGGATCTGCACCTCTGCAGTGGCCATTCTCCGTTCTGGCGGCGTGACGGCCGGTTGCAGAAAATGGCGGAGGTGCAGCCGGTCAGCGATGAGCTGCTGCAAAGTGCCGCTCGGGGTTGGCTGGATAGCGCACAACAGGATCACTTTGCGCGGGCCGGGCAGCTCGATTTTGCCCTGACATTAGCGGATGGCACGCGCCTGAGGGGTAACCTTTTTCGTCAGCGGCTGGGGATGTCGCTGGCTCTGAGGATGATTGTCAGCGAGTGCCCGGAGCTTGCAGCATTAGGTGTGCCGCCGGTGGTCAGCCAACTGCTGCAATTGCGCGATGGCCTGGTGCTGGTGACGGGAGCAACGGGTAGCGGCAAGTCCACCACGCTGGCAGCGCTGGCCGGTGAGATTAACCGCCTGCAGGAGCGGCATATCATTACGCTCGAAGATCCGATCGAGTTTATCCACCACAGCGAATGCTCGCTGGTGCAGCAGCGGGAAATCGGTATGCACTGCGGATCGTTCAGTGACGGGCTACGGGCCGCGTTGAGGGAAGACCCGGATGTCATACTACTGGGCGAACTGCGGGACAGCGAGACGATCCAACTGGCTTTAACGGCAGCAGAGACCGGTCATCTGGTGCTGGCAACGTTACATACCCGGGGGGCGGCACAGGCGGTAGACCGGCTGGTGGACGTGTTTCCCGGTGAGGAGAAGGCGCTGATCCGCACTCAGCTGGCTGGCAGCCTGAAAGCGGTAGTTGCCCAGCGGCTGGTGCCGGGCAGCAGTCAGGGCAGGGTGGCGCTGTTTGAGGTGCTGATCAATACCCCTGCCGTGGCTAATCTGATCCGTGAGGGGAAGACGCATCAGCTACCGGCGATAGTGCAGACCGGCATGCAGTCAGGGATGCAGTCATTTGAGCAAAGTATTGCCGCAAGGCAGAAAGCGGGGCTGATTGCATCCGGATAAGAATGCGCGATGAACGGGAGAGGCCTGCTACTGCCAGGCGTTCTCAAACCAGCTTTCGAGGATGATTACGGCGGAAAGGGAATCAACGCTGCCTTTGTTCAGGGCGCGGAAACCGCCACGGGAGAACAAGTCTGCGCGGGCTTCAACCGTGCTCAGGCGCTCATCGTGCAGATCGACCTGCACGCCAAAGCGTCCATGCAGACGGTTAGCAAACTTACGCGCACGCGCGGTCAGGGGCTGTTCGGTGCCGTCCATGTTCAGCGGCAGGCCAACCACCACGCGATCCGGCTGCCACTCTTTCAGCAGCGCCTCTATTTTGCTCCAGTCCGGCGTACCGTCCTGAGCTTTGAGCGCGGCCAGCGGGCGGGCGGTTCCGGTCAGCTGCTGGCCAATCGCCACGCCAATACTTTTGGTGCCAAAATCGAAGGCTAACAGGATCATGTGGCTCATCAGGCATGTCCCGCATCGCTGGTAATGCTGTGGATATCCACCCCGATACTTTTCGCCGCTTCACGCCACCGCTCGGCAATCGGTGTTTTGAACAGGATATTGCTGTTGGCGGGGATGGTGAGCCAGGCATTTTCAAGCAGTTCGCTTTCCAGCTGGTTCTTCTCCCACGCGCAGTAGCCAAGGGCGACCAGCACGGAACTGGGCTGGTCTGGCGTGCCCAGCGTCTCCAGCACATCGCGGGAGGTGGTGATCACCGTGTTATCAGAAACCCGGATGCTGGAAGCGAAGGTACGCTGCGCTGAATGCAAAATGAATCCACGATCTTCCGCCAGCGGGCCGCCGGAGAACACCGGTTTATCCAGCTTGACGTCAGGTTCGCGCGGCACAGGCATGATTTTCAACTTCTTGAGAATACCGTCTACCGTCAGGTTTTCCATCGGCTTATTCACTATCAGGCCCATTGCGCCATCTTCATTGTGCTCGCAGATGTAAACCACGGAACGTTTGAACAGCGGGTCCTGCAGCGTGGGCATGGCAATCAAAAAATGATGCTGTAAATTCATATCGAGATTCTGTATCCGGGTTAACCGCTCCCCCTGACAGGAGAGCGTGATAACGGGGTGAGCACAGGGGCCTATTGACCCCAATCAGAGCGTCAGGCAAGGCGTTTTTCAATGGCGTCCATCAGCATACCAGTAATTGAGATCGGGAATGCGGCCTCGATCTCACGCACGCAGGTTGGGCTGGTGACGTTAATTTCAGTCAGCTTGTCGCCGATGATATCCAGGCCGACGAAGATCAGGCCTTTTGCTTTCAGCGTCGGCCCCACGCGGCGGGCAATTTCCCAGTCGCTTTCGCTCAGCGGACGCGCTTCGCCACGGCCACCGGCGGCCAGGTTGCCGCGGGTTTCACCAGATTTAGGGATACGCGCCAGGCAGTAAGGCACCGGCTCGCCATCCACAACCAGTACTCGCTTGTCGCCGTCTTTGATTGCTGGCAGGTAGTTCTGCGCCATGCAGTAGAAATTGCCGTGCTCGGTCAGTGTTTCAATGATCACTGACAGGTTCGGATCTTCTTTCTTGATGCGGAAAATTGACGCGCCGCCCATGCCGTCCAGCGGCTTGAGGATAATGTCGCCGTGTTCCTGCCAGAAGTTACGGATCTGCTGTGCGCTGCGGGTTACCAGCGTGTCCGGCGTCAGCTCTGCAAACCAGGCGGTGAACAGCTTCTCGTTGCAGTCACGCAGGCTCTGCGGCTTGTTCACGATCAGCGTGCCTTTCTCTTCTGCGCGCTCGAGGATGTAGGTGGCATAGATAAACTCGGTGTCGAATGGGGGATCTTTACGCATCAGTACAACGTTCAGATCGGCCAGCGCAATATCCTGCTCGCTGCCAAATTCAAACCATTTGTCATAGTTCTGCTCAACGCTCAGATGACGTGTATGCGCACGTGCTTCACCGCCGCGCAGGTAGAGATCTTTCATCTCCATGTAATGAATTTCGTAACCACGGCGCTGTGCTTCCAGCAAGAAGGCGAAGCTGGTGTCTTTCTTGATATTGATGGAGGTAATAGGGTCCATCACAATGCCAAGCTTAATCATTCTGTTTCTCCGGTTATAGCTTAATTCTTCTTACCCTAAATCGCCGAACCGCACCTGCAGAGCAGTAATTGCGGTCAGAGCTGTGGTCTCGGTGCGCAGCACGCGCGGGCCTAACAGGATATCGGTGAAGCCGTAGCGGGCCGTCATGCTGATCTCCTCTGTCGACAGGCCGCCTTCAGGACCAATCAATAATCGCACGCGGTTGACCGGTTGTGGGAGCGTATTAATGCTGTGGCTGGCTCTGGGATGCAGATTCAGCTTTAAGCCGCTCGCCTCTTCAGCGCTCCATGCCTCCAGCGTCATCGCTTCACGTACTTCCGGCACGCTGTTTCTGCCGCACTGTTCACAGGCGGCAATCACGATTTTCTGCCACTGCTGGATCTTTTTCGCCAGCCTGTCCGCATCCAGCTTTACGCCGCAGCGCTCAGAAAACAAGGGGGTGATGGTATTTACTCCCAGTTCTACCGCCTTCTGAATGGTGAACTCCATCTTTTCACCGCGCGACATGACCTGGCCTAAATGCAGGTACAGCGGGGATTCACGGCTGTCGTTGCGGCTTTCAGTAATCGTTACGCGCACGTTTTTTTTGTCGGCCTGCACGATCTCTGCGGCAAAAGTCAGATTACTGCCATCGAACAATTCCAGGGGCTGACCCGCGCTCATGCGCAGTACGCGGCCAACATGATTAGCGGCGTCTTCGGACAGGGCAACTTCACTGCCCACGGTCAGTGGCTCGGGATGAAAGATGCGGGGTATACGCATGGGGATCCTGATAAAAGTAGCTGGCCGTACCCGCAGGCACGGCCAAAATAGTGACCTCTAGTTTAGGTCAGTGATTTTACCGCTGGCAAGCCTGCTGTACATAAGGGTTGTGGTTGCCCTGAACCCTGGCAATATGATTGTCGCGTTCGCATTCCCATGGCGTTACCGGATACTGCCTGTTCCAGACGGTCATCAGCTGCGTTTGCTGACTGGACATGCCAATCTGATACCTGTCACGCATATAGAACCAGGCGCGGGCAATTGGCCCGCGGGCGCGTGCAGGCGGTTCTGCCTGCTTATTCTTAAAGTCGATCTTCATTTCACACTGGCCGTACTGATGCTCGCTGCCATTCCACTGGCTGTACATAAAGTTGTCACGGTCGCCATTGACCTCGCCAATGGACGGTTGCAGGTTGTGCAGGTCTGTCTCAATCCGGCGGTAACCGGCATCTTTAGCACACTGTTTTCTGCCGCCCTGTTGCCAGCACTGGCGCTGATGGCCGAAGGTCCAGGCCGGGACCACGTGTTCCCACTCAATGCGCTTTGCCCGGTTGGCATTCTTACGTACGCTATAGCCGCAAGAGGCCAAATCCGGCACGCCTTTTTTGCCTTTCCAGCGGATTTTACAGCCGCAATAGAACGTACCTGGCGCAGCAGCGTTAATATACGCGGCATACTCTTTGGCCTGAGAAAAACTGTTCTGACGGTAGTTATCGGGGTTCAGGGCATGAGAAAAGAATGCGGGGAACAGCAGAGAGAGCGAAAAGGAGCGGATAATTTTGCGAAACATAGTCCATATATCTGTCATTCAGGCAAGGCGGCGAGAGTAACAGATACCCGTGGCTTGAGGAAATGAACGCAGTCAAATCAGCGTATTATTGCTCTTTTTTTGTGCCATCAGGTGGTTTTTTCAGAGTGCTGGAAAGTGCCAGGTAATAACCGTTCACCACAGTGGACACAGCGGTATTCACTCTCGCCCCTGACCACACGATTATGGCGGCGGACGGTCAGCTGGTGCTGCTGGCAACCACAGCGGTAGGGGAAAGCGCGGCTGCGTACCGAGTTAATCTCAAACTTGTGGGTGCGGCTGGCTGCGACTCCCAGCACGCTTTCCATCATCCACTTCCACTCTTTGCCATGCGGCGCTACGCGACCGAAATACTTCCAGACCAGAAGGTGCGCCAGTTCGTGTGGCACGACTTCATCAATAAATGCCTGCTGATTTTCCATCAGCAGTACCGGATTCAGGCGGATTTCCCAGTATTGCAGCCACGCAGTGCCTGCGACGGTGCCTCGCTGCTGGTAAACCAGCTTCGGTTCGGGATAGTTGCGCTCAAGTCGCTGGTTAGCCTGCTGCAATTTTTCACGTAGTGAACGCATCACGGCCTGCTGCAGGGCAATCGGGAGTCGAAGGGGTTTCATACGGCAGAGAATACGATGTGGATGGGGGGATTTCAATGAATCTGGCCGGGTTTCCCCGGCCAGCAGTCGGGCTTAACGCTGACCGATGTCGCGCAGTTTTTTGCCGCTCAACAGGTTACGTTCAATGTGCTCCAGCGAAACGTTTTTAGTTTCCGGGATCAGCCACAGAGTCAGGATAATGAAGAACAGGTTAAGGCCGCCGTAAACCCAGAAGGTGTTGGCGTTGCCCAGCGAGTTCAGCATGGTCAGGAAGGTCGCCCCGACGATCATGTTGGCAATCCAGTTGGTCGCGGTGGAAACGGTGATACCGAAGTCGCGGCCTTTCAGCGGCTGGATCTCAGAACAGAGAACCCAGATTAGCGGACCGGCACTCATTGCGAAGCCAACGATAAACATCAGCAGCATGGCAACGGCGAAGTACTGTGCGCCCTGAGAGTGGATACCCATATGCAGCATGGTGCCAAGAACGCCCATGCCTGCAGCCATCACCAGGAAGCCAAGGATCAGCGTTGGTTTACGGCCCCAGCGGTCAACCAGGCCAATAGCGATAAAGGTCGCCAGGACGTTGATCAAACCTACGATTACCGTGCCCCACATCTGCTCAGTGGTATTGGTAAAGCCGGCGATTTCGAAAATCTTCGGCGCGTAGTACATGATGACGTTCATCCCGGTGAACTGTTGCATGACCTGCAGCAACACGCCCAGATAAACGGCACGACGGAAATTGCTGTTGTCTTTAAACAGGCTCCAGCCGGACTGTTTGATCTTCAGACTTTCGCGGATTTCATCCAGTTCACGTTTCGCCTGCTCGCTGGTGTCACGCAGACGATCCAGCACGCGCTGCGCGGTACGGAAGTCGCCTTTCGCCGCCAGCCAGCGTGGGCTGTTAGGCAGGAAGAAGACGCCAACCAGCAACAGAGCTGCTGGAATGGTGATCACGCCCAGCATCCAGCGCCATTCGCCGGTGTAGCTGAAGGCAGTGTCGGACAGGTAAGCACCCAGAATACCGATGGTGATCATCAGCTGGTACAGGGAAATCATACTGCCGCGAATTTTCTCTGGTGCGATTTCCGAGAGATAAAGCGGAGCGGTATAAGATGCCACACCCACGGCCAGACCCAGCAGTACACGGGCGAAAATCAGCATCTCCGGGTTACTGGAGAGTGCTGACCACAGGGAGCCAATAACGAACAGGATTGCGCCAATCATCAGGCTCTTTTTACGGCCCAGATAGGAAGACATCCAGCCGCTGCCGACTGCACCCACTGCGGCACCAAACATCATTGAGCTGACAATCCACTCCTGCTGATGTGCGGTGACGTTAAAGTCTTTAGCAATAAAGGGTAAGGCCCCGGCAATCACGCCGATGTCCAGTCCGAACAGCAGACCAGCTAGTGCGGCAAGAAAACAAACGAAAAAGGTCATGGCCTTGTTCGATGTTCTGCTGTGTTTCTTATTATCAGGCATGTAGCCTCCATGTAAGTAGTACTGCTTATTGTTGTTATGAATGTTAGAAAACCCTAGGGCACAAGACTGTGCGACAGATCACAATGGTGTAATCGGTTACACACCAGATCTTTCTTAAAATCGGGATTTTCACACGTGCTTACGCTTTATAACCAGTTAGTCATAGCACTAAATAGTTTCTCCTGGTTTCCTGTTGCCTCAATATCGGACAGCACTGAAAATAGCGCATTTTGATGCTAATTGTTAAGGATGCTAATTCCTAAATGTATGCGAAACAAAACGTTTAACACTGTAACCGTTAACATTATCACCCCGCAGTGGCAGTGAGAGTGAGAGTGTAGACAGCTGCGGGCAGTGTGTCAGTCTGCAGGCAGCAAAAAGGGCACCCACAGGGTGCCCTTTTTGCTGCCTGCAGACTGAAGCTTACTTCAGACCGGCAGCTTCACGCAGCTGTGCCGCTTTGTTGGTTTCTTCCCATGGGAAATGTTCGCGACCAAAATGACCGTATGCCGCAGTTTCGCGGTACATCGGGTGCAGCAGATCCAGCATCTGAATCAGACCGTATGGGCGCAGGTCGAAGAACTCACGCACCAGCAGAGTCAGCTGTTCAGTTGAAACCTTCTCTGTACCAAACGTCTCAACCATGATTGAAGTTGGTTCTGCCACGCCAATCGCGTAGGAAACCTGAATTTCACAACGGTCAGCCAGGCCAGCCGCGACGATGTTTTTCGCCACATAACGGGCCGCATAGGCCGCTGAACGGTCAACTTTAGAAGGATCTTTACCGGAGAACGCACCGCCACCGTGACGAGCCATGCCGCCGTAGGTATCGACGATGATTTTACGACCGGTCAGGCCGCAGTCACCCATTGGGCCACCGATAACGAAACGGCCAGTCGGATTGATATGGTATTTGGTGCTGGCGTTGATCCACTCGGCTGGCAGAACCGGCTTGATGATCTCTTCCATCACCGCTTCCTGCAGGTCTTTCAGCGAGATCTCTTCAGAATGCTGAGTGGACAGCACCACCGCATCAATACCCACGATTTTGCCATCGTCGTACTGGAAGGTGATCTGGCTTTTTGCATCCGGACGCAACCACGGCAGGGTGCCGTTTTTACGCACTTCGGACTGGCGCTGTACCAGACGGTGAGCATAAGTCACCGGTGCTGGCATCAGCACGTCAGTTTCGTTGGTGGCATAGCCAAACATCAGGCCCTGGTCGCCCGCACCCTGTTCCAGCGGATCGGCGCGGTCAACACCCTGGTTGATGTCCGGAGACTGTTTACCAATGGCATTCAGCACCGCACAGGAGTTGGCATCAAAGCCCATATCGGAATGGACATAACCGATTTCACGCACGGTATTACGGGTGATCTCTTCGATATCGACCCATGCGGTAGTGGTGATTTCACCACCGACCAGCACCATGCCGGTTTTTACATAGGTTTCGCAGGCAACGCGGGCTTTCGGATCCTGCTCGAGAATGGCATCGAGCACGGCATCAGAAATCTGGTCAGCGATTTTATCAGGATGTCCTTCTGAGACGGACTCGGAAGTGAAAAGGTGTTTAGCCATTTAATCTTTACCTTACTGAAACGGGTTGAACTCGACTGCTTAGCGCAAAAAACTGAACCTGGCGGTTGTTCCAGCGCCCCCCTCAGGCAAAGCCATGAGCAGTACAAATATTAAGACGCTTAGAAGTTAACCAGTATAGATGGATTAACATCTGGATGGCTATATTAGGTTACACGTTAAGCAGATTGCCAGTTTTTTTTACTGAAATGAAATTTCAGTGCAGGTGAAAAGTGGAAAATTATCCTGACATCTGCCGCATTTCGCACAATTAGATTTTGCATTTTTGCTCCGGTGGCTGTATAAAACGCCGCTGCGTTTCGCCCGGTGATTTCTACATTGCACTCCGGGCCTGCGGCGGGCACGTCAGCCGTGGGTTTTTGGCGCTGGCTTTTCACCCTCCATGATTTTCCACCGGCCGGTAATCATACCGACACCAGCGCCGGGTAACTTCGCTTAGGCTGCTTTTCAGGTTCTCTCAGATTTTTGCTGAGGGAGATTGGCTATTGGCTCTTTGACCCGTTCCCCGGAGTCCAACGTGTTTGATGTTATACTTCAGATACTGCCTTTTAGTGCGTTTCAGCGTTTTATGCTGAATTCGTCGCTTCGTAATAGGTTGTTGTCACAGGTTTTCCCTGCGATAGTAGTTAACTGTTCCGCATCATTAAAATTTGAGGCTCGCAATGTCTGACGACATCAAAACTATCAAGGGTTCGTCAGCAGGCGAACAGGGTGTACTCCGCTCAATGCAGGAGGTTGCCATGAGCGATCAAGATGCCAGCAAGATGCTGCGCACCTACAACATTGCCTGGTGGGGCAATAACTACTACGACGTGAACGAACTGGGTCATATCAGCGTTTGTCCGGATCCGGACGTGCCGGAAGCACGAGTCGATCTGGCTAAGCTGGTTAAAGAGCGTGAGGCCGAAGGCCAGCGTCTGCCCGCGCTGTTCTGTTTCCCGCAGATCCTGCAGCATCGCCTGCGCTCTATTAACGCCGCGTTTAAACGTGCGCGTGAATCTTACGGCTATCGCGGCGACTACTTCCTGGTGTATCCGATTAAGGTTAACCAGCATAAGCGCGTCATTGAATCCCTGATCAACTCAGGCGAGCCACTGGGCCTGGAAGCTGGTTCAAAAGCGGAACTGATGGCGGTGCTGGCGCATGCCGGAATGACCCGCTCGGTGATCGTCTGTAACGGCTACAAAGACCGCGAGTACATCCGCCTGGCGCTGATCGGTGAGAAGATGGGCCACAAGGTCTATCTGGTGCTGGAAAAAATGACCGAAGTGAAGCTGGTGCTGGAAGAAGCTGAACGCCTGAACGTGGTTCCGCGTCTGGGTATTCGTGCGCGTCTGGCTTCTCAGGGCTCGGGTAAATGGCAGTCCAGCGGCGGTGAAAAATCGAAATTTGGTCTGTCAGCCACCCAGGTTCTGAAGCTGGTGGACATCATGCGCGAAGCGGGGCGGATGGAAAGCCTGCAGCTTCTGCACTTCCATCTTGGCTCACAGATGGCCAACATTCGCGATATCGCGACCGGCGTTCGTGAATCTGCCCGTTTCTACGTGGAACTGGCCAAGCTGGGCGTCAATATTCAGTGCTTCGACGTTGGCGGCGGTTTGGGTGTGGACTATGAAGGGACCCGGTCGCAGTCTGACTGCTCGGTGAACTACGGTCTGAACGAATATGCCAACAATGTGATCTGGGCCATCGGTGATGCCTGCGAAGAGCATAATTTGCCGCACCCCACGGTGATCACCGAGTCTGGTCGTGCAGTTACCGCTCACCACACCGTGCTGGTTTCTAATATCATCGGCGTTGAGCGCAACGAATTCAGCACGCCAGATGCGCCTTCCGAAGACTCCCCACGCCCAATCATCAGCATGTGGGATACCTGGCAGGAGATGCACGAGCCGAACAACCGCCGCTCGCTACGTGAATGGCTGCACGACAGCCAGATGGACCTGTTCGATATCCACACCGGCTATTCGCAGGGGACTTACGATCTCAAGCAGCGCTCGTGGGCCGAGCAGCTTTACCTGAGCATCTGCCACTATATTCAGCAGCATCTGGACCCGAGCAACCGTGCTCACCGTCCGATCATTGATGAGCTGCAGGAGCGGATGGCGGATAAGATTTACGTCAACTTCTCGCTGTTCCAGTCTATGCCGGATGCGTGGGGTATTGACCAGCTGTTCCCGGTTCTGCCGCTGGAAGGGCTGAACAAGTCGCCGGAGCGCCGTGCGGTTCTGCTGGATATCACCTGTGACTCTGACGGCACCATCGACCACTACGTGGATGGTGACGGTATTGCCACCACGATGCCGATGCCGCAGTACGATGTGGATAATCCACCGATGCTGGGCTTCTTTATGGTCGGGGCGTATCAGGAGATCCTCGGCAACATGCACAACCTGTTCGGCGATACCGAAGCGGTTGACGTGTTTGCCTTTACCGACGGCAGCGTGGAAGTTCAGCTGTCCGACGAAGGGGATACCGTGGCTGACATGCTGGAATATGTGCAGTTGGATCCCAAAGAGCTACTGACGCACTTCCGTAATCAGGTCAGTCAGAGCGATCTGGACGAAGATCTGCGCGCTCAGTTTGTGGAAGAATTTGAGTCAGGCTTGTACGGTTATACCTACCTGGAAGACGAGTAATATTGTCGGGTTGAGCCGCTTGCGGCTCAACCTTTAAATTAATGCTGCGTTGCCGGTGAAGCTGGTGATCCATGGGATCAGTTTCTCTTTACGCATCGGGAAAGCAAAAAGATACCCCTGAAAAATATTCACCCCGGCAGCCTTGAGCCGCTCATGTTGCTCCTCAGTTTCCACCCCTTCTGCGATGATCTTTTTGCCATACTGACGGCCATATTCAGAGAGAAATGATAATCTTCTCTTTCAGCTTATTGGACCAGGAGCAGGTGCAGAGATCTCTGTCCAGCTTAATTGCGTCAAAATCCACTACGTTGCTGTTGCCCATATAAAAACCGCCTGCGCCAAAATCGTCGAGCAGCACATCATAGCCAGCTGATTTTAAATGGTTAATATTGTCCTGAATCACCCTGTCAGCCCGGACATCCACGCATTCCACCAATTCGAATTTAATGTCAGAAGTGCTGACACCAGCTCTGGCAAGAAAATCCACTATCTCTGAGCCGTGATCCGGCAGGGCGAGGGTTGGTGTTGAAATGTTCAGGCTTATACTGTGCTGCATACCTTGCTGTTTGAGAATTTCCAGCATGTTGACTGCTTCCTTCAGCATAAACAGGAAAACCTGATGCCCCAGGCTGTCTTCCTGCAGCAGATGGCAAAACTGGTTCAGCGGCACCTCCTGGTCGTGGTGACGCCAGCGGACAAGTGACTCAACAGAATAGATACGCTTGTCATGTGTGCTCACTTCGGGCTGAAACACGGCATAAAGCTCGTTATTTACGATCCCGTAGTGCAGATTTTTTCTCAGTTCTCTCTTATTTAACATGACAAATTCTCTTCATTTTTTATTTTCGTACAGGATGACATCGGCGCGATTAATGGCATGATAGACATCCTCACCGGGCCGGATCTCCACAATTCCCCAGGAAATGGATAATGGGATATCTTCCCTGAATGCCTTAATCTGACTGTTGATCCTTTGCATGCACTCCCCGGCGACCCGGCTTTCCGTATCTTTAAAAATAATGCAGAACTCATCCCCGCCAAGGCGGATAAGCACATCAGATGAACGTCTGATATTGCCGGAGATAACCCTGGAAAGGAAAGCCAGAGCTTTATCTCCCGTATCATGGCCGTAAGTGTCATTGATTTGTTTGAACTTATTGCAATCAGTGACGACGACAGACACGGTTTCACCGATTTCAGGCGTTCGAACCAGTTCCAGCGCTTTTCTGTTATAACTTTTAGTCAGGTGATCGGTGATGTTCTCATTACCACTTTTTTTAAGGTAATTAAAACAGAGCACATAGGTCATCAGAGAAAGGATAAAGGAGGCAATTAACGAGATAAGAGCCAGCCTGTCATGGAGTATAAAGAGCCAGAAATCTATGCTGAACTCAACCTTATACTTCGCCGAGAGTTTTTTAGTGATTTTACAGCTGTGTTCTCTGTCTCCAAGGAAGAAGATCTCTTTCCCTGAGTCATTCGAAATGACTTTAGCACTGACATATTTTTCATTTACTGAAGAAGAGAGGCCCGCAAAAATTTCATGCAGATCTTCAGCAGTATAATCAAGCATCATTGCCCCAAGGATTTTTTTTGACTCGACATCACTGAGATCGTACACATAGCTGACCACGCTGTATGATGCATTTTGAGTCAGCTGATCTGTGTAAATTTCTGTGCTGGTGATGCCCATTTTGAGCGGGTCCCGGGTAAACTTACGCACGATGTATTCTGGGTGGATACCAAATATTTTAAAGTTACTGGCACGGGAAGGAACAAAGACATATTTACTGACAGGGGTATGATGAGTCAGGTAGATGTAGCGTTCGTTACGGTCGTAAAAATAATGGTAGCGATTTTTATAATTATCGCCAAAACGAAAGGTTCTGAATATGTAATCAATGCTTTTTACGACTTTTAAAGCTACCTGATCTTCCGTTCCTGCAGTAATCTGCAATGTGCCGGTGATATTGGGGTTACTCGGGTCATCATAAATATTGATGCCTGAGATGTTGCTTTTTGTATCGTGCTCTAATTTCAGATCGGCAGAAAGTGTACTCTTGTGAACTTTTGTTTTGTATTGCAGGTATCTTACAGAAATGGCATCAGCAACATTTTCGTTGGTGTAGAAGTTGTTGAGCAAAACCTGAGTGAAGTTGGTCGCTGCGATTTCCACCTCCAGATACGCTTTTTTGAAGGAGAAAATAATAGTGGCGGCCGAAAAAATAATAAAAGAAAAGATGGAGAATAACGCCACATACTTTTTCTCTTTTGCATTAACGGTATTAATCATATCGGCCTCATTTCAGAGCCGCGAAGTATACTTATTTTTTAATATGGCGTCTCGCATGGAATTTGATATGGATCAATTTCGACATGAATTATTAAGATAATTCTTATGTTTCATTGTCTACCGTTGCTTAATTTAAACTGCAGGTAAACAAGGCCTGCAAACTTTTTTTATTTATCTGCGTTGCTGTTGTGAAATGTTTTAGTTTTTTGTCTGGTACTTCAATTAAAAGTTATCGATGTTATTGTCTGTCGTGCCTGTGCTGAGACGCTGTGATGCCAGCGGTAAGCTGTCAGGGAGTGTGCGAGCGGTCATAAGCAAGAACAATCGACGGTCTGGCACTATTGCGCCATGAGGAATTTCGTCCGATAATTTGTTCAAGCTACAGCTGATTTGAATAAACCCTTCTCCGTCGGGTCTGTCGACGGGGAAGGGTTTTTTTTCATCTGGTATTTCATTAATAAGGCATCGACAGATCTTAGAGGACTCTTCTATGTATAACACCCTGGGCAATCAGTATGATAACTCCCTGGTTTCAAACGCCTTCGGTTTCATGCGTTTCCCTGTTAACTTCCAGCCTTACGACAGCGACGCCGAGTGGGTGATCACTGGCGTTCCTTTTGATGCGGCGACGTCCGGTCGTCCTGGCAGCCGCCTCGGCCCTGGTGCGATCCGCCAGATCTCCACCAACCTGGCATGGGAAGGGTGCCGCTGGCCGTGGGATTTCGATCTGCGTCAGCGTCTGAATGTGGTTGACTGTGGTGACCTGGTTTATGCCTTCGGCGACTCCCTGGATCTTAGTGACAAGCTGCAGGCACATGCTGAAAAACTGCTGACCAACGGTAAGCGCATGATGACTTTCGGTGGTGACCACTATGTCACGCTGCCGCTGCTGCGCGCCCATGCCAAACACTTCGGTAAAATGGCGCTGGTTCACTTCGATGCGCACACCGATACTTATTCTAACGGCCCAACATTCGATCACGGCACCATGTTCCATCATGCACCGAAAGAGGGCCTGATCGATCCGCAGCGCTCGGTGCAGATCGGTATCCGTACAGAATTTGACGCCTCATTGGGATTCAACGTGCTGGATGCCGCTCAGGTTAACGACCGCAGCGTTGATGACATCATTGCGCAGGTGAAACAGATCGTTGGCGATATGTCGGTATATCTGACTTTCGATATCGACTGTCTGGATCCGGCGCATGCTCCTGGTACCGGTACGCCGGTAATCGGTGGCCTGACCACGGACAAGGCTACCAAGCTGGTACGCGGTCTGCAGGGTCTGAACATTGTGGGTATGGATCTGGTTGAAGTCGCACCGGGTTATGATCAGTCAGACCTGACCGCGCTGGCGGCAGCAACGCTGGCGCTGGATATGCTGCACGTGCAGGCCGTCAATAAAGCTGCGCAGTAAACAACGGCTCTGTGATCCTTCGTAGCGGTAGCTGAGCTGTAAGAAAGAGGGGCGACGTACCCGTCGCCCTGTTTTATCAGAACAATCCTGAGGGCTTATCGGAATAGCTCACCAGCAGGCATTTGGTCTGCTGATAGTGGTTGAGTATCATCTTGTGGGTTTCACGCCCAATTCCGGATTGTTTGTAACCGCCGAACGCAGCGTGAGCCGGATAGGCGTGGTAACAGTTAGTCCACACGCGACCGGCCTGAATGCCACGTCCCATTTTGTATGCCAGATTGCCATTACGGCTCCAGACTCCCGCCCCCAGGCCGTAGGGAGTATCGTTTGCCAGTTCAAGCGCCTCTTCCATGGTTTTAAACGTGGTGACGGCCAGTACAGGACCGAAGATCTCCTCCTGAAATACACGCATATCGTTGTTACCTGACAGGATGGTGGGTTCCAGGTAATAACCCGCCTGAAGGCCATCTTCCAGCATTTTTCTCCGTCCACCGGTCAGTACATCCGCGCCTTATTTCTTGCCGATATCAATAGAGTTAAGAATCGATTCCATCTGCTCCAGAGAAACCTGGGCTCCCATTTGCGTTTGGCTGTCTAACGGGTTGCTGCTGCGTATGGCTTCCACGCGCTTGATGGCGCGCTCCATAAAACGCTCGTAAATGGATTCCTGCACCAGCGCGCGGCTGGGACAGGTGCAGACTTCGCCCTGGTTGAACGCGAAAAGCGCGCGAAACCTTCCAGTGCTTTGTCGAAGAAAGCATCTTCCTCGTCCATCACGTCAGCAAAGAAGATGTTCGGTGATTTTCCGCCTAACTCCAGCGTGACGGGAATGATGTTTTGAGTGGCATATTGCATGATCTGCTGGCCAACTTCAGTGGAACCCGTAAAGGCAACTTTGGCAATGCGTCTGGATGTCGCAAGATGCTCGCCAATTTCGCCGCCCGCACCATTGACCACGTTGATAACGCCCGGCGGCAGCAGATCCCCTATCAGCTCCATCAGCAGCAGGACAGACAGAGGCGTCAGACGCGCGGGTTTCAGCACTATACAATTACCTGCCGCCAGCGCCGGAGCCATCTTCCAGCTTGCCATCAGCAGCGGGAAATTCCACGGGATGATTTGTGCAACCACGCCGAGGGGTTCGTGGAAGTGGTAGGCCACGGTATCATGCTCAATCTCACTGATACCGCTTTCCTGCGCACGGATACATGAGGCAAAGTAACGGAAGTGGTCAATTGCCAGCGGCACATCGGCGGCAGTGGTTTCACGGACTGGTTTGCCATTGTCCCAGGTTTCAGCTGTGGCCAGCAAATCGATGTGTTGTTCCACGCGGTCTGCTATTTTCAGCAGAATGGCCGCGCGCTCCTGCACAGCCATTTGTCCCCAGCCCGCCCGGGCTTCGTGAGCGGCGTCCAACGCCAGGTCTATGTCTTTTTTGCCGGAGCTGGCAATTTCACACAGCGGCTGACCGGTAATCGGCGTCAGGTTTTGATAGTACTGTCCCCCGACCGGTGGTACCCATCGGCCACCGATAAAGTTGTCGTAACGGGGTTTCAGTTTCAGAGGAAAACCATACTCTTAAGGGATGATTCGGATATGTGTAGGCTTGCTTATCATGGACATCTCCTTGTCTGTGGTTCATCCGCCAAAGTACAGGGGGTTGAGTGTTTTTTCACCACATCCTTCCGGCTTTAAGACGCAGCTCACGGATTAAGTTTCTACGAAGAATCCAGTGTCTGTGACGAGAACCGATCTCTCTTCCATTTCGATTAGAGGTGTGGCTGGAAACAATAAAGGCCTGCCCCACACAGGTAGGCCCAGACGCTTATTTCCCTGAAGCGATACGATCCCTGATGTGCTGAGCGCGGGATGCGGATGACGGGTGAGAATCAAACATTGAGCTGGATGCGGCGCTATCCATTTTTGCCAGTTTCTCAAAACTGGTCACAAGTCCTTCCGGGTTGATACCGCGTTTTTTCAGTAAAACAAACGAATAATCGTCCGCCTGCGACTCCTGCTTCTGTGAGAACTGTGCATTGACCAGCTTCTCACCTAAATCACCAAGCTGCGACTGCGAAAGCGTGGCCGCAATGCCACCTGCGGAAGCTGCCGCTGAGCGGACTGCTGTTGCGCCGTAAGCCACCTGCATGGCCCGGCGCGTATGTCCCAGCGCAACGTGGCCCATCTCATGGCCCAGCACGCCCTCCACTTCGTTATCGGTCATCATATCCATCAGCCCGCTATAAACCCGGATACAGCCATTGGCCATTGCCCAGGCATTGACGTCTTTAGTGAGATAGACCTTGTAGTTAGCTGGTGTGCCGTCGATGTTATCGCCCAGGGCGGCGGCAATCTTATTCAGCCGCTGGGTATAGACGCTGCTGGCAGGGGCGATTTGCGCTTCGCTGTCCATTTGCTCGCAGGATTTTACGCTGAGCTCCTTCACCTGTTCATCGCTGAGAGTGGCGGCCTGAAAGGCCTGTGCGCCTGACTGCATCAGCGTGGTGCTGTCAAAGTTCTGACAGCCAGAAAGTGCGGTTGTAAGGGCCAGCGCGATAAGAGATGTCCGTAACGTCATAATTTTATTCCATTCCATAATAAGGTATTTAGATCAGAAGCCTGCTCCATGAGGCTGAAAATAGTGCGGGTTAATAAAACGGCGATGCCGCTTTTTCCCAACCCATGCATAGCGCCCGTGCCTGAAAAGTGCAAGTCTGGCCCCGATATTTTGCACTTTTCGCCATGTACATGATCCCTGTTTTTCATGTACATTGAGGGTCGACTTTTACAACTTTGCCTGATAACTCATTGATTAAAATAGGTTAAGGACGGCGAAGCGTTTAATCCGACCTGGAGTAGAACATGTCTTCTCGTAAAGAGCTTGCCAATGCCATTCGCGCTTTAAGTATGGATGCGGTACAGAAAGCCAAATCTGGCCACCCGGGCGCACCTATGGGGATGGCGGATATCGCCGAAGTCCTGTGGCGTGATTTCCTGAACCACAACCCGACCAACCCGCTGTGGGCCGACCGCGACCGCTTCGTGCTGTCTAACGGTCACGGTTCAATGCTGATCTACAGCCTGCTGCACCTCAGCGGCTACGATCTGCCAATTTCTGAACTGGCTAACTTCCGTCAGCTGCACTCTAAAACTCCAGGTCACCCGGAATACGGCTATACCGCTGGTGTGGAAACCACCACTGGTCCGCTGGGGCAGGGGATTGCCAACGCCGTGGGTATGGCGATTGCCGAGCGCACAATGGCGGCGCAGTTCAACCGCCCAGGCCACGATGTTGTTGACCACCACACCTATGTGTTCATGGGTGACGGCTGCATGATGGAAGGTATTTCCCACGAGGTGTGCTCGCTGGCGGGAACCCTGAAGCTGGGCAAACTGGTTGCCTTCTACGACGACAACGGCATCTCTATCGACGGTCACATTGAAGGCTGGTTCACCGACGATACGGCTAAACGCTTTGAATCTTACGGCTGGCATGTGGTGCGGGGCGTCGACGGTCATGATGCTGCTGCTATCAAAAAAGCGGTGGAAGAAGCTCAGGCCGTCAGCGATAAGCCATCGTTGCTGATGTGCAAAACTGTCATCGGTTTCGGTTCGCCAAATAAAGCAGGAACTCACGATTCACACGGCGCTCCGCTGGGTGAAGAAGAGATTGCGTTGACCCGCAAGCAGCTGGGCTGGACCCACGCACCATTCGAAATTCCACAGGACATTTACGCTCAGTGGGATGCGAAAGAGGCAGGTCAGGCTAAAGAGGCAGCCTGGAACGAGAAGTTCGCGGCCTACGCCAAAGCTCATCCTGAACTGGCGGTTGAGTTTAAGCGCCGTATGAGCAATGCGCTGCCGGAAAACTGGCAGGCAGAGTCACAGACGTTCATTGAACAGCTGCAGGCTAATCCGGCGAAAATCGCCAGCCGTAAAGCTTCCCAGAATACGCTGGAAGCTTTTGGCAAGCTGCTGCCAGAATATCTGGGCGGCTCTGCCGACCTGGCACCAAGCAATCTGACGATGTGGTCCGGTTCCAAAGCGATCAACGAAGACGCAGCGGGCAACTACATCCACTATGGCGTGCGTGAATTCGGTATGACTGCTATCGCCAATGGTATCACGCTGCACGGTGGCTTCCTGCCTTACACCGCAACCTTCCTGATGTTTGTGGAATACGCGCGTAACGCAGCCCGTATGGCCGCGCTGATGAAAATCCGTCAGGTGATGGTCTATACCCACGACTCCATCGGTCTGGGCGAAGACGGTCCTACTCACCAGCCGGTTGAGCAGCTTGCCAGCCTGCGTGTCACGCCGAACATGAGCGTCTGGCGTCCGTGTGACCAGGTTGAATCTGCGGTAGCGTGGAAATACGGTATTGAGCGTCACGACGGTCCAACCGCGCTGATCTTCTCCCGTCAGAATCTGGCACAGCAGGATCGTACTGCTGAGCAGCTGGCGAACGTCGCCCGCGGTGCTTACGTGCTGAAGGATTGCGACGGTCAGCCAGAAGTGATCCTGATTGCCACCGGCTCTGAAGTTGAGCTGGCAGTGGGTGCATATGACAAACTGACGGCAGAAGGGCGTAAAGCTCGCGTGGTTTCCATGCCTTCCACTGATGCTTTCGACAAGCAGGATGCCGCTTACCGCGAATCCGTGCTGCCTAAAGCGGTCAGCGCTCGTGTGGCCATTGAAGCGGGTATCGCTGACTACTGGTTCAAATACACCGGCCTGAACGGCGCGATCGTTGGCATGACCACCTTCGGTGAGTCAGCGCCTGCTGAGAAGCTGTTCGAAATCTTTGGCTTCACCGTGGATAATGTGGTCGCTAAAGCGAAAGAGCTGCTGTAATACCGGAGGTTCGCCTGCATCAGCGGGCGAACCTTGTTCCCGCCTTACTGCATTAACGTCTGTTCCCTCAAATGGAAATCCTGATTGAGCGGCATGACCGGCTCGACGACTTTCTGCTTCACGATGGCGGGGGGTTGTTCCTGCTCAGGTTGCTGCTGCCAGGGTTTTGACAATCCGTAGAAACGTCCATTCTGGTTGACCGACAGCGACTCGCATTCGATGGTCCCATCCAGGAAGCCGTTAGCGTTGATCGCCACTTCCCGGCTGCGGCATAACCCTTTCAGCTCACCGCTTATCTCGATCCGGTTGGCAAATATTTCGCCTTCCACCCGACCGCTTTTCTGCACGAACACCGTTTTCTCCGAGTTGATTTTCCCGTTAACCGCGCCGTTGATATGAATATCGCCCACGGCTCTGATTTCACCGTCGATCACGCAGGTTTCGGGGATAGTGGTGGTGTCAGATGCTGTGGTGAAAGCGGCAACGGAAAAATCATCGTGAAAATCGCTGTCAGGCCGCAGGGAGCCTTCATCCGGTTCACTGTCCCGCTGCGGGGAAAGGGGAGTTTCTGTCGGGGTGATGATGTTCTCTTTACGTTTAAACATGGTCATATCCTTATCGAATAATAAATTCCTTAACAAAGCTCCAGCGATAATCGCCAGAGAGAGCCCGGGCAGCAGGCCAGGGTACTGACGGATCAATGCCCGTGACGCTTCCCAGCCCAACCCCCAGACAATCAACGCTGCAGCCCAGATCAGCCAGACAATCCAAAGCAGGTTGTAGTTCATATTGAGAAGATTATGTTAACCTCCGATAGCCAGAAGTCGCTGTCCGAGTCATTACTTTACTCTCACCTGACCGGGCGCTGGTCTTATTTTGTGCAACTCCATTATTAAATGTGATCTTTGTCAGAGTTTCAGTGCTTCGATTGATCTTCCTCATTCCAATTATTTCGCATTATCTTTATTGTGGCTGAACCGTTTCAGTTGGCGTTATCGCTGACGAAACACAGGTTATATGCAGTTGCAGTAGCGCAAGAATTCCCTGTACAAACGCGGACGTCTGGCTCAGGCTAATGTCCCAGTTTTGCACTGAATTCTGATTCAGGAGTGATATGACGGTTCGCATTGCCATTAACGGATTTGGTCGCATTGGGCGCAACGTATTGCGTGCGCTCTATGAAACCGGACGCCGTGCTGAAATCACCGTAGTGGCCATTAATGAGCTGGCGGAAGCCGCCGGGATGGCGCACCTGTTGAAATACGATACCAGCCACGGGCGTTTTGCCAGGGATGTTCGCCAGGAGCGCGATCTGCTGTGGGTCGGAGAAGACACTATCCGTATTCTCCACCGGGCAGAGATTGGCGATTTACCCTGGCGTGAACTAAACGTCGATGTGGTGCTTGACTGCACCGGCGTTTATGGCAGCCGTGCGGATGGCGAGGCCCATCTGGCAGCCGGGGCGAAAAAGGTGCTGTTTTCTCACCCAGGCGGTAACGATCTGGATGCCACCGTGGTCTACGGTGTGAATGAAAAAGAGCTGAAACCCGGCGACCTGATCGTCTCCAACGCTTCCTGCACCACCAACTGTATTATTCCTGTGATTAAACTGCTGGATGATGCCTTCGGCATTGAGTCGGGTACGGTCACCACCATTCACTCTGCGATGCACGATCAGCAGGTGATTGACGCTTACCACACCGATTTACGGCGTACCCGCGCGGCCAGCCAGTCAATCATTCCGGTGGATACCCGGCTTGCTGCTGGCATCTCGCGTATTTTTCCAAAATTTAGCGACTGTTTTGAAGCTATCGCCGTGCGCGTGCCGACGATTAACGTGACGGCGATTGATTTGAGCGTCAGCGTGCGTGAAGCGGTCAGCGCCTGTGAGGTCAACGCGCTGTTGCAAAATGCCTCAGAAGGGGCATTTAGTGGTATAGTTGACTATACGGAATTACCGTTAGTCTCCATAGATTTTAACCACGATCCGCACAGTGCCATTGTGGACGGCACCCAAACGCGGGTCAGCGGTCAGCACCTGATCAAAACACTTGTCTGGTGCGACAACGAATGGGGCTTTGCTAACCGAATGATTGATACGACGTTAGCGATGGCCGCAAGCGGTTTCAGGTAGGGCGCGGTTTGCGCCTGTCAAAACTTAGAGAATCAACGAGAGGATTCACCATGTCTGTAATTAAGATGACCGATCTGGATCTTGCTGGGAAACGTGTACTCATCCGCTCCGACTTGAACGTGCCAGTGAAAGAAGGGAAAGTGACGTCAGATGCACGTATCCGTGCTTCGCTGCCGACCATCGAAGCAGCCCTGAAGCAGGGTGCAAAAGTGATGGTTACCTCTCACCTGGGTCGCCCGACCGAAGGTGAATACAATGAAGAGTTCTCCCTGCTGCCAGTCGTAAACTACCTGAAAGACAAACTCTCCTCACCGGTACGTCTGGCAAAAGACTATCTGGACGGTGTTGATATCGCTGCAGGCGAACTGGTCGTGCTGGAAAACGTTCGCTTTAACAAAGGCGAAAAGAAAGACGACGAAGCGCTGTCCAAAAAATATGCTGCGCTGTGTGATGTCTTTGTGATGGATGCTTTTGGTACGGCTCACCGTGCGCAGGCTTCCACCCATGGCGTGGGCAAATTCGCTCCTGTGGCCTGTGCAGGCCCGCTGTTAGCCAACGAGCTGGAAGCGCTGGGCAAAGCCCTGAAAACCCCGGCCCGCCCAATGGTTGCCGTGGTGGGTGGCTCTAAAGTCTCCACTAAATTTGACGTGCTGAACTCTCTGGTGAAAATTGCTGACACGGTGATCGTGGGTGGCGGTATCGCTAATACCTTCGTGGCTATCGACAACAACGTTGGTAAATCCCTGTACGAGCCCGATTTCGTTGAGGCAGCGAAAAAACTGCGTGACGAATTTAAAATCCCGGTCCCTACCGACTCCCGCGTGGGCACGGAATTCTCTGAAACTGCGCCTTCCACCGTGAAGAAAGTCACTGAAGTTAATGATAATGAAGAGATCATGGACTTCGGTGATGAAACCGCGCTGGCGATGGCTAAGTTGTTGAAAGAAGCCAAAACAATTCTGTGGAACGGTCCGGTCGGCGTGTTTGAATTCCCTAACTTCCGTAAAGGGACAGAAATTGTGGCGAAAGCCATTGCAGACAGCGACGCATTCTCTATCGCCGGTGGTGGTGATACGCTGGCGGCGATCGACCTGTTCGGTATTGAAGATAAGATCTCTTATATCTCTACCGGTGGCGGTGCTTTCCTGGAGTTCGTGGAAGGTAAAACTCTGCCAGCTGTCGCTATGCTTGAAGAGCGCGCGAAACAGTAATCTCTGGGGCGGGGGGCTGCCCCCGTCGTAACGATCTGCCTGGGGTGCCAGGCTCCGAATCTCTCATACGACCGACGAAACAGGACAAAAACATGTCTAAAATTTTTGATTTCGTAAAACCAGGTGTTGTCACCGGTGACGACGTACAGAAAATTTTTAAAGTTGCGAAAGAAAACAAATTCGCACTGCCAGCAGTGAACTGCGTGGGCACCGACTCCATCAATGCCGTACTGGAAACTGCTGCGAAAGTAAAAGCTCCGGTCATCATCCAGTTCTCTAACGGCGGTGCAGGTTTTATCGCGGGTAAAGGTCTGAAATCAGACAAGCCACAGGCTGCCGCTATCTTCGGTGCGATCTCTGGTGCACACCACGTTCACCTGATGGCTGAACACTACGGCGTGCCGGTTATCCTGCACACTGACCACTGCGCGAAAAAACTGCTGCCATGGATCGACGGTCTGCTGGACGCGGGTGAAGCTCACTTCGCCAAAACCGGCAAGCCACTGTTCTCTTCACACATGATCGACCTGTCTGAAGAGTCACTGGAAGAAAATATCGAGATCTGCAGCAAGTATCTGACTCGTATGGCGAAAATCAATATGACCCTGGAAATTGAACTGGGTTGTACCGGTGGCGAAGAAGACGGCGTGGACAACAGCCACATGGACGCTTCTGCTCTGTACACTCAGCCAGAAGACGTTGATTACGCTTACGAAAAACTGAACGCTATCAGCCCACGTTTCACTATCGCGGCCTCTTTCGGTAACGTGCATGGTGTGTACAAACCAGGCAACGTTAAGCTGACGCCAAAAATTCTGAAAAACTCTCAGGAATACGTCAGCAAGAAACACAACCTGCCGCACAACTCCCTGGACTTCGTGTTCCACGGTGGTTCCGGTTCTTCAGCTGCTGAGATTGAAGAATCTATCAGCTACGGCGTGATCAAAATGAACATCGATACTGATACTCAGTGGGCAACCTGGGACGGCATCCTGCAGTACTACAAAAAGAACGAAGGCTACCTTCAGGCCCAGCTGGGCAACCCGGAAGGCGCAGACAAGCCAAACAAGAAGTACTACGATCCGCGCGTCTGGCTGCGTGCTTCTCAGTCTTCGATGATCGTTCGTCTGGAGCAGGCATTCAAAGAGCTGAACGCGGTAGACGTTCTGTAATTTTTGCTTCCTGAGCTCCGAAAGGCCCCGTTAAGGGGCCTTTTTTTTGTCTGCTGGTAACAAATTATTAATTTCCCACGATATTTGGCAGTAAGCGTCGTTTTTGGTTACGCTTGAAGTTTGGGATGCCAGTCTGGCTGGTAATGAATAACTGCTTACTTCCTTCGGGAACAACAACAGGATAATCAAATGGAAGATCTTAACGTAGTAAATGGCATCAACAACGCCGGAGGCTGGCTGGTGCGTAACCAGGCGCTGCTGCTCAGCTATGCCGTCAATATCGTGGCGGCGATTGCCACGATCATCATCGGGATGATCGTGGCGCGAATTATTTCTAACACCCTGAACAAGGTGCTGATTGCCCGTCATATTGATGCCACCGTTGCCGACTTCCTGTCCGCGCTGGTGCGCTACGGGGTGATTGCCTTTACCCTTATTGCCGCTTTGGGACGTGTTGGGGTGCAGACAGCCTCGGTGATTGCCGTTCTTGGTGCCGCCGGCCTGGCTATCGGTCTGGCCCTGCAGGGGTCGCTGGCGAATCTGGCGGCTGGTGTGCTGCTGGTGACCTTCCGTCCTTTCCGCACCGGTGACTTTATTGATATCGGCATCATGGGTACCGTGCAAAATGTGCAGATCTTCTCCACCACGCTGAAATCTGCCGATGGCAAGATTGTGGTGGTGCCGAACGGTAAAATTATCGCCGGTAACATCGTCAACTTTTCGCGTGAACCGGTGCGTCGTAATGAGTTCATCATTGGCGTTTCATACGACGCAGACGTGGATGAAGTGCTGAAGCTGTTGCGCGAAGTGGTCGATGCTGAGCCTCGCGTGTTGCAGGATATGGGCGTGCAGATTGGCCTGAATGAGCTGGGAGCCTCCTCCGTGAACTTCGTGGTGCGCTGCTGGAGTAAGGCAGGTGATTTGCAGGATGTCTACTGGGATCTGATGAAGAACTTTAAGCGTACGCTGGATGCTCATGAAATCGGTATTCCTTATCCGCAGATGGATGTCCACCTGCATCACGATAAGGCTGCCCAGGCGCAACAGGCTGAGCAGAAAGTCTCCGCCGACACTCTGCCAAAGCCTGAATAATCAGCTTGTTAAGGGCGGCCGCCGTGCCGCCTTTTCTTTGCTTATCATCATTAGCGATACTGATAAATCATTAGCTTTTTCCATTTCCTCTAATATTAAAGCCCCTGTAAACTCGCCAGCAATTACTGAAGAGTGAGGAAGTCACTGTGTTATCCGTTTTCTTTCAGGGCATGGCTCTCGGTGCCGCGTTAATCCTGCTTTTGGGTCCGCAGAATGTATTAGTACTGAATCAGGGCGTGTGTCGTCAGTATCATTTGATGACTGCGGGGCTGTGTACGCTGAGTGATATCGTGCTGATTTGCGGTGGCGTATTTGGGGGAAGCGCGTTGCTGACCCAGTCTCCGTTGCTGCTCAATCTGGTGACCTGGGGCGGTGTGGCTTTTCTGCTGTGGTATGGCTGGGGAGCGTTACGCACTGCCTTCAGAGGGGATATTGAGTTAAGTTCTGAAAAGGTCATGCAGCAGGGGCGCTGGCGAATTTTTGCCACCATGATGGCCGTCACCTGGCTTAATCCGCATGTCTATATTGATACCTTTGTGGTGCTGGGTAGCCTTGGCGGTCAGTTACCTCCGGAGGCGCGCAGCTGGTTTGCCCTCGGGTCAGTGAGTGCGTCCATATTGTGGTTCTTCGGTCTGGCCTTGCTGGCTGCCTGGTTGTCACCGGTGCTGAATAACGCTAAAGCGCAGCGGATCATCAACGCGCTGGTTGGAGTCATGATGTGGGGGATTGCAGCCAAACTGGCGCTGCAGGCGCTGGGTCAGGGGTAAAAAGGAACTCATTCCAGGAATTACTGTCATAGCGTGATAGCTGAAAACGCAATAATCTGTACCAGAATGTTGCGTTTAATCGGAACAATACTCTGACGGCGAGGCATTTTGCCGCCGTCAGTCAGCCATGATGTGACTGAAAGCCCCACGGAGGAACCCAGTGAAGCTTACTAAATTGGCCCTGGCCGCAATGATTGGATTTGGAACTGTCCCCGCTTTAGCGCTGGCGGATGAATTGCCTAATGGCCCGCACGTGGTGACCTCAGGCCAGTCGAGCGTGGATGCCACGCCGGATATTGCCACGCTGGCAATTGAAGTGAGCGTCTCTTCGAAAGAGGCTGCAGAGGCGAAGAAGCAGGCCGATGCCCGCGTCGCACAGTATTTTGATTTCCTGCAGAAAAACGGCATTGAGAAGAAAGACATCAACGCTGCCAATTTGCGCACCCAGCCGGAATATGACTATCTGAAAGACGGTAAGTCGGAACTGAAGGGCTATCGTGCGGTGCGTCAGGTGCAGGTTACTGTGCGCCAGCTGGAGAAGCTGAACGGGCTGCTGGACGGCGCGCTGAAGTCTGGCCTGAATGAAATCCGCTCTGTAGAACTGGGTGTGGCGAATCCTGACCAGTATCGCGATAAGGCCCGCCAGGCTGCAATTGATGATGCCACCCAGCAGGCGGGTGCACTGGCGAAGGGCTTTAATGCCAAGCTGGGGCCGGTCTATAGCATCCGTTACCACGTGGCTAACTACCAGCCAATGCCGGTTGCCAGAATGTTCAAGACGGCCGATGCGGCACCGATGACCTCCGCCGCACAGACGTATGAGCAGCAAAGCATTCATTTTGACGATCAGGTCGATGTGGTGTTTGAACTGCAGCATAACCAGTAAGTCATTACTTTAAAGGGGTCTGGTGGCCCCTTTTTTTATCGCTAGTCGGTCTGGCGCAGCACGCGATGGCCGTGGGCGATCAGCGCGTCAGTCACTTTGCGCATCAGACGGCTTTCCGGCGCAAAACGGTGCCAGTACAGCATACGGCGCTGGAACAGACCCGGTGTCAGGTCAATCAGCTCACCTTCGGCCAGCTCACGCTCAATCTGCAGATGCGGGATCATACAGCAGGTGGTGCCCTGACGGGCCAGTTGTACAAAGGCCTCTGACGAGTTAACGATATGGCAGGGCACGCTGCCCGGGGACAGATCGAAGTTTTGCTGCAAAAACGCCTGATGCATATCATCAAGATGGTCAAACGCAACCGCCGGAGCCTTCAGCAGCGCGGAGCGGGTCACGCCGTTAGGGAAATAGCGTGCGGCAAACTCTTTCGAACCAACGAACAGGTAATCCAGCGCGCCCAGCTGATCCACCAGGCAACTTGGCAGCGGTTGTGGCTGGATACTGACGGCTCCCACTACCTCACCGCGACGCAGCCTTTCCTGGGTGCGGCTTTCATCTTCCACCTGCAAATTCAGGCGAACCGGCGAATCGGTCAGCACCGTTTTCATCGCGGGCAGTAACCAGGTTGCCAGACTGTCGGCGTTGACCGCCAGCGACAGCAGCAGCGGCGTGGTACCGCCATTTTCATCGCCCAGCCACTCCTCTTCCAGCAGCTCGACCTGATGCAATAAAGCCAGCAGCTTTTGCCCCTGTTCGGTCGGGCGTGGAGGAACGGTTCGCACCAGCAGCGGCTGGCCGAACATGTTTTCCAGCTGCTTGATTCGCTGGGAAACGGCTGACTGGGTAATACAAAGCTTTTGTGCGGCGCGTTCAAAACCGCGCTCGCGGATCACTGCATCCAGCGCCTGAAGCGTTCGATAATCCGGGCGTTTCATTGGTTCGTTTAACTCTCCTCAGGTATGGAAACTGCACTATGCCATATTTTTGTCACTTTGCCCTGCGTAACAGTGTGTTTATCCGGCACGGCTTTGTGGGCTGTGTCTGTAAACGGACAACAAATGCTGCCCTGACGCGGCGGGGTTGTTTATACTAACGCCACACTGTAGCAGCACGGATTGTAAACATACCATGACGCAGGATGAACTGAAAAAGGCCGTTGGCTGGGCCGCGCTGGAATACGTAAAACCGGGCACCATCGTGGGTGTGGGCACCGGCTCGACCGCCGCGCATTTTATTGATGCACTGGGTTCGATCAGACAGCAAATTGACGGGGCGGTCTCCAGTTCTGAGGCCTCAACCCTTAAGTTGAAAAGCCTGGGGATCCCGGTTTTGGATCTTAACGAGGTGGATTCACTGTCGGTCTACGTTGACGGCGCAGATGAAATCAACGGTTTTATGCAGATGATCAAAGGCGGTGGCGCAGCCCTGACCCGCGAGAAAATCATCGCTGCGGTGGCGGATAAATTTGTCTGCATCGCTGACGAGTCCAAGCAGGTTGATGTGCTGGGTAAATTCCCGTTGCCGGTGGAGGTGATCCCGATGGCGCGCAGCTATGTTGCCAGGGAGCTGGTGAAGCTGGGCGGCCTGCCTGAATATCGCCAGAACGTGGTGACTGATAATGGCAATTTCATCCTCGACGTGCACAACTTAAAAATTCTCGACGCGATTGCGCTGGAAAAGGCCATTAATGCCTTACCTGGCGTGGTTACCGTGGGGCTGTTTGCCGCGCGGGCAGCGGATATTGCGCTGATTGGTACCGCCTCCGGCGTGAAGAGCATAGAAAAATGATCTCACTGGCGCCGCTCCGGCGCCGGTTAATTTCTGCAAAAAAACATCTTTTCTTTTCATACCGAAATTCGGTGACTTATGTCACATAAGCTTCACTCACAGGGCGATCCTTCTGACGATATTCACCGTGCCCTGATTATCTGTTGATTTGTGCCTGTCTGCTTCCTGCCCGTGCTGTGATGCAGGCAATCGTTTGTATTGCCGCAGGCGTAATTTTTGATATTTTGACAGAAGGCTGGCTTATGCCAGCCACTTCTGAAGTCTGCTAAATAGGGTCGGGAAATGGCAAAAGTATCACTGGAGAAAGACAAGATTAAGTTCCTGTTGGTGGAAGGCGTACACCAGAAAGCCGTAGATAATCTGCGTGCTTCTGGCTACACCAACATCGAATTTCATAAAGGCGCACTGGACAGCGAAGCTCTGAAAGAGTCGATCCGTGACGCGCACTTTATCGGCATCCGCTCGCGTACTCACCTCACCGAAGAGATTTTTGCCTCGGCTGAGAAGCTGGTCGCCGTGGGCTGTTTCTGTATAGGCACCAACCAGGTCGATCTGAAAGCAGCAGAAAAACGAGGGATCCCGGTATTCAACGCGCCTTTCTCCAACACCCGATCCGTAGCTGAACTGGTCATTGGCGAGCTGTTGCTGATGCTGCGTGGCGTCCCTGCGGCGAATGCTAAAGCACACCGTGGCGTGTGGAATAAACTGGCCGTGGGCTCGTTTGAAGCGCGTGGCAAAAAGCTGGGTATCGTCGGTTACGGCCATATCGGTATGCAGCTGGGCGTGCTCGCTGAAAGCCTGGGCATGCATGTGTTCTTCTATGATATTGAGAACAAGCTGCCGCTGGGGAATGCGACCCAGATCCGTCATCTGTCCGACCTGTTGAATATGAGCGACGTGGTCAGCCTGCACGTGCCGGAAACCCAGTCGACCCAAAACATGATGGGTCCGGAAGAGCTGGCGATGATGAAGCCAGGTTCACTGCTGATTAACGCATCACGCGGGACAGTGGTTGATATTCCGGCGCTGTGCAAAGTGCTGGCCGACAAACATCTGGCTGGTGCCGCAATCGATGTGTTCCCGGAAGAACCGGCAACCAACAGCGATCCGTTCAATTCTCCGCTTTGCGAGTTTGATAACGTGATCCTGACGCCGCACATTGGCGGTTCCACCCAGGAAGCGCAGGAAAACATCGGCAGCGAAGTGGCCGACAAGCTGGCGAAATACTCGGATAACGGCTCGACGCTGTCGGCGGTTAACTTCCCGGAAGTTTCCCTGCCGATGCATGGCGACCAGAGTCGCCTGTTGCACATCCACGAGAATCGCCCTGGCGTGCTGACCGCGATCAACAACATTTTCGCCGGGCAGGGGATCAACATCGCAGCACAGTATCTGCAAACCACCCCCTCAATGGGCTATGTGGTGATCGATATCGATGCGCCGCAGGATGTGGCTAACACGGCTCTGCAGCTGATGAAGGCTATTCCTGGCACCATTCGCGCCCGACTGTTGTACTGAGCAGGGAAATGGCGGGCACCATTGGTGCTCGTCTTCTGTACCAAGCAGAAAACTGCCAGGCACCATTCGAACTCGCCTTTTGTACTAAGCAGAAAACTGCCAGGTACCATTCGTACTGGCTTTTTTATACCTGACAGACAACTTCGGGCTTAACGCGAGGGGAACACAGGCTGTGAATAAAGCGTCTCGCGCCATGGACGGTGCGAGTCGAGCTGTCAGGGACGACGCTTTTTGCGTCTTTATGAGCGGCCTGTGTTCCCCACGCAGGCTCCAATATCTCAGGCGATTTCTTTTTTCCCTGCCTTCTCACCACTGCCATATCTTCGAGGGTGTAATCATCGCCGGTAATGGCACATCCCACTCCGCCACTGGCAGGGCTTCCACCTGCTGACAATCATGCGCCAGCCCGACCGGCAGAAAGCCATGCTGCTGCCAGTTCTGCAACGTACGGTCATAAAATCCTCCTCCCATCCCGAGACGCTGCCCCTGTGCATCAAACGCTACCAGAGGAACCATCAGCACATCCAGCTCGCTCAGCGTTGCCAGATTACGGATATCCAGTGGCGGCTCGGGAATCCGCAGGCGATTAGGTTGCAGTGACGTTTCGGAATCGTAGCGGATAAATAGTAGTTGTCCCTCAGCGAAGGGATGAAGCACCGGCAGGTAAACTTCCTGTTTGTGCTGCCAGAGTCTGGCAATCAGCGGTCGCGTATTCAGCTCGCCATCAAAAGAGAGAAACAGGGCTATTTTTTTCGCCTGCTGGATGGGAGCAAAGTTCAGCGCACGTTCAGCGGCATGTACGGCAGCCAGCTGCTGCTGTTCGGGCGTCAGGGCACGACGCAGATGGCGAACGTGGGTACGAATATCCTGGCGATCGAGAAGATTGAGGGACATGAATTTCACCGTATCAGGAGATAACGTTTAAGTTGCCCGGAAACCGGAAGCTTACAGTGAAAGGTGTTCAGGTGGCGAATTGTTCGTGGCCCGAAGCCAGAAAACGTTGCCGGTAAAACTGAGGAGGGAATCTCCGAGATGCCGCCGCAGGCTGTAACCCTTGAACCCTTGGTTCAAGGTGAATGTGTCGTCGCAACCATCAGGCTTCTCGGACTGACCGAGCTTGCTCACAGGTTACAGAGCAACACACTCTGTTGGTATAAAATATCGGCTCAGGGGACTGGCCCGCATGCAAACATCTCAGAGAAATTTTTACTTCACCGTCACTGTAACACAGTAAACGCTGATGTGTTATTCGAATTGAGGACCTGTTCTTTCCGTTATGCGACCCTGCTCAAGCAATGCCTGCTCGATGGTCTGTTGCAGCATCCGGATACGTTGTTCCATATTACTGGCATAGTCGCGGGTTTTATTTTTTTCCTGCGCCAGCTCATGGCAAATATTCAGGGCAGCGATGAAAACCAGCTGCTCAGTATTTGTGACTCTAGTGCGAACTTTTAAATCTTGCAACCGCTGATTGAGGTCCTCGGCAGCCATGTTCAGCGCATCTTGCTGTTCAGGCGGACAATTCACTCTTAACGAACGGCCAAAAATTTGAATATCTACGGGTTGAGCAGACATGAAACCATCCTGACTGATTACTTCGCCGCCAATCTCCCTTACCGCTCAATGGGTTGGGAGGGTAAGCGACTATAACTACCCCATACAGAAGAAACAACCCCTTTCTGGAATCGTTGAGGCACCTGGTGGTAGCATAACACGAACTTAATCAGCCAACGACGACCAAAACGTATGTCACTAACAAACACAATGCCGGGCTATGACGCGCTGGCCTCAGTACTGACGCAGCAGGGTGTGGGTATGACGCCTGCTGAAATGCATGGTTTGATCAGCGGATTGCTGTGTGGTGGCAACAAGGACAGTAGCTGGCAGGCGCTGGTTCATGACCTTACCAACGAGGGGATGGCTTTCTCCCAGTCTCTGGCGCTGCCGCTGCAACAGTTGCATCAGGGCATCGGTGATTCGCTGGAGGATGAGGGCTTCCTGTTCCAGCTTTATCTGCCGGAGGATGATGATATTACCGTGTTCGACCGCGCTGATGCGCTGGCGGGCTGGGTGAACCACTTCCTGCTGGGACTGGGCGTTTCACAGCCGAAGCTGGACAAAGTGAAGGGTGAAACCGGTGAAGCTATCGACGATCTGCGCACTATTGCGCAGCTTGGCTATGATGAAGACGAAGATCAGGAGGAGCTGGAGCAGTCGCTGGAAGAGGTGATCGAATATGTGCGGGTAGCTGCGCTGCTCTGCCACGACACCTTTACCCGCACCAGCCCAACCGCCGTGGAAGTGAAAAAACCGACCCTGCATTAACGGTCGGCCCCTAACATGGAGTGCATTCAGGAGAAGCTGATGACACAGCAAGAGTTTGTGCGTCGTCGCCAGGCGCTGCTGGCAAAAATGGTCCCGGCCAGCGCTGCGGTGATTTTTGCCGCGCCAGAAGCGACCCGCAGCAACGACAGTGAGTATCCCTATCGCCAGAACAGTGATTTCTGGTACTTCACCGGTTTTAACGAGCCGGAAGCGGTACTGGTATTGATTAAAAGCGATGAAAGCCATAACCACAGCGTGTTGTTCAACCGGGTTCGCGATCTGACCGCTGAAATCTGGTTTGGCCGTCGCCTGGGGCAGGATGCCGCACCTTCGATGCTGTCAGTCGATCGCGCACTGCCTTTCAGCGACATCAGCGAGCAACTGCCTCAATTACTGAACGGGCTCGACGTGGTTTATCACGCTCAGGGACAGTACGCTGAAGCCGATTCGCTGCTGTTTGCGGCACTGGAAAAACTGCGTCGCGGCTCGCGCCAGAATCTGACTGCTCCGGCAAGCATCACTGACTGGCGGCCGTGGGTGCATGAGATGCGGCTGTTTAAATCTCCGGAGGAGCAGGCCATCCTGCGTGAAGCGGGGAGGATCAGCGCACTGGCCCACACCCGCGCCATGCAGCAGTGCCGCCCGGGAATGTATGAATATCAGCTGGAAGGTGAGATCCACCACGAATTCAATCGCCACGGTTCCAGATTCCCTTCTTACAACACCATCGTCGGCGCGGGTGAGAACGGATGCATCCTGCACTACACCGAAAATGAGTGCCAGATGCGTGATGGCGAGTTGGTGCTGATTGACGCAGGTTGTGAACTGCAGGGTTACGCTGGCGACATCACCCGTACTTTCCCGGTGAACGGCAGATTTACCGCGCCTCAGCGTGCAGTCTACGACATCGTACTGGCTTCTTTATACAAGGCGCTGGAGCTGTTCCGCCCAGGTACCAGCATCCGCGAGGTCAATGCGGAAGTGGTGCGCATCATGGTAACCGGGCTGGTGAAACTGGGCGTAATGAAAGGTGAGGTGGACACGCTGATTGCTGAACAGGCTCACCGCAAGTTCTTTATGCACGGGCTCAGCCACTGGCTGGGCCTGGACGTACACGACGTCGGTTTCTACGGCAACGACCGTGATCGTATTCTGGAACCCGGAATGGTGATCACCATCGAGCCGGGCCTGTATATCGCCCCGGATGCGGATGTGCCAGCGGAATATCGCGGTATCGGCATTCGTATCGAGGATGACATCATCATCACTGAAGACGGCAACGAAAATCTGACCGACACAGTGGTGAAAGATGCCGATGAAATTGAAGCATTAATGGCGGCAGCGAAGGCGCAATGAGCATTGTAATCGCAGGAGGAGGAATGGCGGGAGCCACGCTGGCGCTGGCTATTTCTCATCTTACCAGGGGAAAGGTGCCGGTGACGCTGGTCGAGGCTTTAGCCCCGGACAGTAGGGCGCATCCCGGCTATGATGGCCGGGCGATTGCTCTGGCCGAAGGAACCTGCCAGCAGCTGGCGGCGATCAATCTGTGGCCCGTGCTGAAGGAGTGCGCAACGGCGATCACCGATGTGCACGTCAGCGATCGCGGTCATGCGAGTTTCGTCTCTCTGGAGGCAAAAGAGTATGCAATTTCCGCTCTGGGGCAGGTCGTTGAGCTGCATGATGTCGGGCAGCGTTTATTTGCCCTGCTGAAAAAAGCGCCTGGCGTGCGTCTGTGCTGTCCGGCAAAAGTGTCGGCGGTGGTGCGTACTCAGCAGCAAGTTAGCGTCACGCTGGACAATGGCGAAACGCTTGAAGCGCAGCTACTGGTGGCGGCTGATGGTTCCCGCTCTGCGGTGGCCGCATCTTGCGGTATTAAGTGGCAGGCGCAGGATTATCAGCAGGTCGCGGTGATCGCCAATGTTTCCACGCAGCAGCCTCATAACGGACGGGCTTTTGAACGTTTTACCGAGCATGGCCCGCTGGCACTGTTGCCGATGTCAGGCGGTCGCAGTTCGCTGGTCTGGTGCCACCCGCTGGCCGATAAAGAACAGGTAGATGGCTGGAGCGATCGGCATTTCCTCGACGAACTGCAAAAAGCTTTTGGCTGGCGTCTGGGTCATTTCACCCAGGTGGGGCAGCGCCACAGCTATCCTCTGCAGCTGCAGGTTTCTTCTCAGCATGTTTCTCATCGCCTGGCACTGGTCGGTAACGCAGCTCAGGCGCTGCATCCGATTGCGGGTCAGGGATTTAATTTAGGTATCCGTGATGTCATGTCGCTGGCGGAAACCGTTGCCGCCGCATGGCGATCCGGACAGGATGTGGGAAGCTACAATATTCTGCAGCAGTATCAGCAGCGGCGGCAGCCGGATGCCGCGGCAACCATTGGCATGACAGACAGTCTGGTCAGATTGTTTGCTAATCGCTACATACCGCTGGTGGTGGGACGAAATCTGGGCCTGATGGCGATGGATTCCCTGCCGCTGGTGCGTAATTTGCTGGCCGAGCGCACGTTGGGCTGGGTTGAGCGTTAAGGAGAGAGCAGTGATGCAAACCTATGATGTGATCGTTGCCGGAGGCGGCATGGTCGGTCTGGCTGTGGCCTGCGGCCTGCAGGGCAGCGGGATGAAGGTGGCTGTGCTGGAAAGAGAAACGCCGGTTGCGCTGGCTGACGATGCTGCGCCTGCGCTGCGGGTTTCCGCAATCAATGCCGCCAGCGAACGCCTGCTGCTGCACCTGGACGTCTGGAGCAGCATTCTTGCCAGTCGTGCCAGTGCCTATCACGGCATGGAAGTCTGGGATCGCGACAGCTTTGGGCAGATTGCCTTTGATGACGCGCAGCAGGGGCTGGCGCATCTGGGGCACATTATTGAGAATGCGGTGATCCATAAGGCATTGTGGAACAAAGCCAGTGAGCTGAGTGATATCACGCTGATTTCGCCAGCTGAGCTGCAGCAGGTGGCTTTTGGGGATAACGAAGCATTTGTGACCCTGAATGACGGCACGATGATGAGTGCCCGACTGCTGATCGCAGCAGACGGCGCCAACTCGTGGTTGCGCAACAAGGCGGATATCCCGCTGGCGTTCTGGGACTATGAGCACCACGCGCTGGTGGCCAACATCCGTACTGAGAAGCCGCACGATGCCGTCGCGCGTCAGGTTTTCCACGGCGAGGGCATTCTGGCTTTCCTGCCACTAAGCGATCCGCATCTCAGCTCCATTGTCTGGTCCCTGCCGCCGCAGGAAGCGACACGTCTGCAATCAATGCCGGAAGAGCTGTTCAATCAGCAGCTGTCTGTGGCCTTCGATCTGCGTCTGGGTTTGTGCAACGTTGAAAGCGAGCGCAAAACTTTCCCATTGATGGGGCGTTATGCTCGTAATTTTGCAGCACATCGTCTGGCGTTGGTGGGAGATGCGGCACACACCATTCATCCGCTGGCAGGGCAGGGAGTGAACCTCGGCTTTATGGATGCGGCAGAGCTGATTGGTGAAGTGAAGCGTCTGCACCAGCAGGGCAAAGATATTGGTCAGCACCTCTATCTGCGTCGCTATGAACGCAGCCGCAAGCACAGTGCGGCAATGATGCTGGCAGGGATGCAGGGCTTTCGTGAGCTGTTTAATGGCAATAACCCGGCGAAAAAACTGCTGCGGGATATCGGTCTGAGCCTGGCCGACAATCTGCCGGGCGTTAAGCCGCGTCTGCTGAAGCAGGCGATGGGCCTTAACGACCTGCCGGAGTGGCTGCGCTAAGCTGTCTGATCAGGGTAGCGCAATGCTGCCCTGACTTCACGCTCTCTGCCGCTTACCTTTTTTCCGGGGAAATCGCGGTCAGTATTTCCCTGTCCATCCTTCCGGCAATATCTTTTTTCCAAATTGACCCTGATTAGGTGTGTAGCCTGCACACCTCCTTCGTCGTTGAACCCGCTATTCCCTGTGCCCCATTTTGGGTCATCGTTTGAAAAATTCTAATTTAACCGCTCACTTCGCATTATATTTTTTTATGCATTATTTATTTTAGTGCAGCGGGATTTCAGCCGTCAGGGGCCGATTCGCTATTTTTAAACTGACTTTTTTATTGATTACTGCCGTTTATGTGCGGTTTGGTGCAGATTTGTGGTGAAAAATGCTGGAAACTGACCAGCGTCTCCGCGCTGCACCATAACGATTCGACCCCGTTTAACTTATGGTTAATGGCCGCATTCGGTGGTAAGTTCAGAGCCTGGGTAACGTTTGCGCCAGGCGTGATTTTGCCAGGGCAGGCACCGGACAACCAGCAAAGCACAGGAATGATATGACTCAGCAGACCCCCTTGTTCGAACAACATCAGGCTTGCGGCGCACGCATGGTGGATTTCCATGGCTGGATGATGCCGCTACACTATGGCTCCCAGATGGATGAACACCACGCGGTCCGTACCGATGCCGGTATGTTTGACGTGTCGCACATGACCATTGTCGACCTGCGTGGAGCCCGCACTCGCGACTTCCTGCGCTACCTCCTTGCCAACGATGTCGCCAAACTGGCCCAGCCAGGTAAAGCCCTGTACACCGGAATGCTGAATGCTTCCGCTGGCGTAATTGACGATCTGATTGTTTACTTTATGACCGAAGACTTTTTCCGTCTGGTGGTCAACTCTGCTACCCGCGAAAAAGATCTGGCTTGGATCACCCAACATGCTGAGCCGTTTGGCGTGCAACTGACTGAGCGTGACGACCTGTCGCTGATTGCCGTGCAGGGCCCGAATGCTCAGGCCAAAGCACAGAGCCTGTTTAATGATGCCCAGCGCCAGGCCGTCGCCGGTATGAAGCCCTTCTTTGGCGTGCAGGCAGGGGAGTTGTTTATTGCCACCACGGGTTACACCGGTGAAGCCGGTTATGAAATTGCGCTGCCAAACGATCAGGCAGCAGATTTCTGGCAGAAGCTGGTCGCTGCGGGCGTGAAGCCAGCTGGCCTGGGCGCACGTGACACCTTGCGTCTGGAAGCGGGGATGAATTTATACGGTCAGGAGATGGATGAGGGTATATCTCCGCTGGCCGCCAATATGGGGTGGACCGTGGCATGGCAGCCTGAAGATCGTGATTTCATTGGTCGTGAAGCGCTGGAAGCCCAGCGTGAAAAGGGCACCGAACAGCTGGTCGGCCTGATCATGACCGAAAAGGGCGTGCTGCGTAATGAACTGCCGGTGCGTTTTACCGATGCCCAGGGCAATCTGCAGGAAGGGGTGATCACCAGCGGCTCCTTCTCTCCCACTTTAGGGTGCAGCATTGCGCTGGCCCGCGTCCCTGCGGGGATTGGCGAACAGGCTATCGTACAGATCCGCAACCGTGAAATGCCGGTGAAAGTCACCAAACCGATTTTTGTTCGCGCCGGTAAACCGGTCGCATAACAGGGCAATTAAGCCGCGGGCGGCCCCTGACGGCAAGCCGCCCAATAATAACTTCAGGAGAGCTGGCGATGAGCAATGTACCAAATGAATTGAAATACCGTGACAGCCACGAGTGGGTGCGTAAAGAAGCCGATGGCACCTACACCGTCGGGATTACCGAACACGCCCAGGAACTGCTGGGCGATATGGTGTTTGTTGATCTGCCGGATGTGGGCAACACCTACAGCCAGGGCGATGACTGCGCCGTGGCCGAGTCCGTAAAAGCGGCCTCTGATATCTATGCCCCGATCAGCGGTGAAGTGATTGCCGTGAACGATGCGTTGGACGGCGAGCCGGAGCTGGTTAACAGCGCCCCGTATGCGGAAGGCTGGCTGTTCCGTATTAAAGCCAGCAATGAATCTGAACTGGATTCACTGCTGGATGCCGATGCTTATAAAACCAGCATCGACGAATAACCCGTAATCAGGATTTGTTGCTAATGACCCAGACTCTCAGCCAGCTTGAACACACCGGCGCGTTTATCGAACGCCATATCGGCCCATCGCAGGAGCAGCAGAATGCGATGTTAAATGCCACCGGTGCCCGCTCTCTCACCGACCTGATCGCCTCTATCGTACCAGCGGATATTCAGCTGCCTGGTCCACCGGCGATCGGTGATGCCCTGACTGAGCATCAGGCACTGGCGGAACTGAAGGCCATTGCCAGTCAGAACCTGTGTTACAAATCCTATATCGGCATGGGTTACACCCCGGTGCTCACCCCGCCGGTGATCCTGCGTAATATGCTGGAAAATCCGGGCTGGTACACCGCTTACACTCCTTATCAGCCGGAAGTGTCTCAGGGACGTCTTGAGGCGCTGCTTAATTTCCAGCAGGTCACGCTGGATCTGACCGGCCTGGATATCGCTTCTGCCTCACTGCTGGATGAAGCGACAGCCGCCGCTGAAGCGATGGCGATGGCTAAGCGCGTCAGCAAGCTGAAAGGGGCCAACCGCTTCTTCGTGGCTGATGATATTCACCCGCAAACACTGGATGTGGTGCGCACCCGTGCAGAAACCTTTGGTTTCGAGGTGTTGGTCGATAAGGCGGAGAAAGTGCTGGATCACCAGCAAGTGTTTGGCGTGCTGTTACAGCAGATCGGCACAACTGGCGAAGCGCATGACTACACCAGCCTGATTGCTGAACTGAAAGAGCGCAAGGCGATCGTCGCTGTTGCGGCTGACTTTATGTCGCTGGTCCTGCTGCAGGCTCCGGGTAAACAGGGTGCGGATATCGTGTTCGGTTCCGCTCAGCGCTTTGGCGTGCCAATGGGCTACGGCGGTCCACACGCGGCCTTCTTTGCCGCCCGCGACGAGCACAAACGTTCTATGCCGGGTCGTATCATCGGCGTTTCCCGCGATGCCGCAGGGAACACTGCGTTGCGTATGGCGATGCAGACCCGCGAGCAACACATCCGCCGCGAGAAAGCGAATTCCAACATCTGTACCTCTCAGGTGCTGCTGGCCAACATCGCCAGCCTGTATGCCGTGTTCCACGGCCCGGTGGGGCTGAAGCGCATTGCTTCACGTATTCACCGCCTGACCGATATTCTGGCGGCGGGCCTGCAGAAAGGTGGCCTGACGCTGCGCCATCAGCACTGGTTCGATACCCTGACAGTGGAAGTGGCCGACAAAGCTGCGGTGCTGGATCGCGCGCTGAGTTTTGGTGTCAACCTGCGCACTGATATCCATAACGCCGTTGGCATCACCCTGAATGAAACCACGCTGCGCGAAGATGTCGCCGCGCTGTTCTCTATTCTGCTGGGTGAAAACCACGGCCTGGATATTGACCAGTTAGATGCTGCTGTCGCGGCAAACAGCCAGTCAGTGCCAGCTGCGTTGCTGCGTCAGGACGCGATCCTCAGCCACCCGGTCTTCAACCGTCATCACAGCGAAACTGAGATGATGCGTTACATGCACAGCCTGGAGCGCAAAGATCTGGCGCTGAACCAGGCGATGATCCCGCTGGGATCGTGCACCATGAAACTGAACGCCGCAGCAGAGATGATCCCTGTCACCTGGCCGGAGTTCTCCGAGCTGCATCCATTCTGCCCGGCCGATCAGGCTACCGGCTATCTGCAGATGATCGGTCAGCTTTCCCAGTGGCTGGTGCAGCTGACCGGCTATGATGCACTGTGCATGCAGCCTAACTCCGGCGCACAGGGCGAATATGCTGGTTTGCTGGCAATCCGTCGCTACCATGAAAGTCGCAATGAAGGCGGGCGTAATATCTGCCTGATCCCAAGCTCTGCGCACGGCACCAACCCGGCTTCTGCGCAGATGGCGGGGATGGAAGTCGTAGTGGTTGCCTGTGACAAGCAGGGTAACATTGACCTGCACGACCTGCGGGTAAAAGCTGAACAGACCGGCGACTCGCTCTCCTGCATCATGGTGACTTACCCGTCGACTCACGGTGTGTATGAAGAAACTATCCGCGAGGTTTGTCAGATCGTTCATCAGTACGGCGGCCAGGTTTATCTGGACGGCGCGAACATGAATGCGCAGGTCGGTATCACCACGCCGGGCTACATTGGCGCGGATGTTTCACACCTCAACCTGCATAAAACTTTCTGTATCCCGCACGGCGGCGGCGGTCCAGGTATGGGCCCAATCGGCGTGAAAGCCCACCTGGCCCCGTTTGTGCCGGGCCACAGCGTGGTGCAGATTGATGGCGTGCTGACGCAGCAGGGCGCTGTTTCTGCCGCACCGTTTGGCAGTGCATCCATCCTGCCAATCAGCTGGATGTACATTCGTATGATGGGCGCGGAAGGTCTGAAGCAGGCCAGCTCTGTGGCTATCCTTAATGCTAACTACATCGCTAGCCGCCTGCAGTCAGCCTATCCAATCCTCTACACTGGTCGTGACGGTCGCGTGGCGCACGAATGTATTCTGGATATTCGTCCGCTGAAAGAGCAGACCGGTATCAGCGAGCTGGATATTGCCAAGCGCCTGATTGACTATGGCTTCCATGCGCCGACTATGTCCTTCCCGGTGGCCGGAACGCTGATGGTTGAGCCAACCGAATCGGAAAGCAAAATTGAGCTGGACCGCTTTATCGATGCGATGCTGTCAATCCGCATGGAAATCGGCCGCGTGGCAGCAGGTGAATGGCCTGCGGAAGATAATCCGCTGGTCAATGCACCGCACACGCAGATGGAAATTGTTGGCGAGTGGTCACACCCGTACACCCGCGAGCTTGCAGTCTTCCCGGCAGGTAGTGACAACAAATACTGGCCAACCGTTAAACGTCTTGATGACGTTTACGGTGACCGTAACCTGTTCTGCTCCTGCGTACCGATGAGCGAATACGAGTAGTTCTGCTGATTTTTGACTACAGTAAAAAGGGCACATGACATGCCCTTTTTTTATTGCGGAGTGGCAGATGAAAATCGCATTAGTGACCGGAGGCAGCCGGGGGATTGGCCGGGCTACCAGTATTCTGCTGGCCCGTCAGGGATACTGTGTGGTGGTGAATTACCATCGGAATAAGGAAGCGGCGGAAGAGGTCGTAAAGATTATCCATCAGCACAGTGGCCTGGGATTTACCCTGCAGGCGGACATTGCAGATGAGGAGCAGGTGATGGCGATGTTCCGGCAGATCGACAGCCTGCCAGGGACGCTGAGCGTGCTGGTGAACAATGCCGGGATCCTGTTTCAGCAGTCAACGGTTGAGCAACTGACGGCGGAGAGGATTAACCGGCTGTTTGCCACCAATGTGACCGGGACTTTCTTGTGCTGTCGCGAGGCGGTTAAAAGGATGGGGTGCCATCATGGGGGAGAAGGTGGGGCGATTGTTAATGTGTCCTCCGCTGCTGCCCGTACTGGTGCGCCGGGAGAATACGTAGATTACGCGGCCTCCAAAGGCGCGATGGATACGCTGACCAGAGGATTATCGCTGGAAGTGGCAGCGCACGGCATCCGCGTAAATGGCGTGCGGCCCGGTTATATTTACACAGAAATGCATGCCGACGGCGGTGAACCGGGCAGGGTGGATCGTGTTGCTCCGGCCATTCCGATGCAGCGTGGCGGCCAGCCGGAAGAGATCGCTCAGGCTATCAGCTGGCTCCTGAGCGAAGAGGCCTCCTACGTCACCGGCACCTTTGTTGATGCGGCCGGTGGGCGTTAAAAAAACGGAGTCTTCGGTCAGATAGATTGGTCGCCATATATGGCGACCCTGCGCTTTTTCAGAGAGATTCGCCGTTGCTGGCAATCACCTGCTGATACCAGCCGAAGCTTTTCTTTTTCGAGCGGGTCAGTGTGCCGCTGCCATCATCATTTTTATCGACGTGGATAAAGCCGTAGCGCTTGCTGTACTGGCCGGTGGTGAAGGAGACGCAGTCAATGCATCCCCACGGCGTATAGCCCATCAGCTCAACCCCATCGTAAAACACCGCCAGCTTCATCTGTTCGATATGCGCCTGCAGATAGGCAATGCGGTAATCGTCGTTAATCTGCCCGTCAGGCCCGGCCTGATCAATTGCCCCGAAGCCGTTTTCCACGATGAATAACGGTTTTTGATAGCGCTCGTACAGGGCGGCAAGACTGTAACGCAGCCCGACCGGATCGATCTGCCAGCCCCAGTCGGAGGCTTTCACATGAGGGTTTGGTACGCTGCCTTCAAAGCCGGAAACTGCGCTGCCGCTGCCCTGTGCATTGGCCTGCACTGCGTTGCTCATGTAGTAGCTCAGGCCAATGTAGTCGGCGCAGCCTTCACGCAGCGTTTCAGCATCCCCTTGCTGCATCTCAATGTGATAACCCTTACGCACCCACTCGTTGAGGATGTAGGAGGGGTAGTAGCCACGCATATGCACATCGCCGAACAGATAGCGTTCGCGCATAGCCTCATGGGCCAGCATCACGTCATCCGGATGGCAGGACCACGGGTAAAGCGGCACCATGGCAATCATGCAGCCAATCTGGAAATCCTGATTGATCTCATGACCCAGTTTGACCACCTTCGCGCTGGCAACGAACTGGTGATGCAGTACCTGATACATCGCCTGCTCGGGCTTAGCGTGGTCGGTGAATACCACGCCGGAACAGCAGTAGCCGAACAGCGGATATTTCCAGTTGCGCTGATTATTGATCTCGTTAAAGGTCATCCAGTACTTCACTTTGCCCTTGTAACGTTCCAGCACTACCTCGCTGAAGCGCACAAAGAAATCAACCACTTTGCGGTTCAGCCAGCCGCCATACTCTTTCACCAGGTGATACGGCATCTCGAAGTGCGACAGGGTAATCACCGGCTCGATGTTGTATTTCAACAGCTCATCGAACAGGTCGTCATAAAACTGCAGGCCCGCTTCATTCGGCTCCAGCTCATCGCCGTTGGGGAAGATGCGCGTCCAGGCGATTGAGGTGCGGAAGCACTTAAATCCCATCTCGGCGAACAGCGCCACATCCTCTTTATAATGGGAGTAAAATTCCACCGCCTGATGGTTGGGGTAGCTGTAGCCTGGCTGAATGCCATCGGTCATCACCCGGTCCAGGCCGTGAGCGCCGCCGGAAAGAACATCCGCAATGCTGACGCCCTTACCGCCTTGATCCCAGCCGCCTTCAACCTGATGCGCGGCAACGGCACCTCCCCAGAGGAAATCTTTTGGTAACTGCTGATGTGTGGTCATCAATTCCGTCCTTATAGCTGATACATTTTTTAGTGGCAAATCAGTCCTGTGAAGGTTTCAGTGAACTGGTGCTGTGCGCTTTATCCCCCGGCAGCTCTTTAAATCCGGCAAACCAGGTGAACACCGCGCCCAGCACAAAGGCCACGCTGATTGACAGCAGGAAGCCGATAAACTGTGGCATGTGCCCCTCTTTGAAAAACACTGGCAGCACCGCAATGCCCGGCAGACAGTAACTCCAGGAGACGGCATTAAAGAATCCGGCCACGGCTCCCCCGACGGCTCCGGCCAGGCAACCGCAGATCATCGGCCGCTTCAGCCGCAGCGCTACGCCATAGATTGCCGGTTCGGTAATACCAAACAGCGCGGTCATGCCTGCTGACAGAGCGACCCGTTTCATTTCGGCATCTTTCGCTTTCAGCCAGACGCCGAAGGTGGCTCCGGCCATCGCAAAGACCGGAGAGGCCTGCAGCCCGGTAAAAGTGTCGTAACCCAGCGTGGCATAGTTACCGACGGTGACCGGTGTAATCCCCCAGTGCACGCCCAGCGTCACCAGCGGCATCCACAGTGCGCCAACCACAAATCCGGCTATCGACGGGCTGAGGTGGTACAGCGTGTTGTAAACGCCGCCGATTGCGCCGCCTGTCGCATTCCCAATCGGCCCGAAGGCCAGCAGCGTCATCGGCACCATGATTGCGATGCAGAACAGCGGCGTGAACAGGTTGCGGATCACCAGCGGCAAAATGCGCTCAAAGAAGTGCTGAACATACGACATCACCCAGACCATCAGGATGATCGGGATCACTGAGGCGGTGTAAGTCAGATATTTTACCGGAATGCCGAAGAAGTCCAGCGTCGGTGCATTAACCGGAACTCCGACAACTTCCACCAGAATTTTGGCGATGTCCGGGGTCGCGATCGCTTCTTTCATCAGTTGCTGCATGGCGGGATCTGCCGAGTTCGCCAGTACGATTTTGTTGGCGGCCAGCATGTTCATATAATCCGGACTGATCAGTGCACAGGCTGCAATCACGGCGGTGAAAGGGTTAACGTTAAATTTCTTTGCGGCGGTGAAGGCCACCATTACCGGCAGGAAAGTAAAGCCGGTCCACGAGACTAAATTCAGAATGCGATACGCGCCGCTGGCCTGATCCATCCAGCCCAGCGCGGTGACCAGCGAGAGGATACCCTGCAGCACGCCACAGGCTGCCAGCGGATAGAGGAACGGGGCGAAAATACTGGAGATAATGTCCATCAGGCGGCTGACGATGCCCACGTTCGGCGCAGCCATTGCGGCATTATCATCAATATTGACCCGCTTCAGCACGGCCTGAAAGGCCTCGCCGACATGATTGCCAATCACCACCTGTAACTGGCCACTGGCTTCAATTACGGTAATAACACCTTTCACCCGTTTTAATTGATCTTTGTTAACTTCATCGTGGCTTTTTAATATAAACCGCAGTCTTGTGGCACAATGTGTGATATTGATCACATTAGCATTGCCGCCAATCAATTCAATAATCTCTTCAGCGACCTTATCGTAATTCAGAGCCATGATTATTCCTCGCCAGGGTACACTCATCATGTGGGAAAAAATTTTCCGGGATGTTCGGTTTTATTATTATTGCGAATGTAACAAGGTGGCTAAGAATGTCACGATATAACAAATTCACCCGCAGGTGATTTGTCACATCAAAAAAACAGGATGTTTTTTATTTCAGCAGGCTGGCGAGTTGACGACCAATGGTTTCCAGAATATAGATCACTGGCACCTGGGTGGTGACGTTATACTCCCCGGCCATGCGCAGCTGTGGCATATGGCACGAGAGATTGAAGTCGGCCATGCGGGCCAGCGAGGAGTTATCATTATTGGTAATTGAAATCACCTGGCAGTGATGAAGGCTGAATTGCGTGGCCAGACGCAATATCTCCGGCGTTTCACCTGAAAAAGATAATATAATCGCCACAGCGTCTTTATACATATCACTGTTAACCGGATAATAAGGATCATCAATGTGACTGCTGAACTTACCGACATTGGAGAAAAAACGCGCGCCATATTTTCCTAAAGTACCGGAGGTTCCGGCAACGACAAATATAATACGCTCAGCTTTAATCAGATGCTCCACCGCTTCCGCTATTAACGTTTCGAACTCGGTATTATTAATACTTTTAAAAAAACTGACGATTTCGCTGATGCCGGACTGGCCCGGAAGCTGCTGTTCCTGCTCAAGGTATAATTTAAAACGAATTCGAAATTCGGAATAGCCATCGCAATTCATCTTCCGGCAAAACCGCAGCACGGTGGTGGTGGAGAGCGCAGCGGCATCGGCCAGCTCGAGAATGGTCATATACATGACCTTGTCACGATTTTTTATCGCATAGTTGTAGACCTGCAGTTCCAGGCCGTTCAGGGTGGCAAGGTTATGATGGGTAAACATAGCGGCGCTCAAATCCCGGAGAATCACTACATTAGCAGATTTTGCCACCCTGAGGCAGGGGTTTTACCCGTGCCATCCACCGTGTCATCTCCGCGAAATCTGCCGAACCTATAGTTGTGTGCTGTTCGTGTTACAGGCATTCACAGTTTATTTTTAGCTTACATGTGTACTCTGAAATTATTCTCAGCTACGCTAGTTGTGCTCAATTTTCGGGCGTGCTGGCCGATACTCAGAGTCAGTACCGAGCGTTGATTTCACGTATCTTGCGCGGTCAACAAGCCCGCTTCAGAGTAGGGAGAGTAAGAGAATATGGCCGAAAAAACGTTATTAGCGCACGGCTATTCCCTTGCCGAGGAAGTGGCAAACAGCATCAGCCACGGCATCGGTTTTATTTTTGGTATCGTCGGTCTGGTGTTGCTACTGATCCAGGCGGTAGACAGCCAGGCTGGCATCATGGCGATCACCAGCTACAGCCTGTATGGCGGCAGTATGATCCTGCTGTTTCTGGCTTCCACCCTTTATCATGCGATTCCACACCAGCGGGCGAAGTACTGGCTTAAAAAGCTGGATCACTGCGCTATCTATATTTTGATAGCGGGCACTTACACTCCTTTTTTACTGGTCGGTCTGAAGTCGCCGTTGGCACACGGACTGATGGTGATTATCTGGAGCCTGGCGCTGATTGGGGTGTTGTTCAAACTGGCGTTTGTTCACCGCTTTGAGGCGCTGTCGGTGATCACCTATCTGCTGATGGGCTGGTTGTCGCTGATTGTTATCTATCAGTTGGCCATTAAGCTCTCACCGGTAGGTGTCTGGCTGCTGGCGGCGGGCGGGGTGATTTATTCGCTGGGGGTGATCTTTTATGTCTCGAAGCGGATCCCGTATAACCACGCGATTTGGCACGGGTTCGTGCTGGGCGGCAGCATCTGCCACTTCCTGGCTATCTATCTCTATGTTTCGTGATGAATGGGCAATGATTCAGATGCTAAAGGTGAGATGAACAGGCAACGACTCATATGCCAAAGGTGAGTCAGTCCTTTAACAGACCGACTCCCCGCGCAGGTACTGATTTTGATAATGCAGAGACTATTTTCATCAAGCTCAGTTTTTATTAGCTCACACGAATGGGTTCGTCAGGTTAACTCAGCTCGTACGGCAGCGGCTGGATCGTCAGCTTACCGCCATCATCACCCTGCACACGCAGCTCGCTGTCTGGTTCCAGGTCATTATTCAGCACCGCCTGAACCCAAACCTCACCGTTATCCAGTTGGCAAGCCGACAGAATAGTTCCGGTGCGACGCCAGTTTTCTCCCAGCTTCATTTCCAGCGAGTCATTAGCGGCGGGAACTCGCCCGGCGCTCCCGGCCAGCCAGAACAGCGCACGCTTGTTGGCACCACGGAATTTTGCACGAGCAACCATCTCCTGACCGGTGTAGCAGCCTTTCTTAAAGCTGATGGCATCCAGCGCCTGAAGATTGGTGGCCTGCGGAATAAACTGCGCGCTGGTTACGTCATCTATTACCGGGAAACCGGCTTCAATATTCAGTGCCAGCCACTGGGAGCTGTCGGTCAGCTGCGCCTGCCCGTCCAGCGCTTCGCGCAGTGCCAGGGCTTTATCACGGCTCGTTACCAGCAGGAAACGCTCAGCGGGCAGGGCAAACCATAACAGGGTGGTATCATCCTGCTGCACCACCGGAGTTTCAGCATCCGGCAGCGTGTCAAAGAAGCTGGCTAAAGCTGTGCGTGCCTGAAAGCCAGCCACGCCGAGCAGTATTACTTCGTCATCGGCGGCGATGGTGACTTTGGAGAACACGGCATATTTTTTCAGTTCGGTAATCTGCGTGTCGCGCAGGCTGCGGCGCACCAGATAGGCAAGTCCCTCACCGCGATGGAACAGGCGCAGGTTGCTCCACATTTTGCCTTTGGCATCACAATGGGCAGCAGGGAGGTGGTCAGCCGCACCCAGTGCAGCCACATCCAGCGTGACCTGACCCTGCAGGTAGCTGACGCGATCTGCGCCGGTAACGTTAACCAACGCCCACTCTTCCAGCGAGATCAGCGTAAGCGGCAGGCGTGCCGAAGCCGCAGGTTGACGAGGCGGAAAAGATAAAGTCGGCATGATGTATTCCTGATTTAAGGTAAACCCTGTCAGTCATGTTAAAAGAGCCGACCGGCTTTGCAACCTGTTTCCTGGAAACGACGCACAAAACGTGTGATAACCCTGCAACACATGCACCTGCTTTGCGAAGCGGTACAAAAGCAGAAAATTGCTGCATCAACATCCCGGCGAAAAAGCGTTACACTAGCCAGCATGTTTGACTGACTGACGATGGAAAAAATGGATATTAGTAATAGAGCCCGCGTTCACTGGGCCTGCCGTCGCGGCATGCGTGAACTGGATATCTCCATCATGCCGTTTTTCGAGTATGAATATGATTCACTGAGCGACAGCGACAAACATGTGTTTGTTCGCCTGCTGGAGAGTGACGATCCCGATTTGTTCAACTGGCTGATGAATCACGGCGAACCGGCCGATGCAGAACTGAAGCGAATGGTGCACCTGATCCAGCAGCGAAACCAGCAACGTGGCCCTGTGGCACTCTGATCTGCGGGTCTCCTGGCGTGCGCAGTGGGTCTCGCTGCTGCTGCATGGTGTGGTGATCCTGTTGCTCCTGCTGGCTCCCTGGCCTGCCAGCTACACGGTGGTGTGGATGTTACTGCTGACGCTGGTGGTGTTCGAGTGCGTGCGCAGCCAGCGGCGTATTCGCAGCCGGGAAGGGGATATTGCCCTGCTGGAAGGACGACAAATGCAGTGGCGCCAGAAACGCTGGCAAATCTGCGGGCGGCCGTGGATGACCCGACAGGCGATCCTGCTGGCGCTGCGTACGCCCAGAGGCGAGCAGGAAAAGCTGTGGCTGGTGCGCGACAGTATGGCCGAGGAGGAATGGCGGCAGCTGCGACAGCAACTGCTCAGTGCTGGACATGCCGCTTAGGCGGCTGGCAGGATTACAGCGTGTCAGCCATTTCCGTCAGGATCTGCTCGCACCACTGCGCAATGCGCTCGTCAGTTGCTTCAAACTGATTGACGTCATCCAGCGCCAGGCCAACAAACTGGCGGCCATCTGCGGTCAGCGGTTTTTTGCTGGTGAACTCGTAACCTTCGTTAGGCCAGAAGCCGACAAACTTCACGTCCAGCGGAGCCAGCACGTCATGCAGCATACCCAGCGCATCCAGGAACCATTCGCTGTATTCGGCCTGATCGCCCATACCATACAGTGCCACCACTTTACCGTTAAGATTCAGCGCAGGCAATTCGGTCCAGATGGCTTCCCAGTCCTCCTGCAGTTCGCCGAAGTCCCAGGTGGGAATGCCGAGGATCAGCATGTCGTACTTTTCCATCAGCTGCGGTGAGTCATCTTTCAGATTGTGTAGGGTGACGAGGTCTTCGCCTATGAAATCACGGATCTTCTCTGCTGCCATTTCGGTATAGCAGGTGCTGGAACCGTAAAAGAGACCAATATTCATATCCGGTTAACTCATTGTGCATGGTGCAATGGCGCGGATTATATCAGAATTGAACTTTGACGGCTTTTTTCGCCGCACGGGTGAACAAAGGGGATGACGTGCAGGACAGCGACCTGATCGAACAGTTTCTTGATGCCTTATGGATTGAGCGCAACCTGGCTGAAAATACCGTGGCCTCTTATCGTCTTGATTTGATGTCGCTGGCGGGCTGGTTAGCCCACCATGAATCCGATCTTTTGCGGGTGGATACGGTTGATTTGCAGGGCTTTCTGGCCGGACGTGTTGAGGGCGGCTATAAGGCTACCAGCTCGGCACGCCTGCTCAGCGCCATGCGTCGTCTGTTTCAGTATCTCTACCGTGAGAAACTGCGTGAAGACGATCCCAGCGCGCTGCTCTCTTCTCCTAAACTGCCGCAGCGCCTGCCGAAAGACCTCAGTGAAGCGCAGATTGACCGCCTGCTGCAGGCACCGTCCACCGAAATTCCCCTTGAACTGCGCGATAAAGCGATGCTGGAGTTGCTGTATGCCACCGGCCTGCGCGTGACCGAACTGGTCACCCTGACGCTGAGCAATGTCAGCCTTCGTCAGGGCGTGGTCCGGGTGATTGGTAAAGGCAACAAAGAACGGCTGGTGCCGCTGGGGGAAGAGGCGGTGCACTGGCTGGAACAGTATATTGAGTATGGACGACCGTGGTTGCTCAATGGCCAGACCCTCGACGTGCTGTTTCCCAGCAGTCGCGCGCAACAAATGACCCGGCAAACTTTCTGGCATCGGATTAAACATTACGCCACACTGGCAGGGATCGACAGCGAGAAACTGTCCCCGCACGTGCTGCGCCATGCGTTTGCCACTCATCTGCTGAACCACGGTGCCGATTTGCGAGTTGTCCAGATGCTGCTGGGGCACAGTGATTTGTCGACCACCCAGATTTATACGCACGTCGCCACCGAGCGGCTGCGTCAGTTACATCAACAGCATCACCCTCGCGCTTAGCGGGGCACTCTTTACAACAGCGTCTCCCGCGCCTGGCGCGAAGATTAAACGGCCCGAGAATGAGGCTTTAAGGACATTAAATGAAGAAGCGTCACCTTTTGCTTTCCCTGCTGATAACGGCAGTCACCGGTTTTGCCCACGCTGATGATGCAGCCATCCAGCAGTCACTGAAAAAGCTGGGCCTGCAGCAGATTGAGATCCAGCCTTCAACCCTGCCAGGCATGAAAACCGTGCTGACTGAAAGTGGCGTGCTGTACATCACCGAAGACGGTAAACAGTTTATTCAGGGGCCACTGTATGACGTAAGCGGCGGACAGCCGGTTAACGTGACTAACAAGCTGCTGGAGAAAAAAGTGGATGCGCTCAGCGACCAGATGATCGTGTATAAAGCGCCGAAAGAGCAGCATGTGATCACAGTGTTTACCGATATCACCTGTGGCTACTGCCGCAAGCTGCACACCCAGATTGCCGACTACAACGCACTGGGCATCACCGTGCGCTACCTTGCCTTTCCACGGGAAGGCATGAACGGTCAGGTTGCCAAAGACATGAAATCAGTCTGGTGCTCAGCAGACCGCCGCAAAGCCTTTGATGCCGCGATGAAAGGCGAAGCCGTTACTCCGGCAGACTGCAATATCGACCTGGCTCAGCACTATAAACTGGGTATTCTGTACGGTATTCAGGGTACGCCAGCTATTCTGCTGCAGAACGGCATGATGATCCCAGGCTACCAGGGGCCGCAGGAAATGAAGCAGATGCTTGACAGCCAGAAGGGTGGCTGAGCGCAGTGAACAGTAAAACCGAACTCCGTCGCCGTGAGGCGGCGGAAGGCTGTAATCTTCCTGACGATCTGCATCCTCTGCTTCGCCGCCTTTATCTGCACCGTGGTGTTCAACTGGCGACAGAGCTGGAGCGTGGGGCAAAACACCTTCATGCTTTCCACTCCCTGGATGGCATTGAGCGGGCGGCTGAAATTCTGCAGCAGGCCATTAGTGACAACCTGTGCATTATGATCGTCGGCGATTTTGACGCCGATGGTGCAACCAGTACGGCCCTGACGGTACTGGCGCTGCGCAGCATGGGCGGACGTAACGTCAAATATCTGGTGCCAAATCGCTTTGATGATGGTTACGGTCTGAGTCCGGAAGTGGTCGGGCAGGCTGCCGCTCGTGGCGCTCAGTTGATCGTCACCGTGGATAACGGTATTTCCTCCCATGCTGGCGTCAGCCTCGCGCATGAGAAGGGCATTGCGGTGGTGATCACCGATCACCACCTGCCGGGCGAGACGCTGCCGGAGGCAGAGGCGATCGTTAATCCTAACCTTGACGGCTGCGCGTTCCCGTCGCGATCGCTGGCAGGCGTGGGCGTGGCTTTCTACCTGATGCTGGCACTGCGTGCCCGTCTGCGCGACAGCGGTGCAGAAACATTGCCCAATCTGGCTGAACTGCTGGATTTAGTGGCGTTGGGCACGGTGGCGGACGTGGTGCCGCTGGATGCCAATAACCGTATTTTGGTCTGGCAGGGGCTGAGCCGCATCCGCGCCGGGAAATGTCGTGCCGGGATCAAGGCACTACTGGAAGTGGCGAACCGCGATGCCCGTCAGCTTGCCGCAAACGATCTGGGGTTCGCACTGGGACCACGGCTGAACGCGGCCGGGCGACTGGACGATATGTCGGTCGGCGTGGCATTGCTGCTGAGTGAGGACATTGCCCAGGCCAGAATGCTGGCCAGCGAACTGGATGCGCTGAACCAGACGCGCAAAGAGATTGAGCAGGGCATGCAGACGGAAGCGCTGGCGCTGTGCGACAAACTTGAGAGAAGCAGCGAGGCGCTGCCGTTAGGCATTGCCATGTATCATCCGGAGTGGCATCAGGGCGTGGTGGGCATTCTGGCTTCCCGGCTGAAAGAGCGTTTCCACCGACCGGTGATTGCTTTTGCTCCCTCGGGTGACGGCGTGCTGAAAGGTTCGGGACGCTCCATTGCCGGGCTGCACATGCGCGATGCGCTGGAAAGGCTGGACACGCTGAATCCTGGGCTGATGCTGAAGTTTGGCGGTCATGCCATGGCGGCCGGTCTGTCACTGGAAGAAGCGAAGTTTGACGAGTTCCGCCAGCGCTTTGGCGACCTGGTCGGCGAGTGGCTGGATGCGGAATCGCTGCAGGGCGTGATCTGGTCAGACGGTGAGCTGATGGCGCAGGAGTTGACGCTGCCAACAGCTGAACTGCTGCGGGAAGCCGGGCCGTGGGGCCAGTCCTTTCCGGAGCCGCAGTTTGACGGCAAGTTCAAACTGATCCAGCAGCGCCTGGTGGGGGAACGTCATCTGAAGGTGATGATCGAACCACTGGGTGGCGGGCCGCTGCTCGACGGCATCGCTTTCAACATCGACACCGCACTGTGGCCTGACCCAAGCGTTAAGCAGGTTGAGCTGGCCTATAAGCTGGATATCAACGAGTTTCGCGGCAACCGCAGCGTGCAGCTGATCATCGACCACCTCTGGCCGCTGTAATCCGCCCACATTTTCAGTTAAACTGCTGAGTTACATTCAGGCCCCTGGAAGAATCAAAAATCATGTTTGAAATTAATCCTGTTAAGAACCGGATTCAGGATCTCTCTGAGCGCAGCGGCGTTCTCAGGGGGTATCTTTGACTACGATGCCAAGAAAGAACGTTTAGAAGAAGTTAACGCCGAGCTGGAACAGCCGGACGTGTGGAATGAACCTGACCGCGCCCAGGCGCTGGGCAAAGAGCGTTCCTCACTGGAAGCCATTGTCGCCACGCTGGATCAGATGAGTCAGGGACTGGAAGACGTTTCCGGCCTGCTCGAACTGGCCGTTGAAGCCGACGATGAAGACACCTTCAACGAAGCGGTGGCTGAGCTGGACGTGCTGGAGAAAAAGCTCGGTGAGCTGGAATTCCGCCGCATGTTCTCCGGCGAGTATGACAGCGCTGACTGCTACGTGGATATTCAGGCCGGTTCCGGTGGCACCGAAGCTCAGGACTGGGCCAGCATGCTGGTGCGTATGTACCTGCGTTGGGCCGAAGCAAAAGGCTTCAAAACCGAAATTATCGAAGAGTCTGAAGGTGACGTTGCGGGCACCAAGTCTGCCACGCTGCGCATCATGGGCGACTATGCCTTTGGCTGGCTGCGTACCGAAACCGGCGTGCATCGCCTGGTACGTAAGAGCCCGTTCGACTCCGGCGGCCGTCGTCACACCTCGTTCAGCTCCGCGTTTATCTATCCGGAAGTGGACGAAGATATTGATATCGAGATCAACCCGGCCGACCTGCGTATTGACGTTTACCGCGCCTCCGGTGCGGGTGGTCAGCACGTTAACCGAACCGAATCTGCGGTCCGTATTACCCACATCCCGACCAATACCGTGACGCAGTGTCAGAATGACCGTTCTCAGCACAAAAACAAAGACCAGGCGATGAAGCAGATGAAGGCGAAGCTGTACGAACTGGAAATGCAGAAGAAAAACGCTGAGAAACAGGCGCTGGAAGATAACAAATCTGATATCGGCTGGGGCAGCCAGATCCGTTCCTACGTGCTGGATGACTCCCGCATCAAGGATCTGCGCACCGGTGTGGAAACCCGTAATACCCAGGCGGTGCTGGATGGCGATCTGGACCGATTTATTGAAGCAAGTTTGAAAGCAGGGCTATAAGGAACTGACATGTCTGAACAACAACCGCAAAGCGCTGATGCCGCACTTGAGCTGAATAACGAACTGAAAGCGCGTCGCGAAAAGCTCAGCGCGCTGCGTGAAAACGGCGTGGCATTTCCGAATGACTTCCGCCGCGACAGCCTTTCAGATCGACTGCATGCTGATTACGATGCCAAAGAAAATGAAGAGCTGGAAGCGTTGGGTGTTGAGGTCAGCGTTGCCGGTCGTATGATGACCCGCCGTATCATGGGCAAAGCCTCTTTCGTGACTTTGCAGGACGTCGGCGGCCGCATCCAGCTGTACGTTTCCCGCGATGATTTGGCTGAGGGCATCTACAACGAGCAGTTCAAAAAGTGGGATCTTGGCGATATCGTCGGTGCCCGCGGTAAGCTGTTTAAAACCAAAACTGGCGAGTTGTCCATTCACTGCCACGAACTGCGCCTGTTGACCAAAGCCCTGCGCCCGCTGCCGGACAAGTTCCACGGCCTGGCCGACCAGGAAACCCGTTACCGTCAGCGCTACCTTGATCTGATCTCTAACGACGAATCCCGTAACACCTTCAAAATTCGTTCGCAGATCATGGCGGGTATCCGCAGCTTTATGGTCGGTCGTGATTTTATGGAAGTGGAAACGCCAATGATGCAGGTGATCCCTGGCGGTGCATCAGCCCGTCCGTTTATCACCCATCACAATGCGCTGGATATCGACATGTATCTGCGTATCGCCCCGGAACTGTACCTGAAGCGTCTGGTGGTTGGTGGCTTCGATCGCGTGTTTGAAATCAACCGTAACTTCCGTAACGAAGGTATTTCGCCGCGCCATAACCCTGAGTTCACCATGATGGAACTCTATATGGCGTATGCGGATTACAAGGATCTGATCGAGCTGACCGAAAGCCTGTTCCGCACGCTGGCGCAGGATGTGCTGGGTAATACGGTGGTGCCTTACGGTGAGCAGGAGTTCGACTTCGGCAAGCCGTTTGAGAAGCTGACGATGAAAGAAGCGATTCTGAAATATCGTCCGGAAACCAACCTCGTCGACCTCGACGAGTTTGATAAAGCGGCAGCCATTGCGCAGTCACTGGGCATCAAAATCGAGAAGAGCTGGGGCCTGGGCCGCATCGTGACCGAGATCTTCGAAGAGACGGCGGAAAGCCATCTGATCCAGCCAACCTTCATCACCGAATACCCGGCTGAAGTGTCACCGCTGGCTCGTCGTAACGACCACAATCCGGAAATCACCGACCGCTTCGAGTTCTTTATTGGCGGCCGTGAAATCGGTAACGGCTTCTCCGAGCTGAACGATGCGCAGGATCAGGCTGAGCGTTTCCTGCAGCAGGTCAATGCCAAAGATGCCGGTGATGACGAAGCGATGTTCTACGACGAAGACTACGTGACGGCGCTGGAGCATGGTCTGCCACCTACGGCGGGCCTCGGCATCGGTATTGACCGCATGGTAATGCTGTTTACCAACAGCCACACTATCCGCGATGTGATCCTGTTCCCGGCACTGCGTCCATCCGGTAAGTAATCCTCTCCCTGCTGGTGCTGGTGCTGGTGCTGGTGCTGGTACAAAAAGTACAGGTGCTGGCTGGCGGAGGCGTAAAAAGGAGCGAATGTCATTCGCTCCTTCAACGCAATTATTCCCTGCATATTTCCCATATCCCTGTTAATTCAGTAGTCTGGAATTCTCTTTCAGACGGGGTTCATGCTGACTGAAATAATCCCTGTAACTTTTCTCTCTCTTTCCTGAGCTATAAGTATTTTTTATATCGTTTTTTAAAATCTTACTACCGTTTATTGGCGCTTAATAATATCATCCTCCCGTCTCGGCATAATGACCGGAGAACTTCGCCTGTGTTCTCAGATAGTTTCACTTATCTAAATTAAACACAGGTAACATTATGCTTAATATTTATTGTTCTAATTACTCAACTTTAGATTGCAAAAAATCAGAAGATATTTTTATCTTGAGGAAAAATATATTTAAAGACAGGCTCCAGTGGGCAGTAAGCTGTACGGGTGGAATGGAAACTGATGAGTTTGATAATGAAAATACAAAATACATTTATGGGGTGAAAGATGAGAAGGTAATATGCAGTAGTCGAATTATTGAAATGCGGAATAAAAATATGCTTGTCAATACTTTTTCCTCTTTTTTTAATAAGGTTGATATTCCTGAAGGTAACTATATTGAATCCACTCGTTTTTTCGTCGATAAAAAAAGAGCTAAAACTTTAGCGGGGCCACGCTTCCCCGTAACGAAGGTTTTATTCCTGTCCCTGATAAACTTTGCAAGGCAGAATCAATACGATGGCATTATTGCCGTAGCCAGCCATCCTATGATGCAAATTATCAGGAATTCAGGTTGGCGTATTACTCTGCTGGAAACGGGCCAGTCAGAGAAAGAAGAGCCGGTGTATCTGGTTTTGGGGCATGTCGATGATGAAAGCCAGCAGGCGCTGAAGGCAAAAATTATCGGGGAAGATGGCAGTCTGAAGGAGGATCTCCTGAATCGCTGGCCATTGTCTGAAGAAGCTTTTTCATAATTAACTAACTGACGGGTTTAACCAGGTGAAGCTCCATGCCGAGACGCACTGCATGCCTGGCATTTGTCACACCCAGCTTCCTGACAATGTTCGACATGTGAAATTTTACCGTGGTCGTTTTTATTCCCAGAATCATTCCGGTTTCCGCATAGGTTTTTCCGACGCTGGCCCAATAAAGGATTTCGTTTTCCCGCTCAGTAAACAGGTTCCTGTTGGATGAAGTTGATTCACTTTTTTTCGAGAGCAGGGTGAGTGCCAGATACTCTTCATGAACGGCAGCAAGTAATAAATTTAAAATCCCTTTATTAAGGTTAATGCACTGTTCTACTTCATCTTTTTTACTGGGGTCAATGATTAAAGAGAGCGTGGCCATATTGTTTTTATAATCATGCAAAACAAAGGTATAGCCATTGATTACGCTGAAAAGCCTGGCCTTTTCGAAAATGCTGGAAAAGAATGGTTCATTACCGATGGTGATTTTTTCATCCCATGAAAAAGGTGTCAGCCGGTTTAGTGCAGTGATAACAACCGGATCAGTAAACTGCAGGTTATTATCCTGATAAAGTTTCACCCATTCAGCCGGATAATTAGTCGCGTGCTGAATAATCGACATATTGTTTTTTGATATAACAACATATGCCCAGGTGAAACTCCCCAGTTCACCTAACCTGGTTTCAAGGTGTTTTTTGATAACACTGCTGACATAAAGTTCCTTTTCCATAACGGCATATCTCCCGGTGATCCAGTGCATTCTGCGGTGCGGCAGTCGCTGTGTTAAACCTGTGACAAGGTGGTTTTGCCCTGTCAAAGCTGATGCAAAAAAAGATATTTGTACTTTTTTTCTTCCGATATGAAAAAGTACCGTTTTACGCCTCCTCTTGCAACTCTGTGGACACGTTGGGGGGGATGAGATGCAAAATCAGGCCCCTGAGCCTGATTTTGGTCTTCAACCTCAGCCATCTTTTGCCGGTGGCTGAGTGTTCCTGCTGCCCTGGGGGATTCAGGTATTGAACGTTGTCCAGCCCGGCGACTGACTGAGGGCCACCTCTCCACGTCTGTTGCTCATCATTTTTACCGGTGGTGAAGCAGCGGGCCTCGCATGGGCTTCCTCTACCCGGAAAACGGCAATCAGATTATTCAACTGCTGGGCCTGATCTTCCAGCGCATTGGCAGCAGCAGAAGATTGCTCAACCAGTGCGGCATTTTGTTGTGTTGTGCTGTCCATTTCCGTCATCGCGCGGCCAATCTGCTCAATACCACGATTTTGCTCTTCTGACGCCGTGGCGATTTCCGTCATCAGTTCGCTGACTTGTGTGACAGAGTCTCTGATGCCGATCATGCTATCGCTGGCTCCTTCAACGTGAGAGGCACCTTCCTCTACCTGAGCAACGGAATTGGCGATCAGCCCCTCGATTTCCCTTGCGGCAGTGGCGCTACGCTGTGCCAAAGCCCGGACTTCTTCAGCAACCACCGCAAAGCCTCTGCCATGTTCACCCGCTCTGGCGGATTCAACGGCGGCGTTCAGCGCCAGAATATTGGTCTGGAAGGCAATGCTGTTAATCACTGAGGTGATATCTGCAATCTGTGCCGAACTCTCTTTAATAGATTTCATGCTCTGCGTCATTTGACCGATAATCTCACCGCCGCGTGCGGCCTGGTGTGAAGCCGAGACGGCCAGGGTACTGGCATTGCGCGCATTATCGGTATTTTGTTTCACGGTCGCAGTGAGCTGCTCCATGCTGGCTGCTGTTTCCACTACGGCGGCGGCTTGCTCTTCAGTGCGTGAAGAGAGGTCATTGTTGCCCTCGGCTATTTCGCCCGATGCCAGCATGACACTTTGGATGCCGTTTTTCACAGAATGAATAATCTCTTTCAGATTATTATTCATCGCTCCAATTGCCTGAAGTAGTAGCCCAGGTTCGTCCTTACGTGTACTGCTCACTGACGTGGTCAAATCACCGGCTGCGATTTGCTGTGCCACCTGCAGGCTTCGCTTCAAAGGCACAGTGATACTGCTGCTGATAAGGCGGGCAATTATCATACTGGCAAGGGCTGCGGCAAGAGCAATACTGCCAATCGTCCATGTTGAGGAGTCAATAAAATGCCGCGAGTTTTTTGACTGATACACAAACATTTTATTTATCGAGTCATCAAACTGCTTCACGCGACCTGCAAGCTCCAGGGCCGCTTTTTTATGCTCCTGCCAGATCTGATCAAATCCGCTGAGGCTGCGTCGGGAAGCGCTTATGGTGTCGTTAATGCTGCCGGTTAGCGCAATCAGCTGAGGGCTGGCATTGGTATTCAGTGAAGTCGTCAGCGTCGTGGCCCGACTAATCAGATTTTCCAGTGACTGCAGATTTTGTGGTGTCGGGGCGGTGGTAACGTCAAGCAGTACCAGCTTGATCTCTTTCAGCGTGGTTGAAAGCTGGGCCGCAGTATAGGCCATTTCCGGCGAGAGATTGGCAGAAGTCAGTTGGTCTAACTGACGGGCCGTTTCCAGAAAAGGCATCTCGCGTAGCTGAATGGCTTTGCCCATCATACTTTTCATATCTGAAATTAAAATATCGCGCAGATCGGAATAGTCTTTCAGGGCATTAGCAATTTCATCTACCAGCATCTGACCTTCACTATCCCAGTGGTAAGACGCCAGGGTGTGATGCTGCCTGACCATCTCCTGCAGTGCCTGGCCATTTTTATCCGCATATTCAGTGTCATTAGTGTACTGATAAAGCGTGCGATTCAGTTTTGCCTGAGCAAAAGACCCCACCATATCAATTGTTAAGGCGCGGCGCTGTGCATTATCCTGAATACCTGCCAGCGACATTAGCGAGATGACGCCTATCATCACCAGCGAAATGATGACTAATGAAAACCCGGAAGCCAGTTTGTAGCCGACTTTCATATTAGTAAACCCGCTGAATGCTCCAGCCTGTCTCATAGAAACTCCTGCATCATGAAAGAAAATGTAGCCCTGAACTGGCGAACGAAGGCTGCTGTATAGATTTTTACGGTATCGGTCAGGAAGCTTTAAACATTAGAGCTCTAAATATTTCCTTTAATTTCCGTAAAGGAATATCCTGATTATCATCATTTTTTTTACGAAAAAAATTCAGGGAAAGCGGGAGGTTTTAGCGCCGAATGTTCACTATTTCTGCTGAAAGTTGTACAGAGATGATAAGGTTGCATAAGTTATGCTTAACCAATTCTGATCCCGGTGTTCAGGTTTTGTACCTGTACTAATTACCACTAAAGAGGCATTTGTTGCACGAGGCAGGCAAAATAGCGGGTTGTAAATTGGCAAGAGATGCAGAATAGTATTTGCCAGATGAGATAAACAGGTAAAAGGTGATGAAAACGCTGGGACTGATTGGTGGCATGAGTTGCGAATCTACCGTGCCTTATTATCGCCTGATAAATGAAGGGATTAAGCAGCAGTTGGGGGGCCTGCACTCGGCTAAGCTGGTGCTGTACAGTGTGGATTTTCACGAGATTGAAGCCTGCCAGGCCAGCGGCGACTGGCAGAAGGCAGGACAGATGCTGGCAGAGGCGGCGGTGTCGTTGAAAAAGGCTGGCGCAGAAGGCATTGTGCTCTGTACCAACACAATGCATAAAGTGGCCGGTGCCATTGAGGAACAGAGCGGCCTGCCGTTTCTACATATTGCAGACGGTACGGCAGCGGCGATCAAAGAGCATAAGATGAGCCATGTGGCGCTGCTTGGCACCCGCTACACCATGGAGCAGAATTTCTATCGTGGCCGCTTGCTGGCAGAGCACTGTATTGAAACGTTGGTTCCTGGTGAAGCTGAACGGCAGGAAGTGAACCGCATCATTTTTGCAGAGCTTTGCCTTGGTGTCTTCACCGAAGCCTCACGCGCTTACTACCGCCAGGTGGTTGCCGGGCTGGTGGAACAGGGCGCTGAAGGGGTGATCTTTGGCTGTACCGAAATCGGATTGTTGCTAAAGGCCACGGATTGCCCTGTTCCGGTATTCGACACCACTGCTATTCATGCCAGCGCAGCAGTGAAGTTTATGTTGGAATAACACTGAACGCTTTTTATCGGGCCTTTACCGCATCATTTGGATAAAGGCCGGCAGTAAACAAAACTTGATGGACTTCTGATTTTCGGAAGTTAACTTTCTCGGGATTATTTTTTTGCTGGTAGCAGGTTGAACTCAGGCGTAGAACAAAGAGGGAATATTCAGACCACAAGGAGAAAGGAAGGTCGTGGGAATATCATGTCAGAAAAGCGCAGTTCTTCAGGAATGGTGAACTCCTGTTTAAAGCCCGAGATGTTGGTGCCAGAGGGTTTTAAAGCAATCGTTAATAATAATGAGTGTTCAGTCGATTTTACCGGCTACGTTATTGTAAAACGTGAGTTCTGACTCAGCCAGCGTCCTGATTAATGCTGCTCAGGACGCTCTGGTTTGGTTCCTCACTGGGCCACCCCGCGCGAGGTGATCTCCCTGTTACGACTTCACTGCCGCGTCCAGCCACTCTTTAAAGCGGGCATAAGGAACGTACAGAGAGACATCTTTATACAACGTCTTGCCCGTTTTCAGATCGTTAATCCGGTTAGAGTAGCCGACAATAACCCCGCCGACAGAGTCGTCCGAGGCGTTATACACCGCGCCACCGGACATGCCTTTCACCACGCCCGCATCGGAAGCCACCACCACGCAGCTCAGCTTGTTCCACTCATTCTTCAGCCCGGTGTTCACCAGGTTCGTTCCGGTGGATGCCACCGGCATGGCTGATATGAAGCTGTAGCCGTAGAGATTAATTTTGTCGCCGATATGACCGTTACGAAAATGCGGCGGTTGAAAATTATCATTGTGGTGATACACCACCGCCAGATCGCACTCCGGGTGCCAGGATTTGACGCGGTAGAGGGAGAATTTAGCCACATGGGCGGCGGTCAGACTGTATTCTGACGTCAGCGGAATGGTGGTACCCAGCGTACCAATACCCAGCACCGTAGGAATGCCGGTCACGGTCATATCAACCCGTTTTTCCGCCTCGCGGCTGTACTCATATTTTCCTACTGAACAGCCGGCCAGCATCAGGGCCAGCAGGCAAATAGCACATCTCATCTTTGGTCCCCGACAATGGATAGATCAAGCACAGCTCATGAAACGCCCGTTGGATCCTTCATCGAGGTATCGGCTAACATTCAAAAAACTTTACTCTTTTCACTTAACACAAAGCCTGATGCACTCTCCTGTAAATGACAATTTTTCGTGTCTTTGTCAGGCGAATCTAAGATCGTTCTTCGTCCGGACTGTTCAAAAAGTATTATGTAATAAGGTGATAAGGCAAAGTATAGACAATAAAGATTCCGTAAAGATGGCATCTCTGCTGCTTTTATCAGGGAAACCCCTGTTTCGGCAGACTCAAGGGGGGTCTCTGGCCCTGATTGTTGCGTCTCAGGCAATACTCCCTTGCTGTGCGCGGGGTATCAGGCAACGGACAGCTGTGCTTTAATAATATTGTGACGCAGATCAAATAATCCCGGTAGTCACATTTTATCCTTTCTGCCCTGTGCGTTGGCTTTGTCCTGCCGGGGATCTTATTGAAACTTGTGGAGAAAGAGAGATGCCCGTTTCCTTACTGGCGCTGGCACTGAGTGCTTTTGCCATCGGCACCACGGAATTTGTCATTATGGGGCTGCTGCCGGAAGTGGCGGGTGACTTGCAGGTGTCGATCCCTTCCGCAGGCTGGCTGATCAGTGGTTATGCCCTTGGGGTCGCCATCGGGGCGCCAATAATGGCCCTGCTCACCGCGAAGCTGCCGCGTAAGCGCACGCTGATCCTGCTGATGTCGATTTTTATTATTGGCAACGTCCTCTGCGCGCTGGCTTACAGTTATAACCTGCTGATGCTGGCTCGCGTAATCACTGCTCTTTGTCATGGTGCTTTCTTTGGTATCGGCGCAGTGGTGGCTGCCAGCCTGGTTGCGCCTGGCAAACAGGCTTCCGCAGTGGCGCTGATGTTTACCGGCCTGACGCTGGCGAACGTGCTGGGCGTGCCTCTGGGTACCTGGTTCGGCCAGATGTTTGGCTGGCGTGCGACATTCTGGGGCGTGGCGGTTATCGGCATCCTGGCGTTTATCTCGCTGATTGTCAGCCTGCCGACAAATAAAGAAGAGAAGCCAGTCCATCTGGCGAGCGAAATCAGCGCGCTGGGCAACGGCAGGTTATGGCTGTCGCTGCTGATGACGGTGTTTTTTGCCGCCGCGATGTTTGCGTTGTTCAGTTATATTGCGCCGCTGCTGCTGGAGGTGACTGGCATCAGCGATAAAGGCGTGAGCTGGACGCTGTTCCTGATTGGCGGCGGTCTGACGGTTGGGAATATTCTCGGCGGCAAGCTGGCGGACTGGAAAGTCTCCTTCAGCCTGATCCTCAGCTTCTCGCTGATTGCGCTGTTCTCGCTGCTCTTCAGCTGGACCAGCCATGCACTGTGGCTGGCGGAGATCACCCTGTTCCTGTGGGCGATGGCGACCTTTGCTATCGTTCCCGGCCTGCAGATTAACGTGGTGCGCCACGGCAAAGATGCGCCGAATCTGGTCTCCACGCTGAATATTTCCGCTTTCAATATCGGCAATGCTTTTGGTGCCTGGGCGGGTGGTGCAGTGATTAGCGGAGGTTTTGGCCTGACCGCCGTGCCGGTTGTGGCGGCGGTACTGGCCGCTGCCGGGCTGCTGCTGTGTCTGTTTACCTTCCGTCGTTCCGGCGGACAGGCCCAGACCGCCCGCGCCTAACCCAGCAATGCAGCCAGGCGCTGGTTGAACAGGCTGATGTGCTGCTGCAGATGGGCACTGAAGGCCTCGACCAGCGCGGAAGAGGGCCGGTGGCGCGGCCTGATCAGGCTGACGGTAAAAGGCACATCCACGCTGAAGCGTCTGATCACTACACCGCTACCGGCATAGTCCAGCGCCGTTAGCGGATTCACCACCGATACGCCCACGCCTGCCCTGGCCATCGAACACACCGACGCCGCGCTGTGCGTTTCCATCACCATTCTTCGCTGAACGCCCTGCTCGTTGAACAGATTATCCAGCAGCTGGCGATAGCTGTCGGTACGCGACAGGCTGATGTAGTTCTGCCCGCTGAAATCCTGCGGCGTCAGGCAGGTTTTATCTGCCAGCGGATGGCCTTCCGGTAACACGCATACTTCCAGCCCGGTAAACAGTTCGGTGCGTTCTGTTCCTGCTGGTGTCACGTTGGTTTCGGTCAGTCCCAGGTCATAACGCTGGGCCGACAGCCACTCTTCCAGCAGGGGAGATTCCTGAGGAATGATATTCAGGCTGACTTCGGGGTAGCGTTGCAGAAAGGGCTGGCACAGCAGTGGCAGCAGTGACTGGGAGAAAACCGGCAGGCAGGCCACGGAGAGTTCACCCCATTGAAACTGCCGTAGCCCTTCGGCGGCATTGATGATGCGATCAAGTCCGTACCAGGATCGCTGCACCTCTTCAAACAGCCGCAGTCCCTGCACGGTAGGCTGCAGGCGTCCCCGCACCCGATCAAACAATTTAAGTCCGGTCAGCTTTTCGAACCTGGCAAGCTCCCGGCTTACCGTAGGTTGCGAGGTATGCAGCAGCGTGGCGGCTTCCGTCAGGTTGCCGGTGGTGATCACCGCGTGAAAAATTTCGATATGCCGCAGCGTGATGCCTGCCATGATCGATTCCTGTGCCGGGATGCAAAGCCATATCATGGATGAATAGACTTCATTAAAACAGATATTTTTCATCCTGTCCGGGCTGTGGCGTAATAGCGGCATATTCTCAGGAGAAAACTTATGCCACGCCTGCTCACCAATACTGAAACTGCGCTGACGCGCGATAACCTTCTGCCACTGGTGCGCCAGTATGGCGGCCCGATTTGGGCCTATGACGCCAGCATCATCCGCGATCGTATTGCGCAGCTGCAGCAGTTTGACGTGGTGCGTTTCGCGCAGAAAGCCTGTTCAAACATTCATATCCTGCGTCTGATGCATGCAGCCGGAGTGAAAGTGGATTCAGTTTCTCTCGGCGAGATTGAGCGTGCGCTGGTGGCAGGTTTTATACCAGGTGGCGATGAAATCGTTTTTACCGCCGATGTGATCGATCAACCAACGCTGAACCGCATTGCCGAACTGAAGATCCCGGTTAACGCCGGTTCTGTCGATATGCTGCATCAGCTGGGTGAAATCTCCCCCGGCCATCCGGTGTGGCTGCGCGTGAATCCTGGCTTTGGTCATGGGCACAGTCAGAAGACCAACACCGGCGGCGAAAACAGCAAGCACGGTATCTGGCACGGCGATATGGCGCTGGCGCTGGAAGCCATTCAGTGTCACCCGCTCAGGCTGGTCGGCATCCATATGCATATCGGATCGGGTGTGGATTATGCTCATCTGGAGCAGGTGTGTGATGCGATGGTGGATCAGGTGGTCAGTTTCGGCCAGGATCTGCAGGCGATTTCAGCTGGTGGCGGCCTGTCGATCCCTTATCACTTCGGTGAAGAAGCAATCAATACCGACCACTATTTTGGCCTGTGGGACGCTGCGCGCCAGCGTGTTGAGCAGCATCTGGGACATCCGGTTAAACTGGAGATTGAACCCGGTCGCTTCCTGGTGGCTGAGTCCGGCGTGCTGGTTTCACAGGTCCGTGCCGTGAAGCAGATGGGTAGCCGCCACTTCGTGATGGTGGATGCCGGTTTTAACGACCTGATGCGTCCGGCGATGTACGGCAGTTATCACCACATTTCCGCCATGGCGGGCGATGACCGCGAGCTGAACGAGCAGCAAACTCTGGAGAGCGTGGTGGCCGGACCGCTGTGTGAATCCGGCGATGTGTTCACCCAGCAGGAAGGGGGCAAAGTGGAAACGCGCGCGCTGCCTGCGGTGAAAGTGGGCGACTATCTGGTGTTCCACGACACTGGAGCCTACGGCGCATCGATGTCTTCTAACTACAACAGCCGTCCTCTGCTGCCGGAAGTGCTGTTTGAGAACGGTCAGCCGCGTCAGATCCGCCGTGCGCAAACCGTACAGGAACTGCTGGCGCTGGAGAGGTAATCCTGCCGCCCATTTGTTGTCGCAGAGTGAGAGGAAACAGTGAGCTGCCGGTCACTTATGTGGCGCTGGAGGGCGAAAAAGCGGTGGGAACGGTCGGACTGTGCGGACTATTACGAATGCTCTGGCTGGGGCTATATCGGCGTTGCACTGGATTACCCGGATAAGCCAGTGCGGCTCTGTCACAAGTCGCTGAGTTAACCCGGCGACCCCACAGAATGACGGCGCACCAGCGTCGGGCTGAACATATTCGTCACTTCCGGCAGCGGCTGATTATTGGCTAAGGCCAGCGCCAGTTCTGCGGCCTGCTGTGCCATGGTCACGATCGGGTAGCGTACCGTGGTCAGCCGTGGACGGACGTAGCGCGAGACCAGTACATCATCGAAGCCAATCAGCGACATCTCTTCCGGCACCCGCACACCGTTATCGCTCAGTACCGCCAGCGCACCGGCGGCCATTGAATCGTTGTAACAGGCGACGGCGGTAAAAGGCTTACCCCGGCCCAGCAGCTCTGTCATCGCCTGTTCTCCTCCCACTTCATCCGGTTCACCCAGTGCGACCAGACGATCATTGCAGGGCAGATAATGTTCGCGCAGCGCGTCATAATAGCCCAGAAGGCGATCTTCCGCATCCGAAATCGGGTGGGTGGAGCAGATGAACGCGATGTTCTGGTGTCCCTGCTGGATCAGATGGCGGGTAGCCAGCCAGGCCCCGTAGCGGTCATCCAGCGCAATACAGCGCTTCTCAAAGCCCGGCAGCGCCCGGTTGATCAGCACCATGCCGGGAATTTGCTGCATCAGCGGGACTAAATCTTCATCGGGGATCTTCTTGGCGTGCACCACCAGTGCGCCGCAGCGATGGCGGATCAGCTGCTCGATAGCCTGCCGCTCTTTTTGCTCAGTGTGGTAACCGTTACCAATCAGCAAAAAGTTGCCGGTCTCATAGGCCACCTGCTCCACAGCTTTCACCAGAGCGCCAAAAAAAGGGTCGGACACATCGCCCACTACCAGCCCCATAGTTTCGGTGGACTGCTGCGCCAGGGCGCGTGCGTTAGCGTTTGGGTGATACTTCAGCGCTTCCATTGCGCTGTTAACGGCCAGGCGTGAATGCTCACTTGCTTTCGGCGAGTTGTTAATTACGCGGGAGACCGTGGCGACGGAAACTCCGGCGAGCCTGGCAACATCCTTAATGGTAGCCATAGGTCAGGTGCCTTCCTGGGTAAACGTTTACATTGCCTTCAGTGTTGCGGAATTCTCCTGTTACTTCAAGCAGACAGAATGCAAGCGGTGTCGCAAAGCTGGATAAAATCAGCCCGCAACAGCGCCCCGTTTTGTGATTCAAATCTCGTGGCTAAAAATGCTATTCTGGCTTTCACATAACGATAAAACCTGCGGGATCGCCTGATGACTATCATAAAAGTGCCACACCTCGCCCACTGGGGCGCTTTCACCGCCGTGGTGGAAGACGGCAAGCTGCTGCGCTGTGAGCCTTTCTTCGCCGATCAGGATCCGTCGCCGATGCTCAATACCATCCCGGAGCTGGTCTATTCCGATAAGCGTATCCGCAAGCCGATGGTGCGCCGTTCCTGGCTGAAGTCCCGCGAGAAAAGTGACCGCAGGCTGCGCGGCCGGGAAGATTTCGTTGAGGTGGACTGGGAAACCGCGCTGGATCTGGTGGCTGAAGAGAATCGCCGCGTGCGGGATCGCTACGGTGCCTCCGGCATCTTCAACGGTTCATATGGCTGGTCATCGGCAGGCCGTGTTAATCATGCCCGCACTCTGGTCCGCCGTTTCTACTTTACCGGCGGTGGCGGCGTTGATCAGTTGGGCAACTACAGCTGGGGCGCAGCGCAGTTCTTCCTGCCCTACGTTATCGGCACCTACATGCCGCTCACTGGTCGCGTCACCGACTGGCCGGACGTGGTTGAGCACTGTGAGATCTTTGTCGCCTTTGGCGGCCTGGCACTGAAAAACAGCCAGGTGGCTTCCGGTGGAGCAGGGCAGCACAGCCTTAAACCTGCGCTGCAGGCACTGGCAGCGAAAGGCACGCCGGTGATTAACATCAGCCCGATGCGCGATGACTGCCCGGAGTTTGTGAACGCGGAGTGGATCCCGATCCGCCCGAATACCGACGTGGCACTGATGCTGGCGCTGGGTTTTGAAATTGAGCGCCTCGGCGCGGTGGATAACGCATTCCTCGCCTCCCACTGCGTGGGTTATCCGCAGCTGCGCAGCTATCTGCTGGGAGAAACGGACGGCACGCCTAAAACGCCGGCATGGGCCAGCGACATCACCGGCATACCGGCACCGCGTATTGAGCAACTGGCGAAACAGCTGGTGGGCAAACGCAGCTTTATCACCTGTTCTTATTCCGTGCAGCGCGCGCATCGTGGTGAGCAACCTTACTGGATGATGATTGCGCTCTCGTCGATGCTTGGTCAGCCTGGCCTGCCTGGAGCCGGTTTCTCCTTTGGCCACGGCTCGATGAACAGCGTGGGCAATCCCCGTACTGAAGGCCCGGCCCCGCTGATGTCCACCGGCGTCAACCCGATTGCTGACCGCGCCATTCCGGTGGCCCGTATCAGCGATATGCTGCTGCATCCCGGCGAACCGTACGCTTTTCAGGGGCAGACGCAGACCTATCCGGATATCCATTTGATCCACTGGGCGGGTGGCAATCCTTTCCACCATCATCAACAGCTGAACCGGCTGGTCGAGGGCTGGCAGAAGCCGGACACGGTGATCGTGCAGGATATCGTCTGGACCCCGGCGGCGCAGATGGCCGATATTGTGCTGCCAGTGACCACCACGCTGGAGCGTAACGATATTGGCGGCTCCTCCCGCGACCGCTTCGTGCTGGCGATGCATCAGGCAATCAGGCCGCAGCATCTGGCGCGCAACGATTTTGATATTTTTGCCGACCTGGCCGAGCGTCTGGGCTACCGGGAAACCTTCACTGAAAACCGCAATGAAATGCAGTGGATTGAGCATCTTTATCATCAGTGTGCTGAGGCGCATCAGCTTAAAGGGATCAGCTGGCCAGATTTTCAGGTCTTCTGGAAAGAGGGCTATGCGGAAGTGCCTGAGGGGGGCAAGCCCTTCATTTTTATGGAAGAGTTCCGTCACGACCCGCTTGCCAACCCGATTAAAACCGCCAGCGGCAAAATCGAGCTGTTCAGCGAGACCATCGCTGGCTACCGGCTGGATGATTTCGCGCCACACCCGGAATGGCAGCCGCCGAAAGAGTGGCTGGGAGCTGAAATCAGCCAGCGCTTCCCACTGCATATGATCTCGATCCAGCCGGGCGATCGTTTGCACAGCCAGATGGACGCCACGCCATCGGTGCAGGCAAATAAAACCGCCGGGCATGAAACGCTGTGGATGCATCCGGACGATGCGCGGTCGCGCGGGATCAACGACGGTGATGTGATTGACGTCAGTAACGAACGTGGCCGGATGCTGGCGGGGGTGCGGCTGACAGCAGGCGTCAGCCCCAGCGTGGTACTGATCTCCACCGGAGCCTGGTTTGATCCGGGCTTCGGTAAAGCCTGGCAGCCTTATGACCGCGCGGGTAATCCAAACGTCCTGACGCTGGATATCGGCACCTCCTCGCTGACTCAGGGACCGAATGCAATGAGTTGCCTGGTGGAGATCAAGCTGGCTGCGGGGTAGTTTCTCCCTGACACTCAGCGGACCTGTTTTCCGCCGTTAGGGGGTTGTGACCCAAAGGTTGCAAAACTGCATAAGAATCACATAGGTGGTTACATTTTGCGTGTAACTGTTGCGAATCCTGGCTGGCGGGGGAGTCGGCCAGATTGCTACAGTTTACGTCCCAGAGGTATTGATGGGTGAACATCAAAAAGTATTTATGCTTTGTTTCACCGACCTGCGCAGATGCGCAGGTTTTTTTTGTCTGAACTCCGCAAAAATCACAATAACTTCCTGAATATTCGGAATAAATCGGTGTGCATAATCTGCGCGCTGCGGCACAATCACAGGCTGAAACACAGTTTCCCTGTTCTCATGACGGCATTTTTTGTATAACTCCCGGTCAGTTACCCTGACCAGCTAGTAGAAGACCGATGCCCCGCTTAAAGAAATTATTGGCAAAAGACCCGGCTAAAACGCCTTTCAATCCTGTCCGCTTCCGTCTGATCTGCCTCGGCGTGTTTGGCTGTCTGGTTTTACTGTTAGCCTGGGTGGGCGACGTTCAGCTGATCAACCACCCCATGTTGGAAAAGCAGGCGGATGAACGTTCCCTGCGCACGGTGGCGATCCCGACCAACCGTGGCACTCTGCTGGATCGTAACGGTGAGGCGCTGGCCCTGAGCGTGCCTTCGCGCGATATCATCGCTGACCCACAGCGCGTGCTGGAAGCGCACCCTGATTTCACCAGTGCAAAATGGGAGTATCTGGCTAACGCGCTGGATCAACGTCCTGAACAGATTGCCCAACAGATCAATGCTAACCCAAATCGCCGCTTCCTGTATCTTGGCCGCAAGATTGAGCTGGGGATCTCCAAAGACATCGCCCAGCTGCACCTGGCCGGCATTACCACCGTTTATGATGACAGCCGTTTCTACCCAATGAGTGAGGCTACCGCACCGCTGATCGGTATCGTCGGAGCGGATAACAACGGGCTGAACGGCCTGGAAAAAGGCTTTGATAAAGTTCTGCAGGGGACTCCGGGCGTGGAGAAATACCGCCAGGATGCTCACGGCAATATTGTGGCGATGATCAACTATGAGCCGCCGCGTCAGCCGCCAACCGTGCAGCTCAGCATCGACAAGTTCGATCAGTACACCATGTACAGCAAGCTGCGCGACGGCGTGCTGCTGAACAAAGCCGATTCCGGTGCCGCAGTGCTGATCAAGATCGACACCGGCGAGATTTTAGGGATGGCTTCCTATCCGTCGTTTAACCCCAATAATTTCAGCGATGTCTCCCCGGCACAGATGCGTAACGCTGCCATCAATGACAGCTACGAACCGGGATCAACCGTTAAGCCGCTGGTGGTGATGGAAGGGCTGATCCGCAAGCTGGTTCGTCCGGATTCGGTGCTGGATACCACGCCGTATCAGGTTAACGGCCACCTGATCCGTGACGTTGGCCACTGGCCTCGTCTGACCATGACCGGCATCCTGCAGAAATCGAGCGACATCGGCGTGTCACACATTGCGCTGGCGATGCCTGCGGAAGTGCTGGTTAACACTTTCCGCTCCTTCGGGCTGGGCAGGCCAACCGGGCTGGGGCTGACCGGTGAAAGCGTGGGCTACTTCCCGCTGCACCGTGAGCGCTGGGCAGATATCGAACGCGCTACCTTCTCGTTCGGTTATGGCCTGCGCGTGACGCCGCTGCAGATTGCCCGTGAATACGCCACGCTGGGATCGTTCGGGGTTTACCGGCCGTTGTCGATCACCAAGGTGACGCCGCCGGTAATGGGAACAAGAGTGGCCGACGAAGATACGGTCCGCTCAGTAGTGCATATGATGGAGAGTGATGCACTGCCTGGCGGTAGTGGGGTGCGTGCGGCAGTGCCGGGCTATCGTCTGGCGATTAAAACCGGTACGGCGGAGAAAATGGGCACCAGTGGCAAATACGATGGCGGTTACATCAACTACACCGCAGGTGTGGCCCCGGCGAGTAATCCGCAGGTGGCTTTGGTCATTATGATCAACCACCCAACCGCTGGCGATCACTTCGGTGGCTCGGTTGCCGCGCCGGTCTTCGGCAACATTATTGGTCCGGTTCTTAAGCATATGAACGTGGCACCGGACGCGCTCTACGCTACTCACAGCGGCTCATAATTTACTGCCGGAAAAGGCCGGTAAACAAAGCGGCAAAGGTTTTACAGCTGGTAGCATTTTCGCTAACTCCGTTGCGTTTTGCTGCTGGCAGGCCGGGTACTCACCTGCGAGGATGGAAGTCCCAGAGGTATTGATTGGTGACAATGCAATCTGCTCCCGGCAGATTTACACCCTGTTCAGTTGCACCAACCCACGCGGATGCGTGGGTTTTTTTTAGCCCAAATTCCCGCTCTGTCAAAAAACTTTAACGCATAAATACCTCTGCGAAACCCCAGCTGTTCCTGCGATTAGAAACGGTCCGACCAGATAACTTATTTGTATCCCATGCAGTAATCACAACTGACTGTATTCCGGCATGGATACCGTTATTTGCCGCTATGCGGTTAAAGAGGCTCCCGTGCAAATTATAAGACCTGCTTATGTGTTCTCCGCCACACCTTCGCTCTCGATACTGGCCGTACTGATAAGTACCCTGCTGCTGAATGGCTGTGGCGGTGGGGGTGGCGGTGGGGGAGGAGGCAGTAGTGAAACAGTGGTTCCCGCCCCCACGCCTGCTCCAACACCCAGTACGCCTGTGGCGAGGTCCAGCAAGGTTAAAGTCGGGATCGTTGACTCCGGTCTGGCCGCAGATCGTTCAGAATTCAATTATGCCGATATCCATTTCACTTCGTCCCTGGCGGGTGCCAGTCAGACCCTGAATGATAATCAGGGACACTCGGGACACGGCACCGTCGTCGCCCTGACCCTGGCCGGACTGGCAGAAGGCTCCTTCACCGGTGGCGTTGCGCCGGACAGTGAGTTATGGATAGCTCAGGCCTCCAGTAATAATCTTTTTTACTACACGGACACACAGAAGGCGATCAACGGCCTGCTGAGTAACGGGGTTAAGATTATCAATATGTCATACGCTTCTGACGAGCGTCTGACTACATCAGCCGAACTGGCAAGCGCTGGTCAGAGCGGGCGTTACGATGCGCTTCGCGACAGCCTGAGTAGCATCGTCAACGCTAACGCGCTGGGCGTGGTGGTGACGGGGAATAATGGCACCTCCACGCCTTCTCCTAATGCCCAGGTGCCGTTGATTTATAACGATGCCAGCCTGCAAAAAGGGCTGATTGCCGTCACCGGTTATCTGCCGGGTTACACCGTGGCACAGGGCAGCCGTCCTCCTGAACTGTATGTATTTGATGCCTGCGGCGATGTCGCAGCCTGGTGCCTTGCTGCTCCGGGCTATGCCGACTACCTGCAGGATGACGGCACTCTTGCACGTAAGTACGGTACTTCCTTTTCTGCACCTCGCGTGGCCGGAGCCGCATCGAGAGTGTCGGCGCAATTCCCATGGATGACCGGTTATAACCTCCAGCAAACCCTGTTAACCACGGCGGATTATCACAGTGATGCTGTGGCAGGCGTCGCCTCCGACAGCGCGAATGGTCGCCCCTATAACGACACATTTGGCTGGGGGAACGTCAATGTTGACAGGGCTCTGAACGGTCCGGGGATGTTTTACGGCGATGATTTCACCGCTGCGCTCTCCGCCGGAAATTACATCTTCTCCAACAATATCAGCGGTAATGGTGGCCTGATTGTCTCCGGTGCCAGCGATGCAGGCGGCGTGCTGACGCTGACCGGTAACAACACCTATACCGGAGCGACCAGAGTGCAGAGCAATAGCCTGTATATTGATGGTTCGGTGGCCAGTGACGTGCAGGTGACCGGCAGCGGCGTGCTGGCAGGCAAAGGTAACATTGGCGGCAATCTGAGTAATCAGGGCTCGGTGGTCACCACTTCGGCGGGTGCCCTGCATGTGGTGGGCAGCTATCAGCAAAGTGCTGACGGTACGCTGCGGGTGACGCTCTCCCAGCCGCTCACGGTCGCTGGCCCGGCAACGCTGAACGGTGCATTGCAGGTCACTCTGCCCTCTAATACCTATATTGTGCAGACCAGCGAGTCTCTTTTGCAGAGTGGGCAGGGGATCAGCGGACAGTTTGCCAGCGTGGATACCGGCGTGTTCCTGCAGGGTTCGGTCGACTACAGCGCAAACAGTGTGAACGGGCATTTCCAGCGGGTTAATACGGTTCAGGCTGCTCAGGCTGCGGGCCTCAGCGGGGCGACCCTGAAGAGTGCGGCCAACGTTGAGCAAGCATTTCAGGTTGCGGACAGTTACTCGACCCAGGCAGGGCGCTCGGCGCAACAGGAAGATCTGCTGCAAAACGCCGCCGCTTTACAACAAATTGGCAGCAGTGCCGCTGCGCGTGCCGCGCTGGACTCGCTCTCCGGTCAGGCTCATGCCAGCGGCAATGCCATCCTTTTCAACAGCCTGGATTACCAGAACCAGTTGCTGGGCAACCGTCTGGATCCCGCGCAGCAGAAGCCTTATGGCCTCTGGGCGGAAACCGGCACGTTACACGGCGATTTACAGCAGGATGGCTATCTGGGCAGCCACTATCGCATCAACACCACCGCAATCGGGCTGGACAGCAGTTTCGATATAACAGGTCTGCGACTGGGTGCAGCCATTACGGACAGCCAGATCCGAGCGGATTATGACGGCAGCGGCGGCAACAGCACCAACAGCCTGCAGGGGCTGATGCTTTACGGTCAGTACGCCGTAACGCCAGCCTGGATCTGGCAGGCCAATCTGAGCTATCAGCATGGTGACACTCAGCTTTACCGGGTGCTGCTGGTGGATGGCGTGCAGGCTACTTCAGCAGAAACCCGCAATGACAGCTGGCAGGGCCTGATCAAAACCGGTTACCGCTGGTCGCTGAACGACCGGCTGACGCTGGAGCCTTACGCAGGGATGAAGCTGAGCCAGCTCTATACCGGCGGCTTCAGCGACGAAGGCAGTGCGCTGGGATTACAGGGCGACAGCGCCCGTTACAGCCGGACGGTCGGGCTGGCCGGCCTGAACCTGAGCGCCCCCCTGTTTACAGTACAGCAGTGGTGGTCGATGCTGTCGGTCTACGGAGAATATCAGCACGCTTTCACCAACCCATCGCTGGATGTGAATGCTAAATGGGTGGGGACAGGATCGGATGGACAAAGCTTCGCCATCCCAGGCATGACCCTCGATCGGGACTCGCAGTGGTACGGCTTGCGGCTGGATATCGGCAAAGCCAAAGACGCCCGACTTTTCCTGCGGATGGATAAGCATATTGCCGACCGGGGCGACGAATCCGTGTTCCGGGGGGGTGTGGATATCGCGTTTTAAATTCATGATTTACCAACTGCCGTACGGGTAGGTTTTGCCTTTAATAAAGTCGCTGGTGCTCTTCAGGTAGTGGTAACCTTTCGAAAAGCGGGTTACCCCCTTGCAGACGTCCAGCTTATCCCCGGAGACAGTTTTCAGGTCAACTACCGGGACCGGGTAATTGGGGTAATTGCCCACGTCCTTTAACCAGACGCGAACTGTACCTCCCGGAGCCAGTCCGATCAGAAGAGTGTCATACCATACTGTCGATCCTGATCGGGACTTATGGTCGGCTGGCGTCATCATTTTCTGCCACACCGACGGCGGAAACCACAGGCTGGTTTCATACACCTTTTTATCAATGATTGAGTCCCAGCAGAACACCATATACTGTGGCGGGTACTCCGCCTGATTGTAATGGATGGAGCCACTTCGGCTACTTTCATTCCAGCTACTCACGACATTTGGATCGTCATGCGTGCCGTCGAGCGTATTAAAGCTGAGCAGATAGCCCCGTGTGTCGGCGATGGCGGTGTAAGTCACCAGCGCGGGCAGTGCTTTGGGGGTAAAAAAGGCAAACCCCCATTTGCCATACGGCAGCGTATAGTCAGCTTTGTAAAACGGTGAGGTTTTGGGCTGCCCCTGACAGCCGCTCAGCATCAGCATCAGCGCGATGGTGCGTTTTATCATCACTGTTTTTTTCCTTCCATGTTATAAACCGTACGGCACCAGCGTTCGTCGGGGCGATGGGGGAAGCCCCGCGTTTCCGACGGCGATAATCCTCCCTGAATGCTGCCCGCCGCGTCCGTTAGCCGCGCATTCCAGTGCGCGGAGCAGTGAAGGTAGTCCGCAATCAGGTCGCTTTCTGCCGCGCTGAAGCCGCTCGTCTTCTGCCCCTGACGGGCAGCAGGGACAACCTCTTCCGGTTCTGCCGCTCGCAGCCGGACTTCAACGCGGGTGGGCCGGGGTTTGCCGCCGGAGTGCCGGTAATCGCGACGGCTGACCGATCGCTGATATTCGTTCAGTATCCTCTCTGCTCCCGATGGAGCAAATGCGGAAGGATCGCGACAAATCAGCTGGCCCTGCTCATCAATATAAAAAAGTCCGGCGGGGCTATAAAAGTTTGTCAGCATCACCACCCTGCCCGATTTCACCATCTCTTTCATGCGGGCTTCTTCCTGTGGCCCGTATCGGCGGGGCTGATGAGGATTAGCAACAGAAGGGCACTCAACCATATTCACCGGGCGAAACCCGCGGTTATGGCTGTCGTCAAATTCATACTTTTCCTGAATGCGGGACCAGGCCAGAGAGGGAGAGATAATGCGTTCGTACTCTTCGGGCGCGAGGTTGTCTTTAGGCAGATACCAGAGGTCATTTCCCGGCAGGCTGAGGCTCATCGTCCACTCCTTTGGCGATAAAATCAGCGCTTATCGTATTTTTACTGTCCAGCTGAATGTTGATTTTAATTAATAAAAGATCAGACCAATGGAGGCTGGTACTGAAAATGTGCGCGATCCCGCACACTGGTCGATCGGGCGCCTTCTGGCATTATGGTCAGAACACTCCAAAAATACTCACAACTCTTAACTAATTTTTTGCATTTCATAAACATCCATATCAGCAACGGCAGGGTATGGTGTGGACGTCACCGTCTGACACCGCATTCCGTTGGGCAGTGCCAGCCCCTTACTGTGTTGGTAGCGCTGAAAGGGGCGTTTTTTTCGCTTACCGGACTGGACGCCTATGGCCAAACTCAAAGACAGAACGCCGAAATTGGGTGGCCGATCGACCGCTTTTCAACTGCGTATTCACCCCGGGCTGCATGACCAGCTGAGAACCCTCACTGACCACGATAACGTCACGCTCTCTTGCTGGCTGAATTGCCTCGTTTCAGCACGAAGTGCTTACCGGTAGCGTTTCGACAAATAACTTAGCGGAAACTTAACATTTTCATCATTTAGGCCCTCATATAATTGTTCTCTTTTATGAGAATGATCACTCTCATTACTATTCTTTTTTCCTTATATTGAGAATTTACCATGCGCCTACAGATCCTCCCGGTGAGCCTGATTTTCCTGCTGGCCGCCTGTGACCAGACTTCCACGCCCGGTGCCGGCAATCAGCCTGCATCCGTCGGGGTAACCACCTTACGCAGCGAGCCCGTCACGCTCTTTACTCAGTTGCCAGGACGTACCACTGCCGTGCGGACGGCCGAAGTTCGCCCGCAGGTCAGCGGTATCATTCTCAAGCGGCTGTTTACCGAAGGCGGCGAAGTGAAGGCTGGCGAGCCGCTGTATCAGATCGACCCGGCCAGTTACCAGGCGGCCTATGACAAGGCCGAAGCCACGCTGACCAATGCCAGCAAGCTGGCCCAGCGCTACAAACCGCTGGCCGCCGCTCATGCCATCAGCGGGCAGACCTATGACGATGCGGTCGCCTCGGCGCGGGAGGCACAGGCCGATATGGAAACGGCACGGGTCAATCTCAACTACACCAAAGTACGTGCGCCAATCTCTGGCCATATTGGTCGCTCACTTTCAACTGAAGGGGCGCTGGTCACCAACGGACAGACCAGCTATCTGACCACCATCCAGCAGCTTGACCCGATCTATGTGGACGTCAGCGAATCCTCGCAGGATTTGCTGCGTCAGCGTCGCGCGCTGGCTGATGGCAAGCTGCAGGCCGTGGGTGACAACGCTGCAGCGGTGAAGTTGCAGTTGGAAGACGGCTCGACCTACCCGCAGCAGGGCAAGCTGGAATTCTCTGAAGTCACTGTGGATCAGGGGACTGGCAGCGTCACCATGCGTGCCTCGTTCCCGAACCCGAACCGCGTACTGCTGCCGGGTATGTTCGTCCACGCCAGCTTCCCACAGGGCGTCGCCGACCAGGGCATTCTCGTGCCGCAGGAAGCGATCATGCATGACACCAAAGGCAAGCCTTACGTCTACCTGGTTAACGCGGACAGCACCGTGGTTCAGCAGACCATCACCACCGGTGAAATGATCAACGGGAAATGGCTGGTGACTTCCGGGTTGAAAACCGGAGATCGGGTAGTGGTGGACGGGCTGCAAAACGTCAAGGGCGGCAGCAAGGTCAGTGCGACCGAAAGTCAGCCCAAAGCCGCTCCGCAGGCCAATCTGACCACCACCGATCCTTCAGCGCAGTAGAGGAAATCTGATGTCTAAATTCTTCATTGAGCGCCCCATCTTTGCGTGGGTGGTGGCGATCATTGTGATGCTGGTCGGAGGCTTGTCGATCCTCAAGCTGCCGATTAACCAGTATCCCAACATTGCCCCTCCGGCGATCTCGGTCCAGGTGACCTATCCGGGTGCCAGCGCCGAAACCACGCAGAACACCGTGGTGCAGGTGATTGAGCAGCAGCTGAGCGGCATTGATAACATGCGCTATATCGAATCGCAGAGTAACAGCGACGGCAGCGCCACCATCATTGTTACTTTCGATCAGGGCACCGATCCGGATATTGCCCAGGTTCAGGTACAGAACAAGGTGTCGCTGGCGGAATCGCAATTGCCGACCGAAGTGACCGGGCAGGGGATTAACGTCCGTAAATATCAGGCCAACTTTATGCTGGTAGTCAGCCTGATCGCCAACAACGGCAAGATGAGCAACGGCGACCTTGCGGACCTGCTGGTCTCCAAACTGGAAGATCCGATCTCGCGCACCAAAGGCGTCGGCGACTTCCTGGTGCTGGGCTCGGAATACGGCATGCGTATCTGGATCGATCCGGCGAAACTTTATAAATATCAGCTGATCCCGAGTGATGTTTCCACCGCCATTAACCAGCAGAACGTGCAGATCTCCAGTGGGAAACTGGCGGGCCTGCCGACTATTCCTGGTGCCAAATACAGTGCGACGATAATCGGTAAAACGCGCCTGCAGTCGGTGAAAGAGTTTGAAAACATTCTGCTGAAAGTGAATCCGGATGGCTCACAGGTGCGTCTGAAAGACGTGGCGAAAGTGGATCTGGGGCCGCAGGACTACAGCATCTCGGCCACCTATAACGGCAAACCGTCTGCCGGTATCGCTCTGCGTCTGGCCAGTGGAGCTAACGTACTGGATGCGATCAACGCGGTACGCACCACCGTGGACGGTATTAAATCTTCACTGCCGGAAGGCGTGCAGGTGACCTTCCCTTACGACACCTCTCCGGTGGTCAGCGCATCGATCGAAGAAGTGGTGAAAACCCTGTTCGAAGCGATTGCTCTGGTGTTCCTGGTGATGCTGGTATTCCTGCAGAATCTGCGGGCCACGCTGATCACCACCATGGTGGTGCCGGTGGTACTGCTGGGCACCTTCGGGATCCTTTCGGCCTGCGGCTACACCATCAACACCCTGACGATGTTTGGGATGGTGCTGGCGATAGGCTTGCTGGTGGATGATGCCATCGTGGTGGTGGAAAACGTCGAGCGTGTGATGCACGACGAGGGGCTGGATCCTAAAGCCGCCACGATAAAATCCATGGAGCAGATTCAGGGGGCGTTGTTTGGGATCGCACTGGTGCTGTCCGCCGTGCTGCTGCCGATGGCCTTCTTCAGCGGTTCGACGGGCGTCATCTACCGCCAGTTCTCCATTACTATCGTCTCGGCGATGGCGCTCTCGGTGCTGATGGCACTGATCTTCACTCCGGCCCTGTGCGCCACCCTCCTCAAACCTGGCTCGGCGGAGCACAAAACTAAAGGCATGGCCGGCTGGTTTAACCGTAAGTTCGATGCCGGGACGCTGCACTACACCAACAGCGTGGGAACGGTGATCTCCAAACGTAACCTGTTTTTGGTGATCTATCTGGTGCTGGTCGGCGTGACCGGTTATCTGTTCACCCGCGTGCCGACCTCGTTCCTGCCGGATGAGGACCAGGGCGTGATGATGATGCAGACCACGCTGCCTGCCAACGCTTCCTCTGAGCGCACGCAGCAGGTGCTGGATGACATTCAGTCCTGGCTGCTGAAGAACGAGCCGGAAGTCAGTTCGGTGTTCTCACCAAACGGCTTCAGCTTCTCAGGCCGGGGTGAAAACACCGCCATGTCGTTTGTGCTGCTGAAGCCGTGGGACCAGCGCAACAGCAATCAGACGGTGCAGAAGCTGGCGCAGCGTACCATGGCCCACTTTTCCACGCTGAAAGACGCCAAAGTCTTTGCGCTGGTGCCTCCTGCGGTACTGGAACTGGGTAACGCAACCGGTTTCGACTTCTTCCTGCAGGACACCAATAACCAGGGGCATGCGGCGCTGATGGCGGCCCGTAATCAGTTCCTCGGTATGGCCGCGCAGGACAAACGCCTGACGGCAACCCGTCCGAACGGCATGGAAGATGAGCCGCAGTATCACCTGATCATCGACGATGAGCGCGCCCGAGCGCTGGGGCTGAGCCTGGAAGACATCAACGACACGCTCTCCACGGCGTGGGGTTCCAGCTATGTGAACCAGTTCATCTACAACGGCCGCGTGAAGAAGGTCTATCTGCAGGGCAATGCCGGTTCCCGCGTGACGCCGGAAGATCTGAACAAATGGTACTTCCGTAACTCGAGCGGCGATATGGTGCCGTTCTCCGCCTTCGGCAGCGGCAAGTGGGAATACGGTTCGCCGCGCTATGAACGCTTTAACGGCGTCTCGGCGGTGGAAATCATGGGTTCTCCGGCGCAGGGCTACAGCTCGGGTGAAGCGGTACAGGCGGTGAATGAGATTGCCGCTAAGCTGCCGAAAGGCTTCAAGGTTCAGTGGCACGGCCTGTCGTATGAAGAGCAGACCTCCGGTTCACAAACCCCGGCGCTGTACTCCATCTCGATTCTGGTGGTATTCCTGTGCCTGGCTGCGCTGTATGAGAGTTGGTCGATTCCGTTCTCGGTAATCCTGGTGGTGCCGCTGGGGGTACTCGGGACGATCCTTGCCGTGCTGATGCGCGGGCTGGAAAACGATGTGTTCTTCCAGGTGGGGCTGCTGACCACCGTCGGGCTGGCGGCGAAAAACGCCATCCTGATTGTTGAATTCGCCAAAGAGCTGCATGAGAGAGAGGGCAAGGGGCTGGTGGAGGCTGCCATGGAAGCCGCAAGACTGCGTATCCGTCCGATCATCATGACCTCAATGGCCTTCGTGCTGGGCGTGGTGCCGCTGACCATTTCTCATGGTGCGGGCGCGGGCAGCCAGCACTCAATCGGTACGGCAGTGGTCGGCGGGATGATTACCGCCACCTTCCTCGCCATCTTCTTTGTGCCGATGTTTTACGTTGTGGTGGCCCAGCGCTTCTCCGGCAAGAAAAAAACAAAAACTGAGGTGAAAGACTAATGCACAAGACTCATTCACTGGCACTGCTGCCGCTGGCAATGATGCTGGTTCTGAGCGGCTGTACCATGGAGCCGAAATATCAGCGTCCTGCGTTGCCGGTGGCGGCGCACTATGACCAGCAGGGGAAGGAGACGGCGGGCAATGGTGCGGATATCAGCTGGCAGAATTTCTTCACCGATCCGGTGATGCACAAGCTGATTGCCATGTCGCTTGCGAATAACCGTGACCTGCGGGTGGCGGCGCTGAACGTCGATGTGGCTCGTTCACAGGTGCAGATTGACCGGGCAGCATTGCTGCCTTCCATCAGCGCCAGCGGCTCGGAAACGGCCGCTCATATTCCTGGCAACCTGTATAACACTGCTTCGACCGGCCCGATCACCTACCATGAGTTCAACACCAGCCTCGGCGTCAGTGCCTGGGAGCTGGACTTCTTTGGCCGTTTGCGCAGCCTGCGCGATCAGGCTCTGGAGAGTTATCTGGCTACAGCAGCCACTCAGCGGGCGACGCAAATCAGCCTGATCTCCGAAGTGGCTTCCAGCTACCTGTCGCTGTGTGCCGATAACGAGCTGCTGAAGCTGGCGCAGGACACGGTGAAGAGCCAGCAGGACTCTTACAACCTGACCAAACGCAGCTTCGATGGCGGCGTCAGCAGCGAGCAGGATCTGGTGCAGGCAGAGACCTCTGTGCGCACCGCACAGGCCGATGTGGCAACCTACACCCGCCAGGTACGGCAGGATGTCGATGCATTGGCCCTGCTGGTCGGCACCAACCTGCCTGCGGATATACTGGCCAACGCGAAGCTGGATAAAGAGTGGCATTTCCCGGCGACGCCAGCCGGGTTGCCGTCCGATTTGCTGACCCGCCGCCCGGATATTATTGCTGCAGAGCATACCCTGCAAGCAGCCAACGCCAACATTGGCGCGGCGCGTGCGGCATTCTTCCCAAGTATCAGCCTGACGGCCTCCGGCGGTTCAACCTCCAGCAGCCTGGGCCATTTGCTGGAAGGCGGTACCGCAGCCTGGTCATTTGGGCCAGTTATCAATCTGCCCATCTTTGACGGTGGCGTGAACTCGGCTAATCTTGATATCGCTCACCTGCAGAAACGCATTGAAATTGCTGACTATGAGAAGTCGATTCAGACCGCGTTCAAAGAAGTGGGTGATGCGCTGGCCGGTCAGGATACCTATAAGGATGAGCTAACCGCGCGCCTGCAGGATGAACAGGCAAACCAGAAGAACTACGACTTTGCCCATATCCGCTATCAGGAGGGAGTGGACAATTATCTGAATGTGCTGGTGGCGCAGCGATCGCTGTATGCCGCACAGCAGTCGCTCATAACCACTCAGTTAGGGCAGCTGAACCAGCAAATAACACTGTATAAAGCGCTGGGTGGTGGATGGAAATCATGATTGGCAGACAATGATTAACGAAATCCTTACGTTATGAGGATGGAAATTAATCAGCGTGCTCAATCATAATAGCTTCAGGCCAGTTTTTGCTGGCCTGACTTTTTTCAGGTGGTTGCGAACTGCTTGTCTTTTACTTCACTTGACTCAACAGAGCCTCATGACCCTATCGACTGCGAAAATCTCACCTTCACTGCGTAAGAAAATCCTTCTTCTGATCCTGGTTATTATCGTGGCGCTGCTGGTCTGGCGTTTCTGGCCGCATGGCTCTGCCGGACCGCAGGGTGCAGGCGGGCCGCCGGGTGGGGGAAGAGCACATGGTGGACCTGGTGGGCCCGGCGGCATGATGATGTCAGGCCCCACGCCGGTTCACGCCGGAGAGGTGACCACCGCAGACGTGCCGGTGTATCTGACCGCGCTGGGTACGGTAATCCCGAATGCCACGGTAACGGTAACCAGCCGGGTGGACGGACAACTGATGAAGGTCTATTTCACCGAAGGGCAGAAGGTTGAGGCCGGACAGCTGCTGGCGCAGATTGACCCGCGCAGTTATCAGGCGACCCTGGCACAGTATCAGGGCGATCTGAACCAGAATCAGGCACAGCTGAAAAGTGCCGAACTGACGCTGTCCCGCTACCGCAAGCTGTTTGCACAGGACTCGTTATCCCGCCAGGATCTGGACACGCAGATTGCCACCGTTGGCCAGTACCGCGGCGCGATCAAAGCCGATCAGGCCCAGATTGATGCGGCGAAGCTGAACATTGATTTTGCCCGCGTCACTTCGCCAATCTCCGGCCGCGCCGGTCTGCGCCTGGTGGATGCCGGTAACATGGTGCACTCTACTGACACCACCGGCATCGTCACAATTACTCAGACGCAGCCCGCTGCGGTAACTTTCAGCGTGCCGCAGAGCAACATCTCCACGCTGGTCAGGGCGCTGCATAACGGCCAGAGCCTGCCCGCCACTGCTTTTGATCAGGACGGCAGCAAAGAGCTTGGTCAGGGCAGGGTACAGTTTATCAGCAACCAGATCGACACCAGTACCGGGACGGTAGAGCTGAAAGCGCTGTTCGATAATCAGGATGAGGCGCTGTATCCGAACCAGTTCGTCAACCTGCGGCTGCAAACCGGCACGCTGAACCAAGCGACGGTGATCCCTGCCCAGGCGCTGCAACTGAGCAGTGACGGCAGCTTTGTCTACGTTATTAACAAAGACCAAACTGTGTCGCGTAAAGCGGTGAAAACCGGTCCGGCACTGGGTGATACTCAGCAGTCGATTCTTGAGGGCGTGACCGCTGGCGAGCAGGTGGTGACGGAAGGGATCGACCGTCTCAGCGACGGCAGCAAAGTGTCGGTGGTGACCGCCTCTGAAACCAAAGCGGCCAGCGGGAAACCGAAAGCGCAATGAATCCTTCCCGCATTTTTATAGAGCGTCCGGTCGCTACCATCCTGCTGATGATTGGCGTATTGATCTCCGGTATTTTTGCCTACCGCGTCCTCTCCACCTCGGCGTTGCCGCAGGTGGACTATCCGACCATTCAGGTCACCACGCTCTATCCGGGCGCAAGTCCGGACGTGATGGCTTCATCGGTCACCGCGCCGCTGGAACGGCAGCTCGGGCAGATGGCGGGCTTAAGCCAGATGGCCTCCAGCAGCTCCAGCGGGTCCTCGGTGATTACCCTGAAGTTCTCGCTCGATCTGTCGCTGGACGTTGCCGAGCAGGAAGTGCAGGCAGCGATCAACGCTGCGGATAGTCTGTTGCCAAACGATTTGCCCAATCCGCCAACCTATAAAAAAGTGAACCCGGCGGATACGGCAGTGATCACCCTGGCAGCCAGTTCCGATACCTTACCGCTGATTAAAGTGCAGGACCTGGTGAATACCCGCATTGCGCTGAAGCTCTCGCAAATCTCAGGCGTCGGGATGGTGACGCTGGCGGGCGGTCATCAACCGGCGATCCGCGTGCAGATGGACCCGAAAGCGCTGGCGGCGCACGGGCTGACGCTGGAAGACGTCAATACATTAATCAGCAACAGCAACGTTAACGGTTCAAAAGGCGGTTTTGACGGCAAGTATCATTCCGTCACTATTGATGCCAACGACCAGCTGCGCACCGCTGACGAGTACGGCAACCTGATCCTGACTTATCAGAACGGCGCGGCGCTCAGGCTGCATGATATTGCCCATATCGAAGAAGCAGCGGAGAATACCTACCAGTCTGCCTGGGCCAACAACACTCCGGCCATTGTGATCAGCGTGCAGCGCCAGCCGGGGGCTAACGTGATTTCGGTGGTCGACGGCATCAAGGCTCAACTGCCGACGTTGCAGGCCGCGCTGCCCGATGGCGTAAAAGTGCAGATCCTCTCTGACCGCACGCAAACTATCCGTGCCTCAATCAGCGACGTGCAGTTTGAACTGATGCTGTCGATAGCGCTGGTGGTTATGGTGACCTTTCTGTTCCTGCGCAACGTCGCCGCCACGCTGATCCCCAGCGTGGCCGTGCCGCTGTCGCTGGTGGGTACCTTTGGCGTGATGTATCTCGCCGGGTTCAGTCTGAACAACCTGTCGCTGATGGCGCTGACCATCGCCACCGGCTTTGTCATCGATGATGCCATCGTGGTGGTGGAGAACATTTCCCGGCGGCTGGAGCAGGGCGAAACGCCGATGGAGGCCGCGCTGAAAGGCTCAGCCCAGATCGGCTTTACTATTATCTCCCTGACCTTCTCGCTGATTGCCGTGCTGATCCCGCTGCTGTTTATGGGCGATGTGGTTGGCCGACTGTTCCGCGAGTTTGCTATCACCCTGGCGGTGTCGATTCTGGTGTCGATGCTGGTGTCGCTGACGCTCACGCCGATGCTGTGTGCTTATTTGCTGCAGCATATTCCGGAGGAGCGCCAGAGCCGCTTCTACCGCAAAGGCGGCCAGTTCTTCGATAAGCTGATCGCGGGCTACGACCGCCTGCTGACCATCGTTCTCAACCATCAACGTTTAACACTGCTGGTGGCGCTGGCGACGCTGGTGTTTACCGCACTGCTGTATGTGGTGATCCCCAAAGGCTTCTTCCCGACCCAGGATACCGGGCTGATCCAGGGCGTCACCGTAGCCTCGCAGGATGTCTCATTCGGTGAAATGGCGAAGCGTCAGCAGCAGCTGGCGGAGATCGTACTGAAGAACCCGGCGGTGGACAGCCTCTCCTCAACCATCGGCATTGACGGCACCAATTCCAGCCTGAACAGCGGGCGCCTGCAGATTAACCTCAAGTCGTTTGACGAGCGTGATGAGCGGGCCGATAAAGTGATTGCCGAACTGAAACAGGCGACGCAGAACGTGCCGGGCATTCAGCTCTATATGCAGGCCGCACAGGATCTGACGGTCAACGATCAGGTTACGCCGGATCAGTATCAGTTCTCGCTGGACGATGCCGACAGTGAAAACCTGGTCGAGTGGTCGCCACAGCTGGTTGCCGCGCTGCAAAAGCGGCCGGAATTCAGCTCGGTGGTGAGTAATCTGCAGGATCAGGGGCAGGTCGCTTATGTTGACCTGAATCGCGATGCGGCGGCCCGCTATGGCATCACCGCCTCTGATGTGGATACCGCGCTGTATAACGCTTTCGGTCAGCGGCTGGTGTCGACCATCTTCACCCAGTCGAATCAGTACCGTGTGGTACTGGAAGTGGCACCGAAGTATCAGCAGTCACCGGCCTCGTTTGACGATATTTATCTGGCGACGTCGAACAGCTCCGGGTCGTCAACTTCCGGCAGCAGCAGCTCGTCGTCCTCCTCATCGTCTTCTTCCGGCAGCAGCAGTTCAACCTCATCTTCGACCAGCAGCACCCAGACCGGGATGGTGAAGCTAACCTCAATCGCCACCATCCATCAGCGGATTGGCTCACTGGTGCATATGCGGCTGAACCAGTTCCCGGCAGTGACGATCTCCTTTAACCTGAGTAAGGGTTACTCGCTGGAAGATGCGCAGAAAGCCATAGCGGAAACCCAGCAAAGCCTGGCGCTGCCTTCCAGCATCACGCTGCGTTATCAGGGGGAAACCGAAGCGTTCCAGAGCGCCACCAGCAACACGCTGTGGCTGATCCTCGCCGCGCTGCTAACCATGTACGTGGTGCTGGGCATTCTGTATGAAAGTTTTATCCATCCGGTGACTATTCTTTCCACGCTGCCTTCTGCGGCAGTGGGCGCACTGCTGACGCTGCTGCTGGCAGGCAGTGAGTTCAGCCTGATTGCGCTGATCGGGGTGATATTGCTGATCGGCATCGTGAAAAAGAACGCGATTATGATGATCGACTTCGCGCTGGAAGCGGAGAAGAAGCAGCGCCTCAGCCCGAGGGAAGCGATCCACCAGGCCTGCCTGCTGCGCTTCCGGCCGATCCTGATGACCACCATGGCGGCATTGCTGGGCGCGCTGCCGCTGATGCTGGCTTCCGGCTCCGGTGCCGAGTTGCGGCAGCCGCTGGGCCTGGTGATCGTCGGCGGGCTGATCTTCAGCCAGGTGTTGACGCTGTTCTCCACGCCGGTCATCTACCTGTGGTTTGACCGCATGGCAGAGCGTGGACGCCGCAGAATGCGTAAAGCGGTACAGAGCAAATGACGCGCCTGTTTATTTTTCGGCCTGTCGCCACGCTGCTGTTGACGCTGGCTTTGCTGCTGCTGGGCGCGCTGGGCTACCGTTTGCTGCCGGTGGCTCCGCTGCCGCAGGTGGATTTCCCGACCATTATGGTCTCCGCCAAGCTGGCAGGAGCCAGTCCGGAGACTATGGCGGCCACGGTCGCCACGCCGCTGGAACGCTCGCTGGGGGAAATCGCCGGGATCACCGAGATGACCTCCAGCAGCTCGCAGGGGTCGAGCAATATTATTTTGCAGTTCGATCTTAACCGTGACATTAACGGGGCGGCGCGCGATGTGCAGGCGGCGATCAACGCGGCCCGTAGTCTGCTGCCGAGCAGCATGGCCTCGCTGCCGACCTACCGTAAGGCTAACCCATCTGATGCGCCGATTGTGATGCTGGCGCTGACCTCGGACACCCGCTCCAAAGGCTATCTGTACGATCTGGCCGACAGTAAAATTGACCAGAAGATCGCTCAGGTTCAGGGCGTGGGCGATGTGTCGCTGATGGGCAGTGCGCTGCCTGCGGTCAGGATCGACCTGCAGCCACAGATGTTGACCCACTTCGGCGTGTCGCTGGATACGGTGCGCGAAGCTATCGCCAACAGCACCACCAATCTGCCGAAAGGGATGCTGCAGGGCGGTAAGCAGTCCTGGGTGGTGGACAGCAACGGCCAGCTGGAGCAGGCCAGTCAGTACCGTAATCTGGTGGTCAGCTATCAGAACGGTAAGGCCATTCACCTCAGTGATGTTGCCACCGTGTATGACTCGGTAGAGGACAAATACAACGTCGGTTACTACAACGGTACGCCTTCGGTAATGATCGGCGTGACCCGGCAGGCCGGGGCGAACATGCTGGAAACCATCGATGCGATCAAGGCGCAGCTTCCGGCGCTGGAAAAAGATCTGCCGGGCGATGTGGCCCTGAAAATCGTTGTTGACCGCTCGCCGAATGTTCGTGCTTCGCTGTATGACACCGAAGAGACGCTGCTGGTGGCAATGCTGCTGGTGATTGGTGTGGTGTTCGTTTTCCTGCGGAACGCTCAGGCGGTGCTGATCCCCGCGCTGGCCTTGCCGGTCTCGCTGATTGGCACCTGTGCGGTGATGTACATTCTCGGCTACAGCCTGGACAACCTGTCGCTGATGGCGCTGATTATCGCCACCGGTTTCGTGGTGGATGATGCCATCGTGGTACTGGAAAATATCACCCGTTATATTGAAGAGGGGCTGAGTCCGGTTCGCGCCTCGCTGAAAGGGGCGCAGGAGGTCAGCTTCACCGTGCTGTCGATGACGCTCTCGCTGGTAGCCGTCTTTATTCCGATTCTGCTGATGGGCAGTATTGTTGGGCGACTGTTCCGCGAGTTTGCGGTAACGCTGACGGTATCGCTGATAATTTCGATGCTGGTTTCCCTGAGCCTGACGCCGATGCTCTGTTCACGGTTGCTGAAGCGCAAACCGGAAGTGACCAGACGGGCGCATCCTGTTTACCAGTGGATTGAAAACGGCCTGAACCGCTTGCTGGCAGCCTATTCTTCCGCGTTGGGTTGGGTGATGCGCCATCAGCGGCTGACGCTGTTCAGCCTGATCCTGACGGTGGTCCTCAACCTGTTCCTCTACTCGGTGGTGCAGAAAGGGTTCTTCCCGAACCAGGATACCGGGCTGCTGATGGGGGCGCTGCGTGCCGATCAGAATATTTCCTTCCAGGCGATGGAACCGAAGCTCAGACAGTTTGCCAAAATGATCGGCCAGGATCCGGCGGTGGATGGCGTGATGGCCTCAATGGGCAGCGGTATGTTTGGCTCACGTAATACCGCCAACTTCTTTGTCCATCTGAAGGATTTCGATAAGCGTGATGCGACGGCGACCGAAGTCGCCAATCGCCTGAGCGGGAAGGCGATGAACGTGCCGGGAGTGCAGCTGTTCCTGATGGCCGCGCAGGATATTCATATCGGCGGACGTAGCGCCAACGCCAGCTATCAGTACAGCCTGCAGGCCGACGATCTGGACACGCTGCGCATCTGGACGCCGAAGGTGAAAGCGGCGCTGGAAGCCATTCCGCAGCTGACCAGCGTGGACTCTGATTCACAGACTGGCGGTCAGGAAGTGATGATTAACATTGACCGCGACCGCGCCAGACGACTGGGCGTTAACGTCAACATGCTGGATACGCTGCTGAATAACGCCTTTGCCCAGCGTCAGGTGGCGACGCTGTATAAGACGCTGAATCAGTATCACGTGGTGATGTCGCTGCAGGATTCCTATACCAGTGACCCGGATATGCTGAACAAAATGTTCGTGGTCAATGATTCCGGCAATCAGATCCCGCTCTCCGCCTTTGCTTCCTTCAGCGGGGCGAATGCGCCGCTGTCCGTTGCGCATCAGGGACAGTCGGCGACCAGCACCATTGCGTTTAATCTGGCGGATGGCGTGTCGCTGGAACAGGCGTCGGCGTTGATTAAAAACGCCATGGCGAAAATCGCTCTGCCGGATACCATTCAGGCTGGCTTCCAGGGCACGGCGAAAGCCTTTGCCGACCTGTCGGCTTCCATGCCATGGCTGATCCTGGCGGCGCTGGCGGCGGTCTATATCGTGCTGGGGGTGTTGTATGAAAGCTATATTCATCCGCTGACCATTCTTTCCACGCTGCCTTCGGCAGGTGTCGGGGCACTGTTGTTGTTGCTGTTGACCAATACCCAACTGACGGTGATCGCACTGATCGGCATCCTGCTGCTGATCGGTATCGTGAAGAAAAACGCCATTATGATGATCGACTTTGCACTGGCGGCTGAACGTAAGCAGGGATTAACGCCGCAGCAGGCGATCACCCAGGCGTGCCTGATGCGCTTCCGCCCGATTATGATGACTACCCTGGCAGCCTTCTTCGGTGCACTGCCGCTGGCGCTGGGCAGCGGTGGTGATGCCGATCTGCGCAGCCCGCTGGGCCTGGCGATTGCCGGTGGCCTGGCGCTGAGCCAGCTGTTAACCCTGTTCACCACGCCGGTGGTGTACCTCTATCTCGATCGGGCCAGCAGGGCGACAAAACGTCAGTGGGCCCGCCTGCGTCATGTTGAATAAAAGATGATAAAGAAAATGAATAAACTCACCCCTGTTTTGCTGGTGCTGTTACTGAGCGGCTGTGCCGTCGGGCCAGACTATCACCGCCCAACGGCTAATGTGCCCGCTCAGTATAAAGAGGCGAAAGGCTGGCGTGAGGCGCAGCCGCAGGATGGAGAGAGCAAGGGCGAGTGGTGGTCGGTTTACCATGATGAAACCCTTTCCGGGCTGCTGCGTCAGGTGTCGGTTTCGAACCAGAATGTCGCGCAGTATGAGGCGCAGTACCGGCAGGCGAGGGCGCTGGTTTCTGAGTCGCGATCCGATCTGTTCCCCAGCGCCACTTATACCGGCTCCTCTACCCGCAGCGGCAGTGCGGGCAACAGCACAAGTGGCAGTGGGCAGCGAACCACCAGCAACAGCCACTCCCTTGAGGCCAGCGCCAGCTGGGAGCTGGATATCTGGGGTAAACTGAGGCGTACGCTGGAAGAGAACAAAGCCAGCGCACAGGCCAGCGCTGCTGAACTGGCGAATATCACCCTCAGCGCTCAGTCCGAGCTGGCGCAGGACTACTTCCAGCTGCGGATCATGGATCAGCAGATTGCGCTGTATCAGCAGAGCGTGGATGCCTATCAGCGCTATCTGACCATTATCAATAACAAATACCAGGCAGGCAGCGAATCCCGCGCCACTCTGGCGCAGGCACAGGCGCAGCTTGAAAGTGCCCGCGCCTCGGCGCTGGATCTGAGCTGGCAGCGGGCGCAAACTGAGCACGCCATCGCCATGCTGACTGGCAAGACGCCAGCCGGATTCAGCCTGCCAGCCGCTAAACTCACCGCCACGCTGCCCGCCATTCCGCAATCCGTGCCTTCCGAACTGCTGCAGCGACGCCCGGATATCGCCTATGCCGAGCGTAACGTAGCCTCTGCCAATGCGGCCGTGGGCGTGGCGATTGCCGGTTACTATCCGGACCTGACGCTGAGCGCGTCCGGCGGCTTATCCAGTTCGACATTCCATAACCTGCTCTCACTGCCGAACCGCGTCTGGTCGCTGGGACCGGAACTCAGCGGTACGCTGCTGGACTTCGGCGCCACTTCTTCGAAAGTTGAGCAGGCGAGGGCGAGCTATGATGCGGATGTGGCCAGCTACCGTCAGGCGGTGCTGACCGGCTTCCAGGAAGTGGAGAACTATCTGGTACAGCTGAATACCCTGCAGGATGAGATGCTGGCGCAGCAGCGTGCCACGGAGGCGGCAAAAGAGTCAGCCCGCGTGACTTATAACCAGTATCAGGCCGGAATGATTGATTACCTGGATGTGGCGACCACCGAGAACACCAGCCTCAGCTCGCAGCAGAGCCTGTTATCGCTGCAGAGCACCCAGTGGGTTGCCAGCGTTAAGCTGATTGCCGCGCTGGGCGGCGGTTGGGATGCGAAGAATTTGCCGGAGTAATTCAGCGTGATCAATCTGTATGAGATTGCCATTAAGAATGCGCTGATCACAGCCTGGCGACCAGTCGGGTCAGGCGGTGAAACTCCTCCACGGCCAGCGGCGGCAGTTTTTGCGTTAAGCCCCGCTGCACCAGCGGAAAGCGTGCCTGTAGCGCCTGAAAAGTTGCCAGCCCGTTGGCGGTCAGCGACAGCAGCGAGCGGCGCGCATCATGAGGATCTCGCGGATCACGCATCATGCGGGTTCGCACCATGCGCATCACCATCCGGACGGCGTTACTCTCTTCAATCGAGGCTAGTTGCGCAGCGGTGCGAATATCAATTTCCGGCTTCATTGCAACCACCTCCATCAGCGTAAACAGTGATGTGCTGATGTTCTCATCCACCCGCTCCCGCCACAGGCGACGGTAGTTGCGGCAGGCCTGCCGCAGAAAAAACCACGGGTAGTGTGCCAGGGGAGGGATCACCGGATCGGCTGCCTGATCGTCAAACCCGACCATCTCCTGCAGGCTGTTCTCTTCGCTCAGCATCGCCCAGCTTTGCACCAGCGCCGCCTGTTCGGCCGCGCTGAGCGGCTCCATCAACTGGCGGTCAACGGTTTCCACCAGCGAAGCCATTTCAGCCAGCAGGTCGTGGGCTTCAGAAGAGAGAGATAACATGGAACGGCGTGAATCCGCCGGATCTTTCCTGCGCTGCACCAGCGCCTGCTCCATCAGGCGCTTGAGAATCGGGCCAATGGTCGCCCGATCGACGCCAACGCGATCCGCCAGCTCATAATGCCCAATCCCCGGTTTATACAGCAGGCCATTCAGGGCCAGAAACTGCGGCTGGGTAAACCGGTTATTAATGGTGTTTCGCCACAGCGCCGTGCTGACCTGATCGGCCGCCGCCAGGGCAAAGCCGGAGCTGGTAAGCATGCTGGTCTGTTTATTGTTCATAGTCAGTGCGCCATCGCTGTTCTCCCGATCACGGAGGCGTCAATATTACCTTCTGGCAGTAAAGTTACGGATAACATTTCCCAACAGGCGGGCGATGTTATTATCCCCGTTATTCACCGGGAGCGCGCCGGTGAAAATGATCGACCCCACCGAAAATACCGCGCCGCCGCCAGCATGTTCCACAAGGACCATATCGGAACGAACATCGCGATTATATCGTGCGTTGAGGCGGTTCGATACAGTTGTCACATCTTCCGGAACAGGCACATACCACTCGCTGTGGGGTTCTGAAGAGGCAAGGATGATGGCATGTGCCGGGGTGCCATAGCGGAAGTCAGCCCGGTCAATTTCATCGCCGCTGGTGCCGTTCATGATCAGCCCAAAATCGCCCACCACCTCATCTTCAATCCCCTCAAAAACCCAGGCGGCATCCGGCTGATAAGAGCGTTCACTGCGGCGGTAACCCGGCGCTTTATTGTCCCAGCCGTGTCCGCCCATTCCCACACCAAACAGCTGGTGCGCACTGCGGCCGCGACTTCGCCAGATCCCCCCCAGTTCACCCGTGCTGGCATGATAGCGCTCTCCCGGTTCGGCATCCCAGTGGCGAAGGCCCTCTGATTTTCGAACCTCCAGCAAATGCGGCAAATCCTCAAACGGGGTGGTAACCCAGTAGAATCCGTCACCGCCGAGATACATCAGCCCGCCGCCCTGAGCAACATGCTGTTCAAAGGCATCAAGCATCGGTGCGCTGTAATATTCCGGGTGGCTGCCGGTGATCACGGTCTGGTAACCGGCCAGCAGGGTGGTGCTCTCTGCATGAAGATCATGCTCGGTGATGACGTCGAACTCTTCCCCCATCTGCGTCAGGAACCAGACCATATAGAGATCGGCAGAAAAACGGCGTGGAGCATGAAATCCCCAGAACCGGTAGTTGGGGCGCATATTGGGAATGGGGCGCAGCGAACTGGAGTAGGCCACGCCGGAGCCGTCATTGTGCAGGTCGTAGTGGCTCTTTCCCCACTCCTGATGAATGGCGACCAGATCTTCCCAGTCGCCGGTCTGGACCGGGATCTCGCTTCCCTGTTCAAAGTCGCCTTCGGTCAGATGTTCATTGGCATAGGCAATATAGGTGTAGGTTGCCATCACCATGGCGATTTTCGCCGCAGCGATACCTGCGGCAGGCCGGACGATTAGCGGAACATAATCAGGCTTCAGCCCGGCAGCCTGAAGCCTGATGGCGTAGACGCCGCTACCCAGTGAGGCCGGGATATCGACGTGCGTGGTCACCGGCCAGCAGGCGTCGGCCAGATCGTCGTCATGAAAATGGATCGCATCGAACTGCGACGGCTCCTGCTTCCAGTCATGAACATCGTTACGCCAGTCAGGTCCGGTCATGGCGCGGGTCGGGGCGTTGATCAGTTGCAGCTCGCAGCCGTTGCCACTGCTGTCCGGAACAGATTGCGTGCTCATCTCCTGTTCAAAGGCCCAGCGGGCCACTACCTGCCCGGCAACGCTGATAACCGGCTGGGCTATTTTGCCGTTGTAGACGCCCTGCGGAAAATTCTGCTGACCACGGGATTCAACCGATGCCGCCGCCAGCAGCACTTTGCTGCTGCCACTGAACTGCACGCCCGGCCCGGTAAAATGCGGAGACTGCCCGCTGCTGTCGCTGATCCTCAGCCAGCAGGCACTCTCTGTGGCCTCAATCTCAATCTGGCACCACTCGCGCAGCGGCAGCGCTGTTGTTCTCAGCAGAATCTGTTGCTGCCAGCTCAGTACCAGACAGCCTTCACTGTCCAGCGCCAGCAGGAACTCTGCCTCAGGCAGGCTGCAGATCCCCTGCAGCCCTTTTGCTGGTGGCAGCGTGGGCCACAGTGACAGGCTCAGCTGCAGCGTTTCCTGCTGACCAAGCCGCACAGGCTGCTGGCTGATAGCCCATGAGCCGATCGGCGTCTGCTGTTCACTTGCCTGAACCTGCCGGGCAGCAATCTGCTCAACCGGCTGGTAGAGAAAGCCTGGCCCCAGCGGATTATCATCGCCGTGGATCAGGTGAACCACATCAACACTGACTTCACTGACGCTGCTGCCGATCATCACGTCCACACCTTCTCCGGCACGACAGCTCAGGGCAGAAAGATAGCCAATCAGGTACATAGCGCCTCCTTATTTAGTTTTGTGGATGTAGTAACGGATGGCTTCCAGCGCGGCGGCCATCACCAGCACGCCACCGGTGATAATGCCGCTCAGTTCGGTACCAATATCCAGCAAAATCAGCCCATTGCGCAGCGTGCCAATCAGCCAGACGCCGACCAGTACGCGCCAGATGCTGCCTTTACCGCCGGTAAACGGCACGCCGCCCAGCAGGACAGCCGTCAAAATAATGACCTCAAAGCCGTCGCCCAGCGTGCCGGAAGGGGCACTGTTCAGCCGGGCAATTTGCAGCAGTCCGGCGATGCCCACCGCCAGCCCGGTCAGGGTGTACAACAGGGTGACCACCAGTCGGACGCGGATGCCGATCAGAAAGGCCGCGCGGGGATTCACGCCGATGGCGATAATCTGCCGGCCAACAGGGAAGCAGGTGGTGGCGATGACGCTGATCAGGCAGATCGCTGCGGCGATAATTGCCAGGTCAGGCAGGCCAAGCCAGCTGTCAGAACCAAAGTTGGCAAAGGCATCCGGGAAGCCATAGATTGATCCCTGGCCGAGGTACTGCGCCAGCCCACGGGCTGCGGCAAGGCCACCCAGCGTGACGACAATTGGTGAAAACGAGAGCAGGCCAATCAGCACGCCGTTCAGCAAGCCTGCGGCTATGCCAACCGCCAGCCCGACCAGAATGCCGGGGACCAATCCCCAGCTGTTCAGCGCCAGCCCGGCTGAAACGCCAACCAGCGCCAGCACGGAACCGACTGACAGATCCACATAGCCCGCCATCATCAGCATGGCGAAAATGGCGGCCACGATAAACGTCGGCGCGTTTTGGGTGGCGATGGCCAGCAGATTATCGGTGGTGAAAAAAACCGGCGTCTGCCATGAGAACCACGCCATCAGCGCCACGGTAGCCACGGGAAGGATCCAGCGGGTAATCATCAGGCCCAGACTTTTCAGGCCATGAGAGGATCGCGATTCGCTGCGCTTCAGCGAAGATCCTGCAGGTGCTTTTAAGGTATCAGACATAATTATTCGCCATAAAAAGAGGGAAGCGACACACGATCAGCCGTGCGCCAGGGCTATCAGTTTCTCTTCGCCGATAGTGGGATCGACGATGCTGGCAACTTCGCCATCGACCAGCACAATGACGCGGTCGGCCAGCGCCACAATCTCTTCGGGATCGCTGGAGGCAAAGATCACCGCGTGTTCCTTTTGTGCGGCGTAGTCGCGTATCAGGCTGTACAGATCCTGTCGTGCCCCGACATCCACTCCCTGAGTGGGTTCGTCAAGCAGCAGCAGATGGCTGCTGTCAATGTCGGTCATCCAGCGGCCAACCATCAGCTTCTGCGCATTGCCGCCGGAAAAATTAGCGCCTTCCCGGTCAGGATCGGCAGGCATCAGGCCAACGCGCTTTGCCAGCCTGTGGAAGATCGCCCGCTCCTTTTTCACCGGGCGCCAGGGGCGGGAAAGGGCAGAGTAGTGGGGAAGCAGCAGGTTTTCACTGGCGCTCATACTGCCAAACAAAGACTGCTCTTTACGGTCAGATGCCACCAGCACAATCCCCTGCTGCCGGGCTTTCTGCGGGGAAGGGCAGTGCAGCTGACGATCGTAAAGCCTCAGCCCGCCATGCCCTGACTTCACGCCAGCCAGCCCTTCCAGCAGGTCCGTGCGGCCGGAACCCAGCAGGCCAAAAACGCCGACGATTTCACCCTGATGCAAAGTCAGATCCACCGGACCGGTCCAGGAAGAGCGGTATGCGTCCAGCGTGAACAGCGGCGGGCCAATCTGCTTTTGCTGTTGCTCGCGTGAGAAATTGCTCTCAGGCGAAATAGCGTGAACCAGATCTGCAAGGTTGAGATCGTGAATTTCCCGCGTCCACAAGACGTTACCGTCACGCAGCACGGTGACTTTATCCGCCACCTCCAGCACTTCCCGCAGCAGGTGAGTGACGTAGATGACAATCAGGCCATGATCCTGAGCCAACCGGCGGACCAGCTCCAGTAGCGCGGTTACTTCGTTTTCACTCAGCGCGGCGGTGGGTTCATCGAGGATCAGTACGGAAGGCTCTTTCAGCAATGCCCGGGCGATTTCCACCGTTTGCTGCTCGCCAACGCTGAGATCTTCCACCAGGCTGGCGGGATCGACATCCACGCCCAGCGATTCCAGTAACTCCACGCTGCGGTTCTTTTGCGCACGCTGGCGGGTGGTGCCAAACGCCGTGCGCATCTCATTGACCAGAAAAATGTTATCGCTGACGCTTAGCGAACCAATTAGCTGAAAATGTTGATAAATACTGGCCATTCCCGCCTCGAAAGCGGAGGTGGGAGTAAACTGTTTATAGGCCGTATCGCCGATAACGATTTCACCAGAATCCGGCGTTACCGCGCCGCTCAGACAACCGAGCAGAGTGGACTTCCCGGCCCCGTTGGGGCCGAGCAGGGCATGAACTTCACCCGCTTTCAGTTCCAGGTCGATGCCCTTGAGCACTTCCTGCGCGTCGAAAGACTTACGAAGCTGGCGAATAGTCAGACACTTCGAGGTCAGATCGAGACTCATACTCAGTCCTTATATTGCGCGATAAGGGCATCAAGACGCTGAGGGTTACGTTGGGTGCCAAGTTCAACCGCAGTTTCGTAGTTGGTGCGACCTTTGCCGGTGATCGCTGCCAGCGAATTATCGATAATCGACTGGGCAAGATCGTCCAGCAGGATGGCCGCAGAAGCTCGGTAAGCCCCGCCCTGTTTCACAGCTTCCAGACCTTCCACAGTACCGTCCTGCCCGGCGATGTAAGCGTCTTCCGGTTTAATCCCGGCATTTTTAAAGGCGCGCAGGGCACCCAGAGCCGCATCGTCATTGATGCCGATAAACACGCGCAGATCGGGGTGCTGACGCAGTGTGTCTTCTGCAATCTGCATACCGCAGGCCTGGGTGGCGCAATCCTGCTGCGAGACTACCGTCAGCCCGGCTGCTTTAAACTGCTTCAGCGGTTCTTCCCAGCGTCCGGCAAAGCCTTTCAGCGGCGTGAGGGTGGTGACGGCGGCGGTAATTTTCCCGTCCGGATAACGTTTCTTCACCCAGGCAAGGACATCTTTGGCAACCAGATCGCCGCTCTGCACGTTATCAAAACCGACTGAACCGTCGGAGCCTTTGGTTGCGCCTGCATAAGTCAGCCACTTCATGCTTTTCTTCTGCGCCTGGATCCGCAGACCGTCCAGCGCGGTGGCTTCTACTGGCAGTACAACTATCGCGTCCACGCGGCGGGTTACCCAGCTTTCCAGCGTGGCGCGCTGAGATTCCAGGTTGCTCTGATGGGTGTTGTCCAGCAGCACTTTTACGCAGCCGTTTTTCTCACCGGCGGCCACCACTTTTTTCTTCAGCGCAATGGCGAACTGCGACTCGCCCACCGGGTGGCTGAAACCGATGGTGTAGGTTTTCTCGCAGGTTTTAGTGTCAGCGGCGAAGGTTGCGCTGCTGAATGATGCGCCAGCGGCCAGCAGGCCGGCGGCCAGAAAATATCCCCGATGTTGGAAAATGGACGTCATAGCGGTGCTCCAAAAGTAGTTTGAGTTGTTATGGCCCCGGGCAGCAGCTGAGAAGATATTTTTTCTCCCCCCTGTTCAGGTTGCCTTCAAACTAAACTAGAACGTGTAGCATGTAAAACAGCTAAAAAATGACCAAAAGAGCTACATCGTGAAATTCATTATTAGCGTCAAGTGTGGTTTATTTCTTTTTTAAAGGTTTATAACTCTGATTTTGTGAGTTTATCCAGCGCAATTAATCATGCTGTACGGTCTTTGTATTTATGGTGGAAAGGACAATTTGTCCGTCGTGATAAGAAAAAGGGTTGTTATCTGTGGAAGACAGCTGACCTTTGTCAGGAGGGACGGTCGTGGAAGAACTCCCCCATTTCTTACCCGCCAACTAATTAGAAATTAGAGAGTTATCCATAATGACCCCCAGGCTTAACCCGCTGAAACCCGGTTCTGCACCCGGCATAAAGCTGAGCACTGTCACATGAAATTCATATGACCACTGAAAGCTGGCCTGCCAGATGAGAGAAATCCCCCTGTCCTTTTAAATTTGGCCGCCTGAAACGCGATTTTTCCCTTCAGCGCATTGAGTTATCTCCCTGCATCCTGCATCGTTATAGCCAACTTTTAAGCTCAAGGAGTTGGCATGTTATTTTCATTTTTTCGTCTGCTATTCCGGCTGGTGTTTCGTTGCAGCCTGAGGGGCGATTTAGCCGGGTTAACAAAAGAAAAAGTCCTGATTGTCCCTAATCACATGTCCTTTCTTGACGGGGTGCTGCTGGCCGTGTTCCTGCCGGTAAAACCGGTGTTCGCTGTCTATTCCTCCATCAGCGATCGGTGGTATATGCGCTGGGTTCGTTCGGTGATTGATTTTGTGCCGCTGGACCCGACTAAACCCATGTCAGTCAAACATCTGGTTAAGATGATTGGCCAGGGCCGCCCGGTGGTGATTTTCCCGGAAGGTCGCATTACCGTGACCGGTTCGCTGATGAAAATCTACGACGGGGCGGGTTTTGTTGCCGCCAAATCCCAGGCGACCGTAGTGCCACTGCGGATCGAGGGGGCAGAATTCTCGCTGTTTGGTCGGCTGGCTGGTGTGTTTAAACGTCGCCTGTTCCCACGGATCAGCCTGACCGTTCTGCCTGCGACCACACTGCCAATGCCGGAAGCAAAAACCGCGCGTGAGCGTCGCAAGCTGGCAGGTGAGCATCTGCACCATATTATGATGGAAGCCCGCATGGCGGTGCGACCGCGTGAGACGCTTTACCAGGCATTTCTGGCCGCCCGCTCGCGTTATGGCTATTTCAAACCCTGCATTGAAGACGTTAATTTCACGCCAGACAGCTATACCGGCCTGCTGAAAAAAACGCTGGGGGTCGGACGCATTCTTGAGCGTTATACCACCCAGGGTGAGTATATTGGTCTGCTGCTACCGAATGCTACGGTGACTGCTGCCGCGCTGTTGGGCGCTTCAATGCGCGGTCGCGTTCCGGCGATGCTCAACTACACGGCGGGCGTGAAAGGACTGACCAGTGCACTGAAGGCTGCCGAAGTGAAGACGGTATTCACCTCGCGGCAGTTCCTTGATAAAGGCAAGCTCTGGCATCTGCCGGAAGGGATCACCGACGTTAAATGGGTGTTTCTGGAGGATTTGAAAGAGACCGTCACTACTCAGGACAAGCTGTGGATCCTCAGCCGTTTGCTGTTCCCTTCACTGGCTGCCGTTAAGCAGCAGCCGGAAGATGCGGCCATGGTACTGTTTACGTCCGGTTCGGAAGGAAACCCGAAGGGCGTGGTGCACTCGCATAAAAGCCTGCTGGCGAACGTCGAGCAGATCAGGACGGTGGCAGATTTCACCCCTCGCGATCGTTTTATGTCAGCGCTGCCGTTGTTTCATGCTTTTGGCCTGACAGTTGGCCTGTTCACGCCGTTGATGACCGGTGCGCAGGTCTTTCTGTATCCCAGCCCGCTGCATTACCGCATCGTGCCGGAGCTGGTCTATGACCGTAACTGTACCGTGCTGTTTGGCACTTCCACCTTCCTTGGCAACTACGCTCGTTTTGCCAATCCTTATGACTTCGCACGCCTGCGTTATGTGGTGGCCGGAGCGGAAAAATTGCAGGAAGACACCCGTCAGACGTGGATGGACAAATTTGGTATTCGTATTCTTGAAGGGTACGGCGTGACGGAATGTGCGCCTGTCGTGGCAATCAACGTGCCGATGGCCGCGAAAAATCACACCGTCGGGCGCATCCTGCCGGGTATGGATTCCCGGCTTATTTCTGTTCCGGGTATTGAACAGGGAGGGCTGTTGCAGCTACGTGGCCCTAACATTATGAAAGGCTATCTGCGCGTTGATAACCCAGGCGTGCTGGAAGCGCCACAGGCGGATAATGGCGAAGGTCAGATGGAGGCAGGCTGGTACGACACCGGGGACATTGTCGACTTTGACGATCACGGCTTTTGCCAGATTCAGGGCAGGATGAAGCGTTTTGCCAAAATAGCCGGTGAAATGGTCTCGCTGGAAACCGTCGAACAAATTGCGCTGAAGGCTTCGGCTGAGAAGCAGCATGCTGCTTCAATGAAGCCGGATGGAAATCGCGGGGAAGCGCTGGTGCTGTTTACCACGGACAGTGAGCTGACCCGCGATAAACTACAGCGTGCCGCCCGTGAAATCGGCAGCCCTGAACTGGCAGTACCGCGCGATATTCGTTTCCTGAAACAGCTGCCGCAGCTGGGCAGCGGCAAACCAGATTTTGTGACCCTGAAACAAATGGCTGAGCAACCGGAGAACAATAACAATGAGTAATGCCGCCAGCAATGAAGGGATCATGTCGCGAGGGATGATGGCGGTGATTGCCGCCCAGTTCCTCTCTGCCTTTGGCGATAACGCCCTGCTGTTTGCCACCCTTGCAGTACTTAAGCAGCAGGTGTATCCGGACTGGAGTCAGCCCGTATTGCAGATGGTCTTTGTCGCCACTTACATCATTCTTGCGCCGTTTGTTGGTCAGATAGCGGATAGCTTTGCCAAAGGGCGGGTGATGATGTTCGCTAACGCACTGAAGCTGCTCGGGGCGCTGGTGATCTGCTTTGGCTTCAACCCGTTTATCGGCTACAGCCTGGTCGGTGTGGGGGCTGCAGCCTACTCCCCGGCGAAGTACGGCATTCTGGGAGAGATCTCCGGCGGTGAAACTTTGGTGAAGGCCAATGGCCTGATGGAATCCTCCACTATCGCAGCTATTCTGATTGGCTCTGTCGCCGGTGGGGTGCTGGCTGACTGGAACCTGCTGGCCGCGCTGATTGCCTGCGTACTGGCCTACGGTCTGGCGGTGGCGGCAAATCTGTTGATCCCGAAACTGTCAGCGGCCCGGCCGGGTCAGACCTGGCATCCGGTACAAATGTCCACTACCTTTTTCCGTGCCTGCCGCGTGCTGTGGCGTGACGGCGAAACCCGCTTCTCTCTGGTGGGAACCAGCCTGTTCTGGGGAGCGGGCGTCACGCTGCGTTTCCTGTTGGTGCTGTGGGTGCCGGTGGCGCTGGGCATTACCGACAACAAAACGCCTACGCTACTGAATGCAATGGTAGCGATCGGGATAGTGGTTGGTGCTGGCGCTGCAGCGAAGCTGGTGACGCTGAAAACCATGGGCCGCTGCATGCCTGCTGGCGTGTTGATCGGTGTAGCGGTGGTTTGCTTCTCTCTGCAACATACGGCAGCCGGAGCTTATGGACTGTTGATTGCCATCGGTGCACTGGGCGGTTTCTTTGTGGTGCCGCTTAATGCGCTGCTGCAAATGCGTGGTAAAGAGAGTGTGGGGGCAGGTAATGCAATTGCGGTGCAGAACCTCGGTGAAAACGGCGCAATGCTGCTGATGCTGGGGCTGTATTCACTGGCAATTAAGCTGGGATCGCCGCCGGTGGCTACCGGGGTAGGTTTTGGCGCGCTGTTCGCGCTGGCGATTGCTGTGCTGTGGGGCTGGCAACTGGCTCAGAAACGCACTCGTGTCGCGCGGGGAGAATAACTTCAGATTTTGATGCATCCTGGCGGGGCGAATGAACGCCCCCTGCAATCTACCCACAGGGACGGAATAAATTCCGCCCGCCAGCAAGGCTTTAAGGAGAAGGGAAAGTATAGCGGCGGTGGATCGCCTCCAGCCCCTGCAGGACATCCTCATTCAGCGTCAGATTGTAGCTGTCAATGTTAATCTTCAGCTGTTCCAGCGTGGTGGCGCCCAGCAGGGTACTGGCAACGAAAGGTTGCTGACGCACAAAGGCCAGAGCCATTTGTGACGGATCCAGACCGTGCTGTTTCGCCAGCGCGACGTATTCAGCGATTGCCAGCTGCGCCTGCTCGCTGCTGTAACGGGTGAAGCGGCTGAACAGCGTATTACGAGCCCCTTCCGGTTTTGCCCCGTTAAGGTATTTGCCGCTTAGCGTGCCAAACGCCAGGCTGGAGTAGGCCAGAAGCTCAACACCTTCGTGCTGGCTGATCTCCGCCAGCGCCACTTCAAAGCTGCGGTTCAGCAGGCTGTAGGGGTTCTGGATGCTGACGATGCGCGGCAGCTCATGCTTTTCAGCCAGCTGCAGGTAACGCATCACGCCCCATGGCGTTTCATTCGACACGCCGATATAGCGAATTTTCCCGGCACGAACCTGCTCATTCAGCGCTTCCAGCGTTTCCAGCAGCGTCACGGTCGCCATGCTGTCGCTATATTCATAGTTCAGCTTGCCAAAATAGTTGGCCTGGCGCTGTGGCCAGTGCAGCTGATACAGGTCGAGGTAGTCGGTGTTCAGGCGCTTCAGGTTGGCATCCAGCGCTTCGCGGATATTTTTACGATCGAGAGCCTGACCCGGACGGATTGAGGCATCTGCGCCACGGACTGGACCGGCCACTTTTGAGGCGAGAATGATTTTTTCGCGGTTGCCGCGGGCTTTCAGCCAGCTGCCAATGTACTTTTCGGTTAAACCCTGGGTTTCCGGGCGCGGAGGCACCGGATACATTTCGGCGGTGTCAATAAGGTTGATACCAGCGCTGAGCGCTAAATCTAACTGAGCATGGGCGTCGGCTTCACTGTTTTGCTCACCAAACGTCATGGTGCCCAACCCCAGGCTGCTGACTTCAAGAGTGCTGTGGGGGATACGATGATAGTGCATTTGCCGGCTTCCTTTTTTCATTATTAAAAGGTCTGGAACCTGGCAGCGAACTTCACGCTCAGGTAGCGCTTAACGGCGTGCAGCCAGGTCCGGCATTTGACTATAACCGTCGTGTGCAACAGGGGGAAGAGGGGATTTATCGGGAAATGCGTTGAGGCCACCCGTTTTACGGCAACAGGTGGCAGAAATTTGCGTTAGCGTTCGACAATCGAGGAAACATCGTCGCCGTTAATTTGTAATTCATGACCGGCATTATCGGTATATTTCACCAGCCCGGTCTCTTTATCAATTTCCGGTTTGCCCTGGGTCATGATCATCTTGCCGTCTTTTGTTGCCATCACGTAATCACTGCTGCAGCCGCTGACCAGCGTTGCCAGCACCAGCGCAACCGCGCCAAACATCCACTTCATACTTAGCTCCCTTAGCCTGTCATCTGTCTAACATTATTACGCTCTATAGCACAATGAGGCTATCGTAACACTCCGAAAATGTGCAGCAAGCACGGAGTGTCATTGACTTTTTTCGTAAAGTGATATTACAGGATGACAGGCTGGCCGGGACCCCGGCCAGTATTTATCCGGTATGATTCTTTTTATTTCTGAGTAAATTCAGGCACTCAACAGCCATTGAGAAGAACATGGCGAAATAGATATAGCCTTTCGGAACGTGAATATTGAAGCTTTCCAGAATCAGGGTAAAACCAACCAGAATAAGGAAGGCCAGCGCCAGCATTTTTACCGAAGGATGGCGTTCAACAAATTCGCCAATGCTGCGGGCGGCAAACATCATCACCATTACCGCAATCACCACTGCAGCCATCATAATAATCAGATGGTCAGAAAGGCCCACTGCGGTTATCACTGAATCAAGGCTAAAAATAATATCCAGCAGCATAATCTGCACGATGGCACCGGCAAAGGAGTTAACGTTGGTCGTATGCTCTTCTTCGCTCCCTTCGATCGTTTCGTGGATCTCCTGGCTTGATTTCCACAGCAGGAACAGGCCACCAAAAAGCAGGATAAGATCCCGGGCGGAGAAGCTGTGATCCATCAGTGTGAACAGGGGATGGGTGAGGCGGATCACCCAGGCAATCGAGGCCAGCAAACCCAGACGCATCATCATCGCACCGGCCAGGCCCAGACGGCGTGCGGCATTCTGCTGCTGTTTTGGCAACTTCACCACCACCAGAGACAGGAAAATAATGTTATCAATACCGAGGACGATTTCCAGAATCGTCAGCGTACCCAGCGCCAGCCAGGCATTCGGATCGGCAATCCATTCAAACATATAAGCATCACATCCTAAACGAGAAGTAAACGAAGAGGATACTCAACCCGCCCAGCAGAAGCTATAGCCATGATCCTGGTAAATAGCGGGCATTTATCTGGTTCTGAGGGTTACAGCAGAAAATGGCGAACCAGCAGGGGAGCAGTAAAAGTTTTCTTTAGATAGAACCCGCGAGGCAACGTCATGATCGGCTGACCGTTTTCCCCGATACCCTCGGTCAGCGCCTTACTGTTGGCCGCTTTCGGGCGGATCTGCAGTACTTCACCATGACGGGCAGTAATCCGTTCTACCTGGCCCAGCACAATCATATCCATCAGCTCTTCCCAGTCCTGTCTGAGCTGCGCCTCTTCCTGTTGATCGGGGCTCCACAGCAGTGGAGCCCCGATCCGACGGTCAGCCAGCGGAATGGCACGATCGCCTTCAACCGGAACCCAGAGTACACGAGCCAGCTTATGGCGAACGTGGCTGGTCTGCCACACTACGCCCGTATTGCCAGTGAGGGGAGCCACGCAGACAAATGTGGTCTCCAGCGGTCGGCCCAGTGAATCTACAGGAATGGTTTTCAGCTCCACGCCGATCTCGGCGAAATCCTGCTCCGGCTTGCTGCCCGCGCTGGCACCCAAATAACGTTCAAGCAACATTCCCACCCAACCTTTATCCCGACGCAGGTCGCGGGGGATGGCAATATTCGCTCGCAGCGCCAGTTCGCCCAGCGTGTAGCCAGACAGTAGTCGCGCACGCTCCAGCAGCTGCGCTTCATTTTCCGGCGGAAGGATCGGGATAAAGGGTTGGGTCATGAATAACTCTCTGTTGCCGTTCAAAAAAACACCACTCTTTTTTGCTTTCCCTGCTCTGGCACAGGAGATTGTGTAAAAGTGAAATAATAGCATGATAAATCATGTTTTTTTATTCCTGGATCGGGAGTTTTTCCCAGGCCAGCTTAAGGTTATGCCAGAGTTGTCACTGGCAATGAACAGGATCTTACACCCTGTTATCCACAGAAAAATGGGATAACTCGGCTTTTATGATAATACTGTTTCGATTTACAGCCTTGACGTAGGGGGTTTTATCCATTTTAAACGCTTTTTTGTACATCTTAATGGCATAGCCTGTGGATAAAAACCCCGGTGTTCGATCTTTCACCAGTGCGGAATGGTATGAGTGTGACAGAGGGATGAAAAGGGTTGGTAAGGAGGGGGTATCCGGATAAATCCTAGTTTCCACAGAGGGTTAACCGCCAGGCTCAGATCAGGTTCTGCCAGTGTTCAGAAAGTTTTCCCCATGGGTTAACAGAGTTCTGCACAAAGCTATCCACAGAAAAGGTGAATAAGATCGCCCTGAAACGGCGATTTCTGTTTATAACTTTGCTCAACTCTGTGAGTTATCCCGCATCTGCCGGGTGCTGACGGCGAAAACCAGTGGTTTACCACCTCTAAGGAGTATGAAACAATCAGAACATCCGAGTTTTAGTTTGAGGTAGTCCAGTGATCGATGATGATGGCTACCGCCCGAATGTTGGTATCGTAATTTGTAACAGGCAGGGACAAGTGTTGTGGGCCAGAAGATATGGCCAGCACTCTTGGCAGTTTCCTCAGGGGGGAATTAATCCCGGGGAGACAGCGGAACAGGCGATGTATCGAGAACTTTTCGAGGAAGTCGGTTTGCACCGCAAGGATGTGCGTATTCTTGCCTCTACCCGCAACTGGTTACGCTACAAGTTGCCAAAACGTTTGGTGCGTTGGGACACAAAGCCGGTCTGTATCGGCCAGAAACAGAAGTGGTTTCTTCTGCAATTATTGTGCAATGACGCGGATATCAACATGCAAACCAGCAGTACGCCGGAATTTGACGGCTGGCGCTGGGTCAGCTTCTGGTATCCGGTACGCCAGGTGGTGTCCTTCAAGCGCGACGTTTATCGTCGGGTGATGAAGGAGTTTGCCGGCGTGGTAATGCCGCTGCAGGAGAATGCCGTACAACGAAATGCGCTCTACCGACGGAAGAGAGGTTAAGCCACGTAGATTATGCTCACACAGCTGCGCGAAATAGTTGAAAAAGTGGCCGGGGCACCCAGGCTGACCGAGGCGCTCGATATCCTGGTCAACGAGATCTGCCTGGCGATGGAAACCGAAGTCTGTTCGGTTTATCTCGCCGACCACGATCGCCGCTGCTATTACCTGATGGCGACCCGCGGACTGAAAAAGCCGCGTGGCCGTACCGTCGCGCTGGCCTTCGACGAAGGGATCGTCGGGCTGGTGGGACGGCTGGCTGAGCCAATCAACCTGGCAGATGCGCAGAGTCACCCCAGTTTTAAATACGTTCCTTCGGTCAAAGAAGAGCGCTTCCGTTCGTTCCTGGGCGTGCCGATCATCAGCCGTCGCCAGCTGCTTGGCGTGCTGGTAGTGCAGCAGCGTGAACACCGCCAGTTTGACGAAAGCGAAGAGTCGTTTCTTGTCACGCTCGCCACCCAGATGGCGACAATCCTATCCCAGTCACAGCTTAATGCCCTGTTTGGCCAGTACCGGCAGACCCGCGTTCGCGCGCTGGCGGCTGCTCCGGGCGTTGCTGTTGCCGCAGGGTGGGTCGACACCACCCAGCCTTCGCTGGACAACGTTTTCGCAGCTTCAACGCTGGATACGGCGCGTGAGCGGGAGAGGCTCTCTCTGGCTATGGATGAAGCCTCTGGCGAGTTCCGCCGCTACAGCAAGCGTTTCACTGCCAGCGTCAACAAAGAGAGCGCGGCAATCTTCGATCTTTATTCCCACCTGCTGAGCGATAACCGCCTGAAAAAAGATCTCTATGCCGAGATCGACAAAGGATCGGTAGCCGAGTGGGCGGTTAAAAAGGTGATCGAAAAATTTGCCGCCCAGTTTGCCAGCCTGCAGGACAGTTACCTGCGTGAGCGTTCTGGCGATTTGCGCGTGCTTGGCCAGCGTCTGCTGTTCCACCTTGATGACACCATGCAGGGCACCAATACCTGGCCCGAGCGGTTTGTGCTGGTGGCCGATGAGCTGACGGCTACAACCCTTGCCGAGTTGCCGCACGATCGTCTGGCGGGTGTGGTGGTCAGGGATGGCGCATCTAACTCCCACGCGGCGATCATGGTTCGGGCGATGGGGATCCCGACGGTGATGGGCGCGGATATTCAGCCCGAACTGCTGAACGGCAGGCTGCTGATTGTCGATGGTTATCGCGGTGAGCTGCTGGTCGATCCTGAGCCGGTGCTGGTGCTGGAATATCAGCGGCTGATCAGCGAAGAAAACGAACTGAGCAAGCTGGCTGAGGACGTGGTCGAGTGCCCGGCCGCGTTGAAAAGCGGCGAACCCGTCAAGGTTATGCTCAATGCAGGCCTGAGTGCCGAACACGAAAAAGCGCTGGGGAGCTGGGTGGATGGCGTGGGCCTCTACCGCACCGAAATCCCGTTTATGCTGCAAAACGGCTTCCCTTCTGAAGAAGAGCAGGTAGCACAGTACCAGGGCATGTTGCAACTGTTCCTGGAAAAACCGGTCACCCTGCGCACGCTGGATATCGGGGCCGACAAGCAGCTGCCGTATATGCCAATCAGTGAAGAGAACCCGTGTCTTGGCTGGCGAGGCATCCGCCTGACGCTCGATCAGCCGGAGATCTTCCTGGTGCAGGTGAGGGCGATGCTGCGCGCTAACGTTGCCAGCGACAACCTCAGTATTCTGCTGCCGATGATCACCAGCATTGACGAAATCGATGAAGCGATCCGGCTGATCGACCGCGCCGCGCTGGAAGTGGAGGAAATGCTGGGCTATACGATCCCGAAACCGCGTATCGGGGTGATGATTGAAGTGCCGTCGATGATCTTTATGATCGGTCATCTGGCCAATCGGGTCGATTTTATCTCGGTAGGCACTAACGATCTGACGCAGTATTTGCTGGCGGTTGACCGCAACAATACCCGTGTGGCTAACCTGTACGACAGCCTGCACCCGGCAATGCTCAGAGCGCTGAAAACCATTGCGGAAGAGGCGAAGCTGGCCGGAATAGAACTCTGCCTGTGTGGCGAAATGGCCGGGGACCCGGCCTGCGTTGCGCTACTGATCGGTCTGGGCTACCACCATCTGAGCATGAACGGTCGTAACGTGGCGCGGGTCAAGTACCTGCTGCACCATCTCGACTATCAAGAGGCACGCAAGCTGGCTGAATCTGGTCTGCGGGCGCAGCTGGCGACCGAGGTCCGCCATCAGGTGGCTGCCTTTATGGAACGTCGCGGGCTGGGTGGCCTGATCCGGGGTGGACGCTAAAGTTTCCCCCGGCGCAATCCCGACATAATCTGACCCGGGATCTCCGTAGCTTAATAAAGTTTACAGTTCCGCCGGGCCGCTGCAATTCGCGCTGTGCTATGATGCGCGCCTTAATGCAGCGTCGTGCGCGCACTGGTTAATAAATTCCGTCGCCTGCCGGTCAGGACAGACTCTATAAATGGTGAAAGATGACTAACGGCTATCTGGCTTTCCCCCAATTTGATCCGGTGATTTTCTCCGTCGGACCGATCTCCCTGCACTGGTACGGCTTGATGTATCTGGTAGGCTTTATTTTCGCCATGTGGCTGGCGGTGCGCCGTGCCAACAAGCCTGGCAGCGGCTGGAAAAAAGAAGAAGTGGAAAACCTGCTGTATGCAGGCTTTCTCGGGGTCTTCCTTGGCGGCCGTATTGGTTATGTGCTGTTTTATAACCTGCCGCTGTTCCTCGATAACCCGCTATATCTGTTCAAAGTCTGGGATGGCGGCATGTCGTTCCACGGCGGTCTGATTGGGGTTATCTGCGTGATGCTGTGGTTCGCCCGCCGCACCAAACGTAACTTCTTCCAGGTTTCTGATTTTATCGCACCGCTGATCCCATTTGGTCTGGGTGCCGGCCGTCTGGGTAACTTTATCAACGGCGAGCTGTGGGGCCGCGTGGCACCGGATCTGCCCTGGGCAATGCTGTTCCCCGGCTCCCGCAGCGAAGACGTCGCGCTGGCGGCAACGCATCCTGAATGGCAGACGTTGCTGTCTATCTACGGCGTGCTGCCGCGCCACCCTTCGCAGGTCTATGAGCTGCTGCTGGAAGGCGTGGTGCTGTTTATCATCCTGAATCTCTTTATCCGTAAAAACCGCCCGATGGGTGCCGTCTCCGGCTTGTTCCTGATCGGCTACGGCGCGTTCCGCTTTATTGTGGAATTCTTCCGCCAGCCGGACGCTCAGCTTGGCCTGTTTGACAACAGTATCAGCATGGGGCAGATCCTCTCCACACCGATGATTTTCGCCGGTATTGTGATGATGATCTGGGCCTATCGCCGTCGCGGCGCTCAGCAACTTCGTGAGGAAAAATGAAACAGTATCTGGATTTAATGCAGAAAGTGCTCGCTGAGGGCACGCCGAAAAACGATCGCACCGGTACCGGCACGCTGTCGATTTTTGGTCATCAGATGCGTTTCAACCTGCAGGAAGGTTTTCCGCTGGTCACCACCAAAAAATGTCATTTGCGTTCGATCATCCATGAACTGTTGTGGTTCCTCAATGGCGATACCAATACCGCTTATCTGCAGGAAAACAAGGTCACCATCTGGGATGAGTGGGCTGATGAGAATGGCGACCTGGGACCGGTTTACGGTAAACAGTGGCGCAGCTGGGGTGCCACCGGTGGTCGCGAGATTGACCAGTTAACCAAAGTTCTGCAGCAATTGAAAAGCGACCCGGACTCACGCCGTATTATCGTTTCCGCCTGGAACGTCGGCGAGCTGGATGAGATGGCGCTGGCCCCTTGCCATGCGTTCTTCCAGTTCTACGTGGCGGACGGCAAGCTCTCCTGCCAGCTCTATCAGCGTTCGTGCGATATCTTCCTCGGCCTGCCGTTTAATATCGCCAGCTATGCGCTGCTGGTGCATATGGTGGCGCAGCAGTGCGATCTGGAAGTGGGGGACTTTGTCTGGACCGGTGGTGATACGCACCTGTACAGCAACCACCTGGAGCAGACCCGGTTGCAGCTGACTCGTGAGCCGCGCCCGCTGCCAAAGCTGGTGATCAAGCGCAAACCTGCTTCCCTGTTTGACTATCGCTTCGAAGATTTTGAGATCGAAGGATACGATCCGCACCCGGCGATTAAAGCGCCAGTGGCGATTTGAGTTCGATCAGGAGCGACTCGCCGCTCCTGATAGCAATACAGGTCAGGCGGGCGGATAGCAGGCAAAGCGATCCGTCAGCAGGGGGTAACTTCCAGAGTCGGGCAGTTCAAAATGCCACCATTCGGTAGCGATACCGGTAAAGCCGCCGCCAAACATAATAGCGTTCAGCATCAGTCGGTTTCGGAGTGCCTCGCGGGTAAGTCCGGGGTAATAAGGGTGGGAACGCTCGTGCATTTCATCAAACCCTGCGCCCATATCCAGCACCTGACCTTCGCTGTCGATCAGCGTGACGTCAACGGCAGTACCTCGGCTGTGATTTGAACCCAGAGAAACCTCCACTACGTAGGCGGGGTCGGGGCAAGCCTGCCATAAATTATGCTGTGCAGCCTGCGGACGATAGGCGTCATAAACCAGCAGTGTATAGCCAGCCAGAGCGGCGATGCTGATGCTTTTTTCCAGCGCCGCTGCGGCATCGGGATGCAGCAGGCAGCGATCTTCACAGTAGACTGGCTGGCCGCAGATATTGTCGGCGGTGGCGTATTTCATATCGATGGTCAGTTGTGGAAAAGTTCCTGCCAAATCAATCAGTTCACACTCATCAGTCATAACAAACCCTGTTTAACATTCTTCTCTTTTCCCGGACGAATGGCGGTGGATGCCCTGAGCCAGACCGCTTTTCGGGCGATGCAGCTGGTGCATTCGCCAGCCAGAAGGGCAACATCATGCTGTTTTTGCGGCATATCCCGCAACTATTTTGCCAATGCAAACGACAGATTGATATTGCGCTGAAGGCGTCTCGCAGGGTTATTTTTCAACGCTGGACGACTTTTAAGATGAAGACCATCCTGCGCTGATGAAAATCAATCCCGGTTTTACCTTACTGGAACTGCTGGTGGTGATGATTATCGCCAGCACGCTGACGCTGACTGCCCTGGTCGGCTGGCAGAACTGGCAGCAGCAGCAGCGGCTGAATGCCAGCGCGCGCCAGATCCAACATTTCCTGCTGAGGCTGCGCAATGAGGCTAACTGGCACAACCGACAGCAACTGCTGTGGCAACGCAGCGGCAATAACTGGTGTGTGGGCAGCGGTCCGCTGCAGCTAACCTGTCAGCGCCAGCGTCGGGTCTTTGCTGCGCCCTGGCCGGAAATAACGCTGCGTTCAGTGACGGAAGGAATGGGTTTTTATGGTCGCCGTAACGTGGCGAAACCGGGACGCATAGTGATAGCCAGCGCAGCCGGGGAGCGGCATATCATCGTATCTTCCCGCGCCAGGGTCCGCATTTGCCAGGATTCGTGCCCATGAAACAGGCTGGCTTCACGCTGCTGGAAATGCTGATCGCACTGGCCATTAGCGGGATATTGATGATCGGCGCGGCAAGGTTTTTGCCTGCGCTGCAGATGGCGAATTTGCGCACTCTGATGAGTATTCAGCTCCATGAAGAGCTGCGGCTGATGATGAGCACGCTGGAAAAGGCTGTTCGCCGGGCGGGTTATTGCCGGGGAGACTGTTCGGGAGAGGCGCTGACAATCAATCCGCAGGGCAACTGCCTGTTGCTGCGCTGGGATGAAAACAGCAATGGCAAATGGGAAGGGGTGGAAAATGAAAACAGTGATTTTTACGGTTTTCGCCTGCGCGATGGAAATCTCGAAGCCCAGCGGGGTGTGGAGAGGTGCGATGCAGGTGGTTGGGAGAAACTCAACGATCCGGCAACCACGAAGATGGCAGAATTCCTGGTAGTCAGGGCAGGACAGCTGGTGCGGCTCAGGTTGAGCGGTTATATACTGGCCTTTCCGCAGCATCCTCTGACGCTGGAAAGCCTGGTGACGACCGTGAATTTATCCGCGCAGGAGAGTCGGTAAACGGAGCACCGGCTGTAACCTCATCAACCCCGGAGAGCAGAGATGTGGTATACGAAGGAGCAAGGGAGCGGGGCAATGATCATGGTGATTATGTTGTTGCTGATGTCAGCGGCATTACTGAGCACCACCCGTCGCCAGCTTGACGAGTCACTGAGCCTGGTGGCGGATGAGCGCCAGTATTTTCAGCAGGCCAGTCAGGCCCTGTCGGCACTGGCATGGGGCGAGCAGCAATCGTGGTCTCCACTGCTGGGCTGGCAGTGCAAAACGCTGGCTTCGCAGGCGTGGCGTGCCTGCCTGCTGGAGCAGGAGAAACTGCCCGTACTGCTGCGGGGAGACAGTGGAGCAGGCACGATAGCCTTTTATCAGTGGCTGGAGCGGAGCAGTGCTGGCTCTCTGGAAAAGAGAGCCCACGGCTGGCTGGACTTTTGCCCGCTATCAGTGGAGGCAGAATGTGAGCCGGATGAGTGAGCAACAGGGCTTCAGCCTGCCCGAAACGTTGGTGGCTCTACTGTTATTTACCCTCAGTTTCACTGCGCTAATGCACTATCAGCTGGCGCTGGCGAAAGGGGCTCAGCAACAGCTACAGCAAAGGGAGGCCTGGCGGCAGGCATGGCTCCGCTTTGAGGGTTATCAGGCCGTTGACTGGCAGAGCTCACTGATGCAGCGGCCTGGCCCTGAAGGTTGTCTGTTGCTGGCAGTGACGGTAACCAGCCCGCTGGGCCGCAAAGCGGAACTGAAGCAGTTGCAGTGTGATCCCTGATGTTTTGCAACAGACGACGGACGGGTTACAGTGTTCGCGCAGAAGACGATCCCCGGAAAAGGAGCAGTGATGTTTACCGTTTACCACTCAAATCAGCTGGATTTGCTGAAATCGCTGGCGGCCTGGCAGATTGAAAACCAGCCGCTGCGCGATCCTTTCCAGTCCGAAGTGGTGCTGGTGCAGAGTCCGGGGATGGCACAGTGGCTGCAGATGTCGCTGGCGGAGCAGTTTGGCATTGCCGCTAATATCGCGTTTCCGCTGCCCGCCACATTTATCTGGGATATGTTTGTCCGCGTGTTGACGGATATCCCGAAAGAGAGCGCGTTTAACAAGTCAGGCATGAGCTGGAAGCTGATGGCGATCCTGCCCGATATGCTGACGCGCGATGAATTTGCCATGCTCAGTCACTATCTGACTGATGATGAGGACAAGCGCAAGTTATTCCAGCTTGCCTCACGTGTAGCAGACCTGTTTGACCAGTATCTGGTCTACCGGCCTGAATGGCTGAACAGTTGGGAAAAGGGGCTTAGCGTTGACGGTTTGGGTGAAGCGCAGCAGTGGCAGGCTCCGCTGTGGGCCGCGCTGGTAGAGTATACCCGCGAGCTGGGGCAACCTGAGTGGCACCGTGCCAATCTCTACTCGCGCTTTATTTCTGCGCTGGAAAAGAGCCACGAGCGCCCGGCCGATCTGCCTGACCGCGTGTTTATCTGCGGCATCTCCGCGCTGCCTCCGGTGTATCTGCAAGCCCTGCAGGCACTGGGTAAACATATTGATATTCATCTGCTGTTCACCAATCCCTGCCGTCAGTACTGGGGCGATATTCAGGACTATGCTTTTCTGGCGAAGCTACAAAGCCGGCGGCGTCAGCATTACCAGCAACAAAGCGAAAGCTCGCTTTTCCGCCAGGCGGATGCTTCCGGCCTGTTTAACGAGGCGGGCGAACAGCAGCTCAGCAATCCTCTGCTGGCTTCATGGGGCAAGCTGGGGCGCGACAACCTGTTTCTGCTGGCGCAAATGGAGTGCCAGGAGATTGACGCCTTTGTGGATATCGAACCGGTCTCCCTGCTGAAAAGCCTGCAGCATGACTTGCTGGAGCTGGAAGACAGGGCGGTGATTGGGCTGAAGCAGGAAGAGTGGGAAACCAGCCGTAATAAGCGGCTTCTGGATCCTGCAGATCGTTCGGTGAGCATTCACCTTTGTCACAGCCCGCAGCGCGAGGTTGAGGTTTTGCAGGATCGGCTGCTGGATATGATGACCAAAGATCCCGGTCTCTCCCCGCGAGACATTATTGTGATGGTGTCGGATATCGACGCCTACACGCCCTTTATCCAGGCGGTGTTTGGCAACGCTCCGTCTGAACGCTATCTGCCATTTTCAATTTCCGACCGGCGAGCCAGCCAGGCCCATCCGGCGTTACAGGCATTTATCTCTCTGCTCAGCCTGCCGGACAGCCGCTTCACTTCGGAAGAGGTCCTTGCGCTGCTGGAGGTTCCGGCGGTTGCCGCGCATTTCTCCATTGACGAAGAGGGATTGAGACGCCTGCGGCATTGGGTGGGAGAGTCCGGTATTCGCTGGGGGTTGGATGATGATACGGTGCGGGATCTGGATCTGCCACCAACCGGCCAGCACACCTGGCAGTTCGGCCTGACAAGAATGCTGCTGGGTTACGCCATGAACAGCGAGACCGGGCACTGGCAGGGGATCCTGCCCTATGATGAATCCAGCGGGTTGATTGCCGAGCTGGCGGGAAACCTGGCGGAACTGCTGATGCGTCTTCGTCGCTGGCGTGAACAGCTGACCTCGCCGCGCGGGCTGGAGAGCTGGCTGCCGCTGTGCCGTGAATTGCTCACTGACTTTTTCACCGGAGATGCCGATACCGAAGCGGCGCTGGCGCTGATAGAAGAGCAGTGGCAGCAGGCGATTAACTACGGCATCCAGGCGCACTATCAGCAGCCAATCCCGCTGACGTTGCTGCGCGATGAACTGGCAGGCCGGCTTGATCAGGAGAGGATCAGTCAGCGCTTCCTCGCTGGACCGGTCAACTTCTGTACCCTGATGCCAATGCGTTCCATCCCTTTTAAGGTGGTGTGCCTGCTGGGAATGAACGATGGTGTTTATCCGCGGACGTTGCCGCCGCTGGGTTTTGACCTGATGAGCCAACAGCCCAAAAAAGGAGATCGCAGCCGCCGGGACGATGACCGCTATCTGTTCCTGGAGGCGCTGAATTCCGCACAGCAGCAGCTCTATATCAGTTATATCGGACGGACGATCCAGGACAACTCAGAGCGCTTCCCTTCCGTGCTGGTCAGCGAACTGGTGGAATACATCAGCCAGAGCTTCTGTCTGCCCGGTGACCAGGACCTCGACGTGGACAGCAGCGCTGCCGCAGTGGAGAAGCATCTTCAGCATCTGCACAGCCGCATGCCGTTCGCGGCTGAAAACTTCTCACCACAGGCTGAGTATCAAAGTTACGCGGCAGAGTGGTTGCCAGCAGCCAGTGCCAGCGGAGTGCCGCATCCGCCGTTTATGCAGCCGCTGCCGGAAGCGGAAATCACCGAGCTTAACTTTGAGCAACTGGTCCGCTTCTGGCGTCACCCGGTTCGGGCCTTCTTCAGCCAGCGACTGGGTGTGAGTTTCCTGCTGTCCGATCCCGAACTGCCGGATGCCGAGCCGTTCGCGCTGGACAACCTGAGCCGCTACCAGGTGAATACCCAACTGCTGAATTCACTGATTGATGATCAGCCCGCTGAACCGCTGTATGACCGGCAGCGTGCGGCCGGGAATCTGCCGTACGGCGCTTACGGCGAGCTGTTCTGGCAGGAGCAACTGGCGGATATGAATGAGCTGGCCAGCCAGATCCGGGCGCAACGTAAAGAGTCCACCAGCCGGGAAATCAATCTGCAGGTCGGTGGGCTGCAGTTGAACGGCTGGTTGCCCATGGTCCAGGATGACGGGCTGCTGCGCTGGCGTCCCGGCCAGCTGAATTTTACCGATGGCCTGGCGCTGTGGCTTGAGCATCTGGTTTACTGTCTCTCTGGCGGAACCGGTGAAAGCCGTATGTATGGCCGTAAAGAGAGCCAGTGGCGTTTCCCGGCGTTGCAGCCGGAGCAGGCGGGTGAATGGCTGGAGCGTTACGTTGCCGGATACCGGCAGGGCATGTCTGCGCCGTTGCTGCTGCTGCCCCGCACCGGTGGAGCCTGGCTGCAGGCCAGCTTTGATGAAAAATCCCTGACCGTTCTGCATGATGAAGGCACTCAGGCAAAAGCGCGAATAAAACTGCTGCAGGCCTGGCAGGGGAATATGCAGGTGGAGGGTGAGAGTAGCGATCCCAGTCTGGCACGCCTGTTCCGCACGCTGGATGAGGACACCGTTCAGGTTATTACGGCTAACGCGGAAGCCTGGCTGCTGCCGCTGCTGCAGATCAATGACATTAAGTCAGACATCCTGTAGTGTTACTTTATAACCTTATTTTTCGAGTTTTTTTCTGCTCGCTTATCAAACACAGCCGAAAGTGAGCTTTCTGGGATAAACATCTGTCGTTTTGTGCGTTGCGCAGGCCTGACAGAAGATTAGAACGTTGAGGAGTTTGAATGCGTCGTTATGCAGTCTGGTTCACCACTCTGTTTCTGCTTGTCACCTTCTGGAGTCCACTGACTCAGGCGCAACCAGGCTGGCAGCCGATCCCTGAAACGATCCGCAAAAGTGAAAAAGATCCGCGCCAGTATCAGGCTATCCGCCTTGATAACGGCATGACGGTGCTGCTGGTTTCCGATCCGCAGGCGACCAAATCCCTGTCGGCGCTGACTATCCCGGTGGGATCGCTGGAAAACCCGCGTAACCAACAGGGGCTGGCGCACTACCTCGAGCACATGCTGCTGATGGGCTCAAAACGCTATCCACAGCCTGATAACCTCGCTGAATTCCTCAAAAAGCACGGCGGTAGCCACAATGCCAGCACTGCGTCTTATCGAACGGCCTTCTACCTTGAGGTGGAAAATGACGCGCTGGAGCCTGCCGTTGACCGGCTGGCGGACGCCATTGCCGAGCCGCTGCTGGACCCGGTCAATGCGGACCGCGAGCGCCATGCGGTGAATGCTGAACTGACCATGGCCCGCTCCCGTGATGGCCTGCGTATGGCACAGGTGGGGGCAGAAACGCTTAACCCTGAACACCCAGGTTCACTGTTTTCAGGAGGGAATCTGGAAACGCTTAAGGACAAACCGGACAGCAACCTGCATCAGGCTCTGAAAGGTTTTTACCATCGTTACTATTCCGCGAATCTGATGAAAGCGGTGATCTACAGTAGCAAACCGCTGGAAGAACTGCAGAAAATCGCCGCCAATACTTATGGACGTGTGGATAATCGTAATGCCACGGTGCCAGATATCACCGTGCCGGTAGCGACCGATAAGCAGAAAGGCATCATTATCCACTACGTGCCTGCCCAGCCGCGTAAGCAGCTGAAAATTGAATTCCGTATCGAAAATAACAGCGACAAATTCCGCAGCAAAACCGACACGCTGATTGCCTACCTGATTGGTAACCGTAGTAAAAATACGTTGTCCGACTGGCTGCAAATCAGCGGTCTGGCCGACTCGATTGATGCCGGAGCCGATCCGGTCATTGACCGTAACGGTGGGGTGTTCTCCATTTCCGTTTCGCTGACCGATAAAGGGCTGGCTAACCGCGATGAGGTGATTGCGGCAGTGTTCAGCTATCTGAATAAGCTGCGCACCGGCGGTATCGATAAACGTTATTTCGATGAAGTGGCGCATGTTCTGAACCTGGACTTCCGCTACCCGTCCATCACCCGCGATATGGATTACATCGAGTGGCTGGCTGACACTATGCTGCGTGTACCGGTTGCTGACACCCTGGATGCGCCTTATATCGCCGATCGGTACGATCCGGTGGCGATTAAAGCCCGGCTGGACGGCATGACGCCGCAAAATGCCCGCATCTGGTTTATCAGCCCGGACGAGCCACATAACAAGATGGCTTACTTTGTTAATGCACCTTATCAGGTGGATACCATCACTCCGCAGCGCTTTGCCGACTGGCAGGCCGCCAGCGATAAAATCTCTCTGTTACTGCCGGTGCTTAACCCGTACATTCCGGACGATTTCACGCTGATTAAATCCGATCGCAAGTATGACCATCCGGAGGAGCTGGTTAACCAGCCAGGCCTGCGCGTGTTCTATATGCCGAGCCAGTATTATGCTGACGATCCAAAGGCCAATATCACGCTCTCGCTGCGTAACAAAGAGGCGATGAGCACGGCGAAAAATCAGGTGATGTATGGTCTGAATGATTATCTGGCCGGTCTGGCGCTGGATGAGCTGAACTCGCAGGCTTCCGTTGGTGGCATCAGTTTCTCCACCAGTGAGGATGATGGTGTCACCTTCAACGCCAGCGGCTTTACGCAGCATCTGCCGGAGTTGATGAAAGCGTTACTGAAAAGCTATGCCACTTACCAGCCGACGCAGCAGCAGCTGGATCAGGCCAAATCCTGGTACCTTCAGCAACTGGCTGCTGCAGAGAAAGGCAAAGCCTTCGAGCTGGCAATCCAGCCTGCGCAGATGCTGTCACAGCTGCCGTATACCCAGCGTGCAGAGCGCCGCAAACTGGTCCCTGAAATTACCCTGCAGGATCTGGATGCCTATCGCAAAATGCTGCTGGAGAAATCGACCCCGGAGATGATGGTGGTCGGCAATATGACGGCGGACAGCGTAAAATCGCTGGCCAGTGACGTAAAAGCCCAGCTGAACTGCTCAGGCGAAAGCTGGTGGCACAGCCAGTATCTCTTTATCGACAAGAAAACGTCAGCCAATCTGCAGCAGGCAGGCAGCAGCACTGATTCCGCGCTGGCCGCGCTCTATATCCCGCTGGGCTACGAGGAATATACCAGCGTGGCCAGCAGCGCCATGCTCAGCCAGATTATCCAGCCGTGGTTCTACAACCAGCTGCGTACTGAAGAGCAGCTCGGTTACGCGGTGTTCTCTTTCCAGATGCCGGTCGGTCGTCAGTGGGGAATTGGCTTCCTGCTGCAGAGTAACGTCAGGCAACCGGCTTACCTGCTGACCCGTTTCCAGGCATTTTATCCGACCGCCGAGAAGCGTCTGCGTGAGATGAGCAAAGAAGATTTTGCTCAGTATCAGGCGGCGATGATCAACGAACTGAAGCAGCGCCCGCAAACGCTGGATGAAGAGGCCGGACGTTTCAGCAAAGACTTTAACCGTGAAAACTACAACTTCGACACGCGCGCCAAAGTGATTGCGCAGATCCAGGCGCTGACGCCAGAAAAACTGGCTACCTTCTTCCATGATGCGGTGATTGCTCCGCAGGGCCTGATGCTGCTGTCGCAGATCTCCGGCAGCCAGCACGACAAGGCGGATTATGCTGCGCCCGAAGGTTTCACCACCTGGCAGGAAGTGTCGAAACTGCAACAGTCTTTCCCGGTGAAAAGTGATAAGCCATGACAGCAGCCCAGCGTCTTGATCCCCTGACGCTGCCGCTGCAGGGCGAAAGGCTGATCGAGGCCTCGGCGGGTACCGGAAAGACCTTCACCATCGGGCTGCTTTATCTGCGGCTGCTGTTGGGGCTGGGTGGTGAAGCTGCTTATGCCCGACCGCTGGCAGTGGAAGAGATCCTGGTGGTGACATTTACCGAGGCGGCCACTGCTGAGCTGCGTGGCCGTATCCGCGAGAATATTCACCAGCTGCGAATTGCCTGCGTCCGTGGTCACTCTTCAGATGGCATGTTGAGCCTGCTGCTGCAGGAGATCGGCGATCTGCCACAGGCCGCTGCTCAGCTGCTGGCCGCCGAACGGCAGATGGATGATGCCGGGATATTCACCATCCACGGCTTCTGCCAGCGCATGCTGAACCTTAATGCGTTTGAGTCCGGCATGCTGTTTGAGCAGCAGCTGATAGAGGATGAATTTCCCCTGCGGCGTCAGGCAGCGGCGGATTTCTGGCGTCGCAACTGCTATCCGTTGCCGCTGCCGATTGCCCGGGTGATGACCCAGATGTGGCAGGGACCGGAACAGCTGCTGGCAACGCTCTCACCGTGGCTGAACGGCGAAGCCCCATCGCTGAAGTATCCGCCAGATCTGCAGGAAACCTTTACGGAGCGCCATGAGAAAATCATCGCGCAGATTGACCAGCTGAAAGCCGCGTGGCTGGCGGCGGGTAATCTGCACGATCTGATTGCCCTGTCAGGCGTGGACAAGCGCAGTTACAGCAGTAAGCACTTACCAAACTGGCTGGAAAAACTCACCCAGTGGGCGCAGGAAGAGACGACCGACTATGCCTTTCCGAAAGAACTTGAGCGCTTTGGTCAGCGGATACTGCTGGAGAAGACCAAAAAAGGGGAGCCGCCTCAGCATCCCTTGTTTGATCAGATCGACCGTTTTCTCGCGGAGCCGCTGTCGATGCGCGATCTGGTGATTGCCCGTGCCCTCAGCGAAATTCGTTTTGCCACGCAGAAAGAGAAGCGGCTCAACGCACTGCTGGGCTTCGACGACCTGCTGGGCAGGCTGGACAGCGCTCTGCATCAGCCCGGTGGAGAGGCACTTGCCGCGGCTATTCGGGGGCGCTATCCGGTCGCGCTGATTGATGAATTCCAGGATACGGATCCGCAGCAGTACCGTATCTTCCGCACGCTGTATGCCCGGCAGCCTGACAATGCGCTGCTCCTGATTGGCGACCCCAAGCAGGCAATTTATGCCTTTCGCGGTGCGGATATCTTCACCTATATGAAGGCGCGTAACGAAGTTAGCGCCCACTACACCCTTGAGACAAACTGGCGCTCGTCTCCGGCGATGGTTAACAGTGTCAATCAGCTGTTCAACCGCCAGGAAAATCCCTTCCTGTTCAGTGAGATCCCTTTTATTGCCGTGCAGTCTGCCGGGCCAAATGCCGCATTGCGCTTTATGGTGGATGGGAAAGAGCAACCCGCGTTGCGCTTCTGGTTACAGCCGGGTGATGGCGTGGGGGTAAGTGATTACCAACAATTTATGGCCCGCCAGTGCGCGGCCGAGATCTGCCACTGGCTGACTGCCGGGCAGCAGGGCACGGCGCTGATTGGTAAAGGTGATAAGCTCAGCCCGGTGCAGGCATCAGATATCACCATTCTGGTTCGCAGTCGGGGCGAAGCTTCGGTCATGCGTGAAGCGCTGAATGGCCTCAACATCCCGTCCGTTTATCTCTCCAGTCGCGACAGCGTGTTCACCACTCAGGAAGCCCGTGAAATGCTGTGGTTGCTGCAGGCTGTGCTGGCTCCTGAGCAGGAGCGAATCTTACGCAGTGCGCTGGCGACCAGCATTTTTGGTCTGGATGCATTGACGCTGGAGGCCCTCAGCCAGGACGAACGGCAGTGGGATGCACTGGTGGACGAATTCGACCGCTACCGGCAGCGCTGGCTGAAGCGTGGCGTACTGCCGATGTTGCGTGAGCTGATGGCGCACTGGCAGATAGCCGAAAACCTGCTGGCCTCGGAAAGCGGAGAGCGGCGTCTGACAGATTTGCTGCACCTGGGCGAACTGTTGCAGGAGGCATCCGCACAGCTGTACAGCGAGCATGCGCTGGTGCGCTGGCTGGCGCAGGAAGTGGCACAGCCCAACGGTCAGTCGGCCAGCCAGCAGCTGCGGCTGGAGAGCGACCGTCATCTGGTGCAGATTGTCACCATCCATAAATCCAAAGGGTTACAGTATCCGCTGGTCTGGCTGCCCTTTGTCGCCAATTACCGCGAGGCTGGACAGGGCATCTATCATGACCGGCAGAGTTTCCAGGCTTTGCTGGATTTACACGATGATGTCGAGAGTATTGAGCTGGCAGAGCAGGAGCGGCTGGCGGAAGATCTGCGCCTGCTCTACGTTGCCCTGACCCGTTCGGTCTGGCACTGCAGCGTGGGTATTGCGCCTCTTGTGAAGGGCAACCGGAAAAAAGAGGGTGCCAGCGATCTGCACCACAGTGCGGTTGGCTATCTGCTTCAGCGGGGGGAAGCCGCTGATGCCTCTCAACTGCGGGAGCTGCTGCTGGCGCTGGAAAATGACGCAATAGTGGTCACGCAGGCAGTAGCCCCGGCGAGCGAACCCTGGCAGCCAGTGCAGGCTACCCTGCCGGAGCTTGGCAGCCTGCAAATTAACCGGTCGCTGCGCGACGAGTGGCGGGTGACCAGTTATTCGGGCCTCCAGCAGCAGGGGCATTCCGCCACTTTCGATTTGTTGCCGCGTCTGGATGTGGATGCGGCAGGTGAGGCGCATGGCCAGCAAGTTGCGCAGCTCACGCCACATACTTTTCCGCGAGGGGCTGCACCGGGGACGTTTCTTCACAGCTTGTTTGAAGTACTGGATTTTACCCAACCTGTGGATGAGGCGTGGCTGGGCGAACAGCTGGCTGCGCAGGGGCACGATCCCGCCTGGCTGCCGGTGATGACCGAATGGCTGGAACGTGTGCTGAAAACGCCGCTGGATGATTCTGGTGTCAGCCTGAACCAGCTTCCGGACACCAGCCGTCAGGTTGAGCTGCAATTTTATCTGCCCATCCAGCGCCTGCTGAGTGCTGACAGCCTCGATAAGCTGGTGCGCCGCTATGACCCGCTGTCGGCAGGTTGCCCGCCGCTGAATTTCCAGCAGGTTCAGGGCATGCTTAAGGGATTTATCGACCTGGTCTTCTGCTGGCAGGGAAAATATTATCTGCTGGATTACAAATCAAACTGGCTGGGCGAGTCGGGTGAGGATTACACCCCAACGGCAATGGCGCAGGCCATGCAGTCGCACCGGTACGATCTGCAATATCAGCTTTATACGCTGGCGCTGCACCGCTATCTGCGGCACCGCCTGGTGGATTACGACTATCAGCAGCATTTTGGCGGTGTCATTTACCTGTTCCTGCGCGGCGTGGACGGTACTGCCAGTGAGAACGGTGTGTATCGCACCCGGCCGCAGGCAGAGTTTGTTGCCTCGCTGGATGCTTTGTTTGCCGGTAAAGAAGGGGAAGAAGGATGAGCGGAATGGCTGAGCTGCTGATGGCGGCCTGCGACCAGCGGCTGCTGCGTTCTCTGGACGTTCAGTTCGCCCGCATGATTGCCGGTGCTGATCAGCCCGCGCTGATGCTGGCGGCTGCCTGTGTCAGCGCTGAGGCAGGGGAAGGGCATGTCTGCCTGCCTCTGAGCGGGTTTACTGAACCGCTGTTATTTGGCGGACGCCATCCGGAACTGGCCCGTCAGCTCTGGCAGATGGCCGGAGAGCCTGACTGGGACACCCTTCTGCCAGCGGCTGAGGCGGTGAGCGATGGCTCCCGTGCGACGCCGCTGGTGCTGCACCAGCAGCGCCTTTATCTGCACCGGATGTGGCAGTCTGAGGGGCAGGTGGCACGATTTATCATTAAAGATGCGCCGCTGGCTGGTTTCGATGAAGGCCGCCTGCGGGCTGCGCTGGATCGCCATTTCGGCCAGCAGCCCGAAGACTGGCAGAAAATTGCTGCGGCAGTCGCTATCACCCGTCAGATTGCGGTGATTTCCGGCGGACCGGGTACCGGAAAAACCACCACCGTGGCAAAGTTGCTGGCTTCACTACTGGAGCTTTCAGCCGGGGTTCTGCGTATTCGTCTTGCCGCGCCGACCGGTAAAGCCGCCGCGCGCCTGACGGAGTCGCTGGGCAAAGCCCTGCAACGGCTGGACGTCAGCGAGGCTGAAAAGCAGCGTTTTCCTGCCGAGGCCACCACCTTACACCGGCTGCTCGGTGCAGTACCCGGCAGCCAGCGCATGCGTTATCACGCGGGTAACCCACTGCATCTGGATTTGTTGATAGTAGACGAGGCCTCGATGGTCGATCTGCCGATGATGGCCAATCTGATCGCCGCCCTGCCGCCGCAGGCAAGGGTGATTTTCCTTGGTGACCGCGATCAGCTGGCCTCAGTGGAAGCAGGCGCTGTGCTGGGCGATATCTGTCGCTGCGCTGAAACGGGTTACAGCAGCCAGAGGGCTGAAGAGCTGATGCGGCTTACCGGTTGTGTGGTTGACGGGAACGAAAATCCGTCCGCGCCCGCTGTGAGGGACAGCATTTGCCTGTTGCGTAAAAGCTACCGCTTTGATGCCTTCTCCGGGATCGGGCAGTTGGCGCTGGCCGTGAATGCCGGTGATATCCGCCTGGTGGAGAAAGTCTTTGCTGCAGGGTTCGGCGATATTGAACGATTCTCTCTCAGCAGCAGCGAAGAGTACCTGCATCTTCTGGACAGCTGTGTTGCAGGTTATCAGGACTATCTGTTGCTGCTGGGGCAGGGTGCGATGCCTGAGCAGGTGATAGAGGCTTTTGGCCGTTTCCAGCTGTTGTGCGCGCTGCGCGAGGGACCATTTGGTGTCATGGGGCTCAACGAACGAATTGAGGCGTCGCTGCAGAAGAAAAGGCTGATCCAGCGTGCCAGTGCCAGCGGCAAATGGTATGTCGGCCGCCCGGTGATGATTGCCCGTAATGACAGCACACTGGGGTTGTTTAATGGGGACATTGGTATTGCGATGAATGATGAGGAAGGATCGCTGAAGGTATTTTTCCCGCTGCCCGATGGCACCATTAAAGCGGTGCAACCCAGCCGGTTGCCGCCGCACGATACCGCTTTCGCCATGACCGTGCATAAATCACAGGGGTCTGAATTCGATCATACCCTGCTGGTACTGCCGGGTCAGTTCACGCCGGTGCTGACCCGTGAACTGGTCTATACCGCCATTACCCGGGCAAAACAGCGCCTGACTTTATATGTCGATAGTGGCGTGTTTAATAACGCGGTGAAAATGCGCACTCTGCGCCGCAGTGGCCTGGTTGAACGACTGCAAGAATAAAACTCACGACTGAATATTTTTATTAACTATTTTTATTTCAGGTTTCCCGGAAAGGATTTTGGGGAATTATCTTTGCTATTTTTTTTTTTGAATATTGTTTCCTTTTTTTTTGGTTAATTAAGATTTTATGCCTGTTTTTATCGTTCACAGATATGCTATAAATTATTTTTTCCAAGGAAAAAAAGAAAAGAAAAGAAAATTAAATGGAAATGTACTGGATTATCAACCTGTCTCTTTGCGCACTGGGTATTCTTGAAGTGTTCCTTGCCAAACGGGAAAAAACGCGATGGCTGCGCATGTATATATACTTTATCGTGGTTTGTGTCGTTTTTATTTTTGGCGGCATTCGGGATGTTCACTCCGGCGTTGATGACTACCAGTACCGAAGATTTTTCCAGGAGTTCAACGCAAAAATCACTATTCTGGGACTGGTTTTGGCGATGGATCAGTTTCGCTATGAGCCAGCCATTTATTTGATCTCCTGCCTGGTCAGGATATTCACCACTAATGCTGATGTGTTTATCTTTTTTTATTGCATGATCTCCGTCTGCGTCAATGCGCACTTTTTCAGAAAGCTTTCACCGTTACCGATTGTTGCGCTGGCAGTCTATTCAGCCCATCTGTTTATTAACAAAGACCTGAACCAGATCCGCTTCGGACTCAGCTCCGCTTTTTTTCTGGGATTTGTCTATCACCTGAGCATCAGGAACAAGGCCGGGAGCGCAGGGTTACTGTTTCTCTCATTTATCAGCCATGCCACAGCGATCGTCGCTTTGTTAATCCCTGCCGCACTGATACTTAAAAAAAACAAATATATTCCGACAGCCATTGTCCTGGTCTGTATTCCGCTGGCTATGATGGGGAGTCAGTCGGTGATTGCCTTTATCTCGTCCCACCTTGGCTCACTGGGAGAACGGGCAATGGGCTATGCCGATCGGGATTCGGCACAGGAACAGGGAATTTTCACCTTATCTAATCTCAAAAAAATTCTGTTTGTTTTTATTTACAGCGCATTGCTGTTGAATGACAAGATTAAAAATAGCGCGCCTGAGAGGTTTGCATTTTTTTACCTTCTGGTACTGACTTTTGCAATCGGTAGCGGATTGAGAATGGCACTGCAGGATTATGCCTCCGGGGGACGACTGGCGAATTGTATTCTGCAAGTTGAACCCGTGTTGCTCTCCATTTGCGTATTTGAATGCCGGAGAATCCTGCGCGTTATCGCGCTTACGATAACGGTACTGATGCTCCTGTATTACCTCTATTACAACACCGTCGCCAGAAAACAGTCCGTTACTGGCTATCATGTATCCGGGACTTTTATGCTGATCCATCCGGTTTAGCGTTTTAAGCAGTTACCACGGAAGTTAGCCTGATTGTGCCGTCTGTTCAGGGCGTTGAAAGGAAGCAGACAGATGAGTAATAAAAATAATTTTGACCTGGTGAGACTGGTTTTGGCTTTTATTGTCCTGCTGGTTCATGCGGCGGCGGTTTCGCGTTCTGAGTCACTACGTTTTCTGTTGCACCTGTTCAGCGGCAGCTTTGCAGTAAAAGGTTTTTTCGCTATCAGCGGTTATCTGATTGCCCTCAGTTTTCAGCGATGCAGGTCATGGCGCGATTATGCTGAAAAACACGCCCGGCGTATTATTCTTGCCTATCTGCTTACTATTGTTGCCTGCATTATCAGCGGTGCAGCTCTGACTTCTTATCCGCTGAGCGAGTTCTTTATCAGTAAAACCACGCTGAAATATGCCCTGGCCAATATCAGCTTTATGAATTTTATTCAGCCCTCGCTGCCCGGTGTGTTTCTCAACAATCCCGTCCAGTCAATGGACGGTTCGCTGTGGACCATTAAGGCAGAGCTGACGTTGTATGCGCTGTTGCCGCTGGTTTTTCCTTTGATGAAATCCCGGCCGTTCACCTGTTGGCTGATTATTTACCTGATCTCCTGCGGCTGGTTTTACTATTTCACCTGGGTCTACAGCGGGGCTAAAGCGGATATGCTGGCAAAGCAATTTGTCAGCCTGTCCAGCTACTTTTTCTTCGGCACGCTGGTTGCCCTCAGTGGGCGGGTGGCTGACAGACTCAGGGAGATCGCGGTGATTTCACTGGTGCTGTTTATTCTTTCCAGAGATACGATGCTGTCCCAGCTGGTCCAGCCGGTGGCGTTCTCATCGGTAGTCCTGCTGTTTTGTCTGGGGATGTTTAAACAAGTGCCCGCAGGCCGCTATGGTGATTTCTCATACGGTGTGTATCTGTTTCACTGGCCGGTGATTCAGGTGCTGATTGACAGGGGATGGTATTCCGCCAGTCCATGGGGTGGGCTGGTGTTAACCGTGTTGATTACTACCCTGCTGGCGGTGATTTCCTGGTACTTCTTTGAGAAGCGATTCCTGAAAAAAAACCGGCACCCCACAGCAAAGGGAGGATGCCCGCCGCGGGGCAGACTCTGGAATAAATCAGGCACGGTAAGGTGCCCGGGGTGGAGAAGGTGATTTCGTACCTGATTGCAGAAACTCACTGAAGGCGGAAGAATGCCTGCGCTTCAGGCAAGACGGGCATGGCGCAGGTCGGCCATCAGCACCTTGGAGCGGCGCTGATAGTTGTACATCTGCTTTTTACTTTCCGGCAGCAGTTCAATATCCACCGGCATAAAGCCGCGCTCCTGGAACCAGTGAATGCTGCGGGTGGTCAGTACGAACAGCTTTTTCAGCCCCATCTGACGAGCCTGTAGCGCAACCCGTTCCAGCAGAGCTTCCCCGCGCGATGAGCTGCGGTAATCCGGATGCACCGCCACGCAGGCCATCTCGCCAATCTGCTCTTCCGGGAACGGGTACAGTGCAGCACAGCCGATGGTCAGATTATCACGCTCGATAATGGTGAACTTGTCGATCTCCATCTCCAGCTGCTCGCGCGAGCGTCGCACCAGAATACCCTGCTGCTCCAGCGGGCGGATCAGCTCCAGAATACCGCCGATATCATTGATGGTGGCACGGCGAATCTGCTCAGCGCTCTCCATTACGATCTGCGTACCAATACCATCACGGGAGAACAGCTCCTGCAGCAGGGCACCATCTTCCTGATAGCTGATCAGATGGCTGCGGCGCACGCCGCTGCGGCAGGCTTTCACTGCACCGCGCAGGAAACGCACCGTGCCGGAAAGATAGTCATCACTCTTTTCCAGCTCTTCAATACGCTGCTGGGCTTCATTGGGGAACAGCTCGGAGATAATATCCCCTTCGCCGTCGGTGACACCCTGCTCGGAGCAGAAGCCGATCATCTTCTCGGCCTTCAGCTTGATTGCCAGCTGGGTGGCAACTTCTTCCGAGGTCAGGTTAAAGCTCTCACCGGTGACGGAAACGGCTACCGGACCCATCAGCACGATAGCACCGCTGTCGAGCTGGCGATGAATCGCTTCTTCATCAATACGGCGGATGCGCCCGCTGTGGCAGTAGTCCACGCCATCATCCACGCCCAGCGGCTGCGCGATAATAAAGTTACCGCTCACCACGTTAATGTGCGCACCCTGCAGTGGAGTATTGTTGAGGCTCATCGACAGGCGGGCGGTGATATCCAGCTGCAGACGGCCAGCAGCCTGCTTCACCAGCTCCAGCGACTGGGCATCCGTCACGCGGGTGTGTTTATGGTACAGCGGTTCCAGATGATGTTCGGCCAGGTTGGCATCGATTTGCGGTCGTGCACCGTACACCACCACCAGGCGGATGCCCAGGCTGTGCAGCAGGCCAATATCATTGACGATGCCTGAAAAGTTTTCATGCTCAATGGCTTCACCACCCAGCATAATGACAAACGTTTTACCACGGTGGGCATTGATATAGGGGACGGTATGACGAAACCCCTGAACCAGCTCGGTACTCCGTTCCTTCACGACTAATCCTCTATGAATTATTATTCGCTAAAAGTGTATTTTTATTCTTTTATCGCTCAGGCGCAAGGGGCAATTCGTTACGCCTCTGTTTAACTGTAGCGTGAAAAAGATCTTATTTGGTACGCCGGAGGGCTATTTCCTGGTGACACTATCAGCAGGATTCGCTAAAGTTTTCGAACTTGGTAGTTATTTGGCTTTATTTTCCTTAAAAAAACAGCAATCAGATTGGAGTGGCATGTCAGATTTACCTTCGCCAGGCCGACGCCGGTGGTTAAAAAGCGCGGGGGCAGTATTGCTGCTCAGCGTCAGTAAAGTGGGCCTTGCGGCCACCAGCCATGTGGTCGCCATCCGCATCTGGCCTTCTTCGACCTACTCCCGCTTAACGCTTGAATCCAACACCCCACTGAAATACAAACAGTTCGCCCTGAGTCATCCTGAGCGCGTAGTCGTGGATATCGATAATCTGCACCTGAATCACGTGCTGAACGGGGTGGCAAACCTGGTGCGCAGCGACGATCCCTATATTAAAAATGCGCGGGTTGGCCAGTTCGACAAAAACACGGTGAGGCTGGTGCTGGAGCTGAAGCAAAACGTCACGCCAAAGCTTTTCACGCTGGATCCGGTTGCCGGGATCAAATACCGCCTGGTGCTGGACCTCTATCCGGCAAAGGGGAAAAGTTATCAGCATGAGGACGATCCGCTGCTGGCGTTGCTGGAGGATTACAACAAAGGCAATCTTGATAAAGATCAGCCGCCAAAAGCACCACTGCCGGGAAAAGCCGGGAAAGATCGCCCGATTGTCATCATGCTCGATCCGGGGCATGGCGGTGAGGATCCCGGGGCGACAGGAAAGAATAAGACGCGCGAAAAAGACATTGTGCTGAAAATTGCCCGTCGGCTGAAAGTGTTGATCGACAAAGAGCCGAACATGCGGGCATACATGACCCGCAATGAAGACGTTTTTATTCCGCTGAAGGTGAGGGTAGCCAAAGCCCGTAAGCTGCGTGCCGACCTGTTCATTTCCATTCATGCTGATGCCTTTACCAACCGGGCAGCACGAGGTTCCTCCGTTTTTGCACTGTCCACCAAAGGAGCCACCAGTACCGCAGCGCGCTATCTGGCACAGACGCAGAACGAATCAGACCTGATTGGTGGTGTCAGCATGAGCGGTGACCGCTATCTCGACCATACCATGTTCGATATGGTGCAGAGCCTGACCATCAATGACAGCCTGAAGTTCGGCAAAGAGGTGCTGTCACGTTTGGGCAAAGTGAACCATCTGCATAAGAAAACGGTGGATCAGGCCGGATTTGCGGTACTGAAGGCACCGGATATTCCGTCGATACTGGTGGAGACGGCCTTTATCAGCAATCTGGAAGAGGAGCGTAAACTGCGCACTACTCGTTTTCAGCATCAGGTGGCTGAGTCGATTCTGGGCGGAATTAAGGCCTGGTTTGCCAGCGGGGCAGCTCTGACGCCGGGGAAATAGCGGGCTATCCGGGCGGGTGCTGACTCGCCTGGAAAGAGTTTGAAAGAGGCAGGGAGAAATGCTCAAACGCCAGAAACAAAAAAACACCCGTTAAGGTGTTAAATTGGTTGCGGGAGCCGGATTTGAACCGACGACCTTCGGGTTATGAGCCCGACGAGCTACCAGGCTGCTCCATCCCGCG